>NZ_JACHDI010000007.1:0-301681 GCF_014201025.1 Paraburkholderia sp. MM5384-R2
TGAAAATCCATACCGTGTGCCCGTACCACGGATGCCAACGATACAGAACTTCCCTTGACTCGCTGATATGGGCGTTGTGTTGCCGGCTTGTACAACCAGAGACGACCTCATTCGAGTCTGGATGACCGCACGCCGGATGAGGCATACTTCGCGACGCTGCCTGCGATCAAATTGGCAGCATGACCGCCTAGGACGTTCCACTTAAAAATCTCAGAAGACTGTCCGAACGAGTGAGGCCACCTCTCTACTCGCCGGGACGGTGTGCATGAAAGTCGGATGTGCCGCCGTGGCAAACTGTTTTTTTCCTCTTGTTTGCTGCAGGTCGTCGTTGCCAGCGTTGGGGCGTGACTGTTCGAGTTCCGATAAGTCCGTGACTTCGCATCTTTCGGTGCGTTCGGAGTACGGAACGTCTAGAAGCAATTTGTTGCTCCATCGTTGTGTCCACTGTCAAATGGCTGGACAAAATACATAGATGGAGACACTCATGTACTGCACTGACTTCCGACGATTACCTGGTTAGCCAAAGCACTTACAGGCCAGTCAGCATCCAATGAATACCTAGTGCCGACATCGCGGACTTCAACGCCTTCGTCCACTATGCCAGCGCACTTCCCGGCGAGAGGCGGTCGACCTGCCATCTGATTTTCTTGGAATTTCGATAGTCGCCGACAGATGGAGTGGCGCGGGGACAGTTATGGTCCTTGGTCCGATGGGCGCGAATGGACAGGAAAAAGCGTAGCAGAGGGGCACGCGCTTTCTTTCTCGTCTCTTTTCATTAGCAGCATGTTGCAATCAACACACCAATATATAAATTAACGGAGATTGTAAATGAAGAAGTCTATCGCACTATGGATGTTGCTCGGGACGGCCAGCGGTCTCGCGTACGGACAGGGCAGTGTGACGCTTTACGGCATTATCGATGAGGGATTCAACTACAACAGCAATGCCGACGGGCATCGGCTCTACAACTTATCGAGTGGTGTGCTGCAAGGAAGCCGTTGGGGCCTGCGCGGAAAGGAGGATCTGGGTGGAGGACTGGCCACAGTCTTTGTCCTCGAGAGCGGATTCGATGTTAATACCGGCAAACTCGGTCAGGGCGGACTGCTGTTCGGTCGGCAGGCATATGTCGGACTATCCAGTCCTTATGGCACTGCAACGGCAGGTCGACAATACGACTCCGTCGTAGACTATCTTGGTCAGTTCGAAGTCGGCGATCAATGGGGAGGTTACATCGCCGCCCATCCTTCCGACAATGACAACTTCAATAACACCAACCGCACCAACAACGCGATCAAATACACGAGTCCTTCTCTCGCAGGTTTCACCTTTGGAGGTGTGTATGCGCTGGGCGGAGTCGCCGGCAGCGTGGGACGCAATCAGATCTGGTCGCTCGGCGCGAGGTACACGAACGGGCCACTCGCTGCGGGCGTCGGCTACCTCAACGTACGCAATCCCAACACGTCTTTCTATGGTGGCGGTGGAACTGTCGCTCCGGTGACCGGTGGCGTGCCAGGCTCGAATTTCGGCGCCTCGCCGGTGATTTCGGGCTATGCGTCCGCGCGGTCGCTACAAGTGATCGGCACCGGCGCGGCCTACACGTTCGGAGCCGCGACGTTCGGAGCGACGTACTCGAACACTCAATTCCGGAACCTCGGCGACAGGACCTCGGGTCCTGTTCCCGCTGGTGGCATCGCCGGTACCGCGACCTTCAACAACGTCGAAGTCAACTTTAAGTATCAAATCACGCCAGCCTGGCTTGCCGGTGCGGCTTACGTCTATACCAAGAACAACGGTGCGGGCGGTTCCAGCGGCGCCAAATATAACCAGGGCTCCGTCGGCACCGACTACTTCCTCTCCAAACGCACCGACGTCTACCTCGTTGTCACTTATCAAAAGGCAAGCGGGACCGATTCCACGGGAAAGGAGGCAGTCGCCTCGATCAATCAGTTGACAGCTTCGACATCGAATCATCAGACTGCCGTACGTATCGCTATTCGCCATAAGTTCTGACAGATGGATGCGGAATACAAGAGGGCGTGCCCCCTGCTGCAGATGGGTAGGCGGCCTGCGGCACAGGCCTTATCGATGTCGGCTGTCGAAGCGTCCGTATAAAAGAATTCGTGGCTGATCGGCCTTCCGGAAAGCGAACGTGCTTCCTGCCGATCAACACGGAGCGGTGGTGCCGTCGAGCCAGTCATGGCGTAATCAACACCGCAACACCGGCCCCAAAAACGTAGGAGCGTGCATGTCGGATCAAGCGGATCAAAGAATGCGGGGAGGGGATGCGTCGGCAGAAGTGAAGCTGAGCCGTCGCCAAGCGGTCAAGGACATCGGTAAGATCATGGCGGCTGCTGCGATACCGCTTGCTGTCGGCACCGACTCGATCGCGCAGATAGTCGGACAGACCACGTCTGCGGCCGTACCATCGTCGCCGGTAAGCGAGACGAGTGCGGCCGAGTTGCCAGTGAGCGAGGTAATGACGCGCTTCAGCGCCTACATTAGTCAGGCGCGCGTGCACCCGCTCCCGCCAGACGTGGCGGAGAAAGCTAAGTGGGCGCTGCTCGACGGCTTCGCGGCGATGGTGTCGGGCGCGCAACTGCCCGGCGGCCGCGCGGCAATCCGTTTCGCACGCGAGAACGGCGGCAAGCCGACCTCGACGGTGATCGGTAGTCAGGCCGCTTGCGATCCGGTCACCGCAGCGTTGGCGAATGGCACGATTGGCCACTCAGACGAAACAGACGACGTGCTCGTCGGCCCGTGGCATCCTGGCTGCAACGTAATTCCGGCTGCACTCGCGCTTGGCGAGAAATTCGGGATCTCGGGCACGCACTTCCTCCGAGCGATCGCGCTCGGCTATGATGTCGGCTCGCGCGTGATGAAGGCGACCGGCGTGAAGATGGACTTCCGCGCGCCCACTAACAGCATGGGCGGCACGTGGGGCGCGGCGGCGGCCGCTATCTGCGCGGCAGGCCTTAACGAGGAGCAGACACGCTGGGCGCTCGCGTACACCGCCCAGCAATGTTCGGGCATCGACGATTTCCGTCGCGATCCCCGGCACATCGAGAAGGGCTTCATGAACGGGGGGATGGGCGCACGCAGCGGCGTGACATCGGCGTTGCTCGTGTTGTCAGGGTTCGACGGCGTGAACGACATAATGTCCGGCGACGTGAGCTTCTTCACCGCCTATCGCGAAACGGCGAACCCCTTGCTGCTCGTCGACAAACTCGGCGAGGATTATTATCTTACGCGCGCGATCTACAAGCACTGGCCGACAGGCCTGCCCATCAGTGCGCCATTGGACGCACTGCGTGAATTGCTCAGGCGAGGTCAAATCGACTCGAAACACATCCGCGAAATCGTTGTGTCTTATTGGTCGCCTGGATCGATTACGGACAACAGCGGACCTCCGGACGTTAATATGCAACATGCGGTTGCATTGATGCTTGCCGACGGGCGGTTGACGTTCAAGTCGATTCACGACTATACACGTCTGAAAGATCCGGAGGTGATGCGGCTACGTTCGATTATCCGGATCGCGAGTCGGGCCGGGGATGTGGAGTCGATTATTGGCTCGTCCGGGAAACAGCATTCGACGGCGCCAGCGATTCAAATCACGATGGACGACGGTACACAACTCGTGCAAGCGGCGGCGACGCCGGGGCCCGGAACTCCGGATATGCCTTACACGCGTCAGTGGATGGTCGGGAAGGCGAGGAGTCTGATCATGCCGGTCTTCGGGCGGCCGCAGACGGATAAGCTGATCGAGACGATTCTTGAACTGGAAAGCCAGCGGGATATTCGAGTCCTCGGGCCATTGCTCACGGCGAATGCCGATCTGCCGCCAAAGTTGTCGGATTGGCCTATGGAGCAGTAGGGTTGGGCGGTGGGAGCCGCCGCTTTGCTTACGCAAAACTGTGGCAGGTTTAATTCGCTCGGTTGTTCGACTAAGGCGGCCCTTTTCACCAGTCAGCGCCATGTCGCGGTTAGTCGCTCACTCTCGTGCGTTGGTCTGGATGACGTAACTCAGCGCAACGCCGCGGTCGAATTCAGATCGGCGTTCATCGACATGGACTAACTGAGCGGACTAGGAAGTGAACGAGCGAGAGCAATCTGAATGGTTCCGTGTCGCGGTCGCCGGGGTCGCGTCGAGCGTGCGCTGCGCCAATAGACAGGGGTAACGATGCTCGAAACCTTCGGACCAGCGCCACTAAATCAGTCGATGAAGATGGTCGCCTTGCGTTACGTGAGGAGTACATGCCCTGCTATTGCGGTCGACTTTCAAAGACAGTCTTAATTTCACAGACCGCCGAAAATGCATTCGGCCATCCGGCGTTGTGAGCCAATCCGGGTAATGGAGGCACTTGAATGCGGCGTCATCGGAATAAATGAAAGCCTGGTGTTCAATGAAGTCGCCCCCTTCGACGGAATCAAGGAATCGGGTATAGGGAGGGATCGCATTCAGGAGTGGAAGAATACCTAGAGCCGAAATACGTCTGTTTCGGAAACCTCGGATAGATGTTCATGGCATTTGGCCACGGAGCAATTTTCGTCATTTAATTGTCAAGGAGAGTAATCGTTGAACAATCGTGATGTAGTGGTACTGGGCGCAGCCCGGTCGGCCATTGGAACGTTCGGCGGGTCCCTCTCGGACATTGAGCCGCCGGAACTGGCCGGCATCGTGATGAAGGAGGCGGTCATGCGCTCCGGCGTTGACCCGACAGCGATCAATTGTGTAACAGTGGGCACCACAATTCCCACGGATAGCTGCTTCGCCTACGTGGCGCGTGTGGCGGCCATCCAAGCCGGGCTGCCTATGGATTCGGTGGCGATGTCGGTGAATCGCCTTTGCTCGTCCGGCCTTCAGGGCATCGTCACGACTGCACAGAACATTTTGCTCGGCGACTGCGACTATGGTATCGGCGGCGGGGTCGAGGTGATGAGCCGCGGCGGCTCTATCTATCCACCACGACGCGCAGCGGCGCACGCATGGGTGACACGACGCTGATCGATACCATGGTCGCCACCTTGACCGACCCGTTCGGTGTCGGCCACATGGGAATCACGGCCGAGAATCTGGTCGCAAAATGGGGCATCACGCGTGAGCAGCAGGATGCACTGGCCGTGGAATCGCATCGTCGAGCAGCGCAGGCGATCGCCGAAGGGCGCTTCAGGTCGCAGATTGTTCCGATCGTCAAGCAGACGAGAAAGTGCGAGGTGATATTCGACACCGACGAACACGTGAAGCCAAACACGACAATGGAGACGCTGGCCAAGATGAAGCCGGCGTTCAAGAAGGACGGCTCGGTGACCGCCGGCAACGCTTCAGGCATCAACGACGGCGCGGCCTTCTTCGTGCTGGCCGACGCAGCAGTGGCAGCAGCGGCCGGCCACAAGCCGATCGCGCGACTGGTCTCCTACGCGGTGGCCGGTGTGCCCAACGAAATCATGGGTGAGGGCCCGATTCCCGCGACGAAACTAGCGCTCAAGAAGGGTGGCCTTACGCTTGACCAAATGAACGTGATCGAAAGCAACGAGGCGTTCGCGGCGCAAGCCATCGCTGTGGCGCGCGCGCTTGAGTTCGACATGGAAAAGACCAACCCGAACGGCGGTGCGATCGCGCTCGGTCATCCGATCGGCTGCTCGGGCGCTTTTCTCGCTATCAAGGCGATCTACGAATTGCAGCGCATCGGCGGCCGCTACGCACTTGTTACGATGTGCATCGGTGGCGGTCAAGGGATTGCAGTGGTATTCGAGCGCCTCTGAGGCTCAAGCCCAGGTCAAACGTCGGTAAAGCAAGCGATGACGCAATGTTTTGACTCGACGCTATGCGATCCGTCTATGCCTGATCTGAGCCGGCGCCGGCACTTGGGAGGCAGAGCGTCGGATCAGATGCCGATCTTCATGCTTACTGGAATCGTTGGTTCACTTAATTTTGTTCCTGCGCGTGGCCATTCGAATTGCGGCTCGCAGTCCAGAGGACGGGAACAATTTTATGCAAACCGACGGGGATCGTCGGTGCAAGTAATTTTTGTTACTACTGGACCGCCGCAAATTAGCGGCTGCCACGACCATCGAGAACAAAATTGCTTGCAAAAAGTTCAAGCAAAATTGTTCCTTCGGCCGACAGTGCAAGCAATTTTGTATCCTTTTCAACACGTTTGTTGCTGCTTCGACGTGAGCTGCTCGCTGCGGCCCAGTGCTTCGAACTGCTGGCCTTTCCTGACGATGAGCCTGCGGCAACACCGCGGCGATCATGACCCGCCCGGCATAGCCGCGCTCATGATCTATCTGCGTTGTCCTGCAGCGTGGAGTGTACGGGCTGCTCACCGAGCCGCTGACCGACGAGCATGAGGGTTCGAAATAAAATTACTTGCAAAACAGGAACAAATTTACTTGAACCGTGAGGCGTTCAAGTGAAATCGCCGGACTGCAAGCAATTTGACATAAAAAGAATTAGCAATTTTTCTAAGTACTCCTACATATATCACCGATGCTCGAGTGTTCAACGACGTTAGCGCTCCGCCTTGCGCGCATCTGAACGTGGTGGGCGTGGCTTCGCGCTGCTAGAGATCACCGCTCACACCCAGGAATGTCGTAGCTTAAACTCACACACCTACAAGTCAGTGCAGCGGCGTGAGTGTTACTCCTCGACGACGATAGGCGAACTTTCGGTTCCTGCGAGAAAATCCCTGAGTTGCTCTTCGGCGTGACGTACCGCATGCAGTGGTGCGCGGGCAAGTTGCGCGTCATACAGCGCTATCAGTTCTTCAAAGTCGCCGATGACGTCCGGCATCAGACGCCACTCGCCCGTCTCATGCGCGTGCACCAGCGTCACCTCCACAGCACACTCGGCGACCTTGAAGTGCTCGGCGGGATGCCTTCCGTAGCCCGCGCGTTGCAGAAAATAAGCAAGATAGACGGCGCGCATCAGTTCGTTGATCAGGTGACTATTGGCCTGGCACTCACGACAAGCGACCAGCGCCAGATGCAGTCTCAGGGACTGTTCGCTAGCGGACGCACGATCCATCGGTAATAACAGCGCCTTTGTCAGCGGCCGGCGTGGCTGGCTGGCCCGGGACCGGTTTCGTTTGACGGACATCTATTGGGAACGGAGGTGTGAAAAGGTAGTCCGATTATAGCGAAGCTTTTTGGCGGTTCACTTCGGTGGTCACGCCACCGGCTTATGCGTCCAGGTATTGGAATCGGAGTGTATCCGCAAAAAGTTGTAAAAAAACCGTGCTCCAGGACGTCAACAGGTAGGCAGCAGTTCAATTAATCCGGATTTCCCGCAAATCATCCCGCGCTTCAGTTTTACTTCGTAACTCCAATAATCGAAGTCATTCACCGATTTCCGGGCCGCCTCGACCGCGCGATTCTGACCTTTCACGCAATGAACTGCTTGGCTCGACCATCTGACCCGCCGCCTCGCGGAGCTGCGCTTTGAACTCATTGCGCCGGTCCTGCCGCTCCTCGGGTGTCATGTCGGCAAAACGTCGGGATGCTCCGCTTCCGGGCGTCGGTTGCGAGAGCCCGGCGGCCTCATCATTGACTCCTGAGTGCTGTGCCCGCGCAGCTCTCACCTCGTTGACGAGCGCTGCTGCCCGCGCGGCGCCGCTGAGCTCAACGAGTGCGCGCCACGCGCGATCATCCCGTTCCACCACGTGGCGAATCTCGCGACGCATCGCGGAATCGGCCCTGTCCAGTTCCGCGCCCGCCCGCTTCAGCGCCGCGCGATCTTTCGCCGGTACCGGCCTGCCCGCCCGGGTTGCGGCCGCCGCCGCAGAGAGGGCGTCGGCATACTGCCCGACCGTACGATTGAGGGTCTTGTCCGGGCGTTGTGGCCGCGGTGCGTTCGAGAACTCGACGCGTCGCTGATTCAGCGTGTGCCGGTAGCCCAGCTCCGGCTGGCGGTCACGCTCCGGTCGTAGCTCATGCTGTGCGCTGAACGATTTATCGTCGGCACGCGCAAGACTACGCATCAGCGCGTCGCCATCCACGAACGCGTCCCGCCCGGCCGCCACAACCAGCTTTTCCCTGTGCCGCGTCATCGCGACGTAGGCCAGCTCGGCGTGCATGCCCTTCGTGGCCAGCACGTACGCGCGATCGACCGTCACCCCCTGGCTCTTGTGGACTGTGAGCGCGTAGCCGTAGTCGAAATGACCGTACTGCGCCGTATCGACCGCGAGTTGCCGGCCATCATCGAGCCGCACATGCAGGACGGCGCCGGCCGCTTTCGTGTCAGTTGCTGTGTCAGCTGTCGTGCCAGCCGCGGCGTCGATCCGTTCGACGGTCGCCAGTGTGCCGTTTTTCACCAGCATCACGTACTCGTTCTGCAGGAACATGATCCGTTCACCGGCGGCGATCGCAATATGCCGCTCACCGGTCCGCACGGTCCGTTCGTCACCGAGCTCGCCGGCGATCCGCTGCAATTCGCGCACGCGTGCATTTAACGCACAACGCTCGTCGTTGGTGTGTGTGACCAGTAGCTGGGACAGGCCGGGGGCTCTCCGGCGATCGTCCTGCCATTGCGCAATCAGCTGCTCGCGCGCGTCGGCGACGGTTGGATACAGCTGCACGCCACCGTGCTCCGCATACGCGGACACCGCCGATTGCACGTCGTGCCGGGCTAGCGCGGAGGTTGCCTCGCGCTGCCAGGCCTCCTTCTGTCGCATGATCCCGGTCAGACTTTCGAGCTGGCCGGCGGCCGCCGCTTCGCGCGACACCGCCCGAAACGCGTCGCCTGCGTCAACCGCATGCAGTTGCCACGCATCGCCCACCAGGCGCACCCGTGCACCGGCCGCCTGTGCGTGGCCCAGCAGCTTTTCCATCTGCCGAGAGCCGACCATGCCCGCTTCGTCGATCACCAGAACGGTTTTCGGATCGAGCGTGAGCGCGCCGCGTTCGATGCCCGACAGCAGGCTGTGCAGCGTCCGGCTTGCGATGCCGGCATCGCGCTGCATGTCGTCGGCCGTTTTGCCCTGCAGCGCCGCGCCCATCACGCGCAATCCATCCGCCTCGAGCGCCTCGCGCGCTGCGGCAAGCACATAGCTCTTGCCGGTCCCGGCCGCCCCATTCACCACCACGAGCTGGGCACGCCCGGCGAGCGCCACAAAAGCCGCGTCCTGTCCTGGATTGAACTTCCGGGCTGTGCGTACGGTTTCGCGCACCGCGGCGTCGCCCGCAATCCCGTCACTGATACGACTCATCGTGCGCGCGCGTTCGACCAGCCGCACCTCGATCGCGCGTAGCTCCGCCGACGTGAACCATTCGCCGTGACGACCGGAATCGCTGAGCGCGAGCAGTTCCTTCGAATTCATCAGGCGGGCATAAACCTGCCGGAACTGTTCCGCCCCGTCGGTGTTGCGGAACACGAACTGCTCGACATCGCGCCGTGAGAAGGTGGATTGATGGATCGTCAGCGCGGCGACGCCGATCGCCGGATTGATCAGCAGTCGCTGACCGTTGCGGAAAGCGCGCTGGCGATTCTCTTCCAGCACACTGGCCATCACGCCACGCTCGCCCGCATAGCGCGCCACGCCCACCTTGACGGACGGTTCCAGCTCAATCCCCAGCGTCCGGTAACTGCGGTGGTCAATGCGGGCCTCGATGCCCGCCTGAGCCATGAAGTGATTGGCGGTGACCGCCCACTCTTCGCGCACGTCGCGAACAAACTGCCGGCTGCTCAGATAGCGATCCTTGCCGGCACCGCCCTTTTCCGGTTCCGCCGCGTTCCAGCGCCTGAAATAGTGCGCCGGATCGCGCGCGATGCCGTCGTTCACCCGCTCCGTGAACATGATGTGCGCGTGCGGCTGTTCCAGCCCGTCGCTGGCGGCCGGATTGTGGATCGCCCAGGTGTACGCGTGCCGCTCGCCGAGCGTGTGTTCGACGAATTCCCGCACCAGCGCGACGCGCTGTTCGTCGTCCAGTTCGCGCGGAATCGATACCTCGATTTCGGTGTACGGGCGGCCATTGACCCGTTCATGGGTGTCCGCGGCCTGCCAGAAGAGGCTCGCGTCATGCGCGGCCCATGCCGGCAGGTTGCCGCTCTCGGTCATCTTCAGGTCGCCACGCTCCTCGAACTTCCCGCCGCGGGAAATGTAGGCGTAGTGATCCTCCCGCGCAATGTACTTCGCGTGCTCGCCTGCGGCGGCTTTCCTGCCTGCTTTCACGCTCAGATGGTACGTTGGCATGGGCGGTGTGCTTTCGTCTTACCATAAGCTGTTTCCATGCTAGCATGGAAACGCGGAAGCGCGCCTTGACCCGCCCTGCTCACCAGGTCCTGCGGCGTCCCCTTCCCTACTGGCCGCTTTTGCATTTTTCATGATCCGGAATGGTGTCACAAGCAGGGCCGATGCCCGGCCTGTGCTGCCGCTCGATGCAACGTCAATCTGCTTCAGGAGAAAGATGATGGCAAAGAACGAATGGCTCACGGAACACATTCAGTACATCCAGGGTTTGAAGTCCCCTACGGCCACGCAGACCCTGCTGGTCGAACTCGCGACGATCCCGGCGCCCACCGCGCAGGAGTCCCGCCAGCTGGACAAGCTGGTCCGGCTTGAAAAGATCAACCAGAAGGCAGACTCGATGAAAGCGGAAGCCGCCCGCATGTTGAGTGAGCGACGCGAAAACCAGCGCAGGGCCCACACGCGCGAACTGATCGAACTCGGCGGCATCGTCCCGATGGTCGATTTTCCGGTGGATCGCGGCACGCTGACCGGCGCGTTGCTGTGGGCGCTCGATCAGTTCAGGACGGACGGTGACTTGCAGCGCACGCTGAAGAAGCGGGGCGACGCATTCATCGCCGAGCGGGAAAATGACAAGAAACCGGAGACACAAGCCAGCGCCGGGGTAGCGGCTGAAGCGGCTACGGCGGAGAAGGCGCCCGCGTAACGGGTCGTATCGAACCGGATCGCCCCTGTGCTTTGCTCCGGGTCGGCGTTGTCAACGATCTGCGGCGCGGCGAGGTACCTGCCGACTCGCGCTCCTCGTCGGAATGCGACGGCGCGCGCAACATGCGGGAGCGGATTGGACGCGTGAAAACGGGCTTGCCGGACGACGGAGCTTCAGATCCGCACTACGAAAAACGGGCCGCGCGACTGGCGGCCCGGCAGGTGTCGCCCGGACCACCTGGCCCGGGCTTTGTGTGACGTTAGCGTGTTTTTCCGCGCTTCGTTTCGCTCATTGCACGGTTCCTCAGCACTTCCGGCAACCAGCCGCTTTCTGCCATCCGGAGCTCGGCAGCCGCAGCGGCATCGCCCTTCTTCATGCCTTGCAGTTCTGCCGCTGATTCCAACGAAACGGCTTCGCTCACCACGTCGATGATCCGTGCTTTGGAGACGTGATTCAGGTAGCTTTGCTGCGTTGGCTTCCAGTAGAACGCCATATCAATCTGCATCACGTCGGCGAGCGCGCTGATCGGGTGGGCACTATCAGTCGCGCTGATACCGTCGAGCGTCGCGGCCACGCAAAATGCGAACAGGCTCGCCATGACGTCGGTTTCCTGATTGAGCAGCCAGGGCAACAGGTCGTCCACTTTATTCGGCAGCAGTTTCACCCATTTCGCGCAGTCGGCTTCGATCTGTTCAAAGGCCACACTCGATTCCATGTCGTCGGCCTCGCGCACCAGCGCATCGCGCGATGCGTGCGCGTCGATCTTCACGGCGCTCCCGGCATAAGCGAAGTGATAACGCTCGTCGAACACGGTGGGAATTACCCGGTTCATTAGCGCGGCCAGTGCTACGACAGGGCGGCGGGAAAGTTCAGCCTGCACCGCAGCGGTCCGGTGCGCCGTCAGACGGCGGCACAGCTTTTCGCTGTGCACTGGCTTTTCTTTGGCCTGCGGTACGGTGGCCGTCATGTCTCCCTCGCCATCGTTCGCGCCCTCCTTCGGATACACACGTGCCACATCCTCGCGCTTGACCAGTCCGCGCTCGATGTTGAGCTCCCCCTCCTGGTCTATCGTAATGAACACCCCGCCCAGTTTCATGTCGTCGTCCGCCCAGGTCTCAAGCCGCTCCCCGAACGCGTCGACCTGGTCGCTCAGCGCATACGCTTGCTGTTCCAGTTGCTCGCGTCGTTCGTCATCCTCGACCACTTCCCCATCCTCGCAACCGTTCAGCTTTGCGTCGGCCTCGTCGCGTTTCACGATGAGCGCATCAAGCTCGGCCTGCTCGTCAGCCGTCAGTTCGCGCGAAAATGAGGGCAAGCGGCCATACGCCATGACTTCGCCATAGTCGCGCTTCGTTCGCGTTTCGACCCAACCCCATCCTTCCGCTGCGACTTCCTGCGACGCGGCGACCAGCCGTTCGGCGGCCAGCCGGTGCAGCAGGTCCGGGTCGGCAATATACCCGGCATTCTCCGCATCACTGAAAAGGTCCCGCCTTATGTAACCGCCTGCGGCCGCATAAGCGTCCAGCCCGACAAATCGGGCGAGGTGGCTGCGGCTCGCGTCAATCTCGGTGCCGGTGATCGCAGCACGCAATTCCCGCGGTTCGCGTTGCCATGCCTCGCTCGCCTCCAACCACACGCGCTCCTGCAAATCGTGATCGTCGGCCAGCGCCAGCGCTGTCACCTGCTCGATATTCATTTCGTCGTTGCGGAACAGGTCAAGCAGCTTTGGTGAGACGTTCGCCAGTTTCAGACGCCGACGTACCATCAGATGTGAAATCCTGAAAAGCGCGGCGATGTATTCGACGCTCCGGCCTTCCTCAGCCAGCATCCGGAACGCCTCGCACTGGTCCGCCGGATGCATGGTTTCATGCTGGTTTTCCAGCAGTGACGCGGCAACGGCTTCGGCCTCGCTGACTACCTTCACCGGCACCGGATGGTCTGATGCAATCTTGCCCTGCGCGAATAGCAGGTCGAGCGCAGCCAGACGACGCTGACCGGCGCATACGCCAAGTTTCGGTTTCTTCGCGCGCGAGCCCTTTATGGCGTGCACGACCAGGTTCTGCATCAGGCCTTTGGCTTCAATCGTGATCGCCAGTTCTTCAATTCCAGTCGGGGCTTTCCTGCGGACGTTTGACGGCGACCTGCAAAGCAGCCCGTAAGGCACATACTCGATTCTCGTTTCATTGCCGAAATTCGTTTCGAGTCCAGTTTCGGTAATTCTGTTTTCAACAGACACAGTCACGGTTTATCTCCGGTTTCGGACCACAACGGAATGTTGGGCCACGTGTATATATTAGGTCTAAAAGACCTGTATACCAAGAATAACTCAATCAATAATATCAATTACCCATAAATATCAGTTAACAATATCAATCTGAATATTCCTTGTATTACGGTCTATAAGACCTATTATTAAGACGTGGCCCGACATTCCGTTGTGGTCCGAAACCGGAGATAAACCGTGATTGATAACGAATTCAAGGTGTCGTCGAACGTCGTTCCGGAAGAACTGCGCCTTAACTTCCTCCCTCACTACCTGGGGGCGCACTACCTGCAGGGTGAGGCAATGGTGTACGACTGGGCGCGCCGTCTCTGCCACGCCTACAACGGCGGATCATGGAACTTCTTCCAGCTGTCCAACGGGGGCTTTTACATGGCCCCTGAACGGTGCGGGCAAATGCACGTCCGGTGGCACATGAACGGCTACAACGACATGATGGGAGCCGACGCCTTCGGCATCGTCGTCACGCTGTTTGCCTTGTGCCACCTGCTGGAGAAGTGCGGCGATGACCGGATCGCCGACCACTACCACGCGCTACGCGCCTACGCGGCGCATCACGTGGAAGCCGCCAACATCCTCCGCGCGATCGACTAACCGACCCGCCCCGGCCTGCGGGCTGGGGCTGATCCCGACATTGGGGAACAGCATGGACACCACTTACCTGGCAAACCGCTTCAGCCGCAACGCAGTTGGCACACGTTCGGATCGCCCGCTGACGAATGACGAGATTGCAGAGGTTGCCCCGTCGATCTTCGCGCTATCCGCGCACGAAAGCCGCTCCGAACGGTACACCTACATTCCAACCAGCGATGTACTGGACGGCCTGCGCAAGGAAGGTTTTCAGCCCTTCATGGCCTGCCAGACCCGAGTGCGCACTGACGACAAGCGTGCCCACACCAAACACATGGTCCGCCTGCGCCACGCCGACCAGATTACTGGCCGTGAAGCCAACGAAATCATCCTTCTGAACAGCCACGACGGCACCAGCAGCTACCAGATGATCGGCGGCATGTTCCGGTTTGTCTGCCAGAACGGCATGGTCTGCGGAGACACCGTTGGCGATATCCGCGTGCCCCACAAGGGCGATGTGATCGGCGAGGTGATCGAGGGGGCATTCATGGTGCTCGACGGCTTCGAGTCGGCGACCCGGCAGCGCGAAGGGATGGCCGGTCTGGCGCTGACCGACGGCGAACAGACCGCTTTCGCGCGGGCCGCGCTTGCGCTGCGGTACGACGACGACAAGCCAGCGCCCATCACTGAACGACAACTCCTGACACCGCATCGCATGGAGGATCGCTCTCCGGACCTGTGGACGACGTTCAATCGCGTGCAGGAAAACATGATCAATGGCGGCTTGCGTGGTCGCAATGCGAATGGCCGGACCACCACGACCCGCGCCGTGACCGGCATTGACCAGAACATCCGACTCAATCGCGCCCTCTGGGTCCTTGCTGACGAACTGCGCCGCCTGCGCGGCTAACGGGTACGCCCCGACCCGCCGGTCGGGGCCTGCTCTCACGACATCAAATACGATAGGGACATCAAATGGATACCGTTCATATCCGGCCAACATGGCTGACCGCCCTCTTCCCCCTGCTGGCTGTCTGGCAGTATGGCGACCGGTCGGTGGTGCGCGCCGAACTGCTGCGCATGGCGCTGTCGGCCGACGCCGCCGCAAGGTCAGCCGAAGCGCTCAACCGCATTGCGAACATGCTTGACCGCGATGGTCACGCGATCGAGATGCACCGCGACGAACTCCGTGCAATCGCCCGGACCGCCCTGTCCGAGTTCGACCGGGTGCCACCGCGCGCCCCGCTACCGACCTCCGCCGACGCGGACCTCTACCACGCCTTTTGCGTCCAGTCCTGCTGACATCTTCCGGAGATCACACCATGCATGAAGCAACCGACACAATTGTTCACGGCGTAGACGGCGCGCTCGCGCTGCGCCGGGGTATCGCCGAACTCGCCCGCATCGACGTGTTCGATGAGGATGGCGACATTTTGCTGTTCAGCGCCCCTGCCGACTGGTTGCCCGGACAGATCAATGTCGCCGTCCAGGCCTACCAGCGCGGCGTCAGCCACGGTGAGTTGCATGGCGAGCGCAAGGCGCGCTACGCGATCCGGCGGGCGCTAGGCATTCACCAGTAGCACAGCATGTTCCGCATGCCCCCATCCCCGCATAGACAGATAGGAGTACGTATCATGAACCAGCTTTTCTTTACCGGCCGTGTTGCTGCAACCCCGGTCCTCTCGAATCACAGTGATTCAAAGGTGGCAAAATTCACTCTGATTTCCAACGAGTATGCCGGTCGCGACGAAAGCAGCGGCGAAGCGAAAGAGCGTCAGGTGCGAATCCAGTTTACTGCGTTCGGTTCACGCGGTGAGGTCATCGCCAGAAACGTCCTGAAGGGCGATCAGCTGATCGTTGAAGCGAAGCTGTCGAACAATGACTACCTGGACGGCCAGGGTGTCGAGCGCTACGGCTACAACTTCACAGTCGATAACTTCGAATTCGGCGCACCTGGCGAACTCAGGCGGGCGCAACTCGCGCGGCGTCAGGAATAGTCCATGTCGGGCCCCGGTTCATGCCGGGGCCATTGACCGGAACAGGCGATGAGGCGGCAACCGTGGGCGGCGGCGATATTTGGTGCGGCCTCGCATCTGCCTGAAAATGGCATGAATGGCATCCGCGTCCCAGCCGTCCGATATGGATACCCCCCTCCTGCCAAACTTTGGGCCCGGCTAACCGCAGGCGTCTCGCGCGCGCCGGCGCGCCCGAATCGAGGCGCATGGGGACCCGCGCCAGCAGGCGTGGGGAGAGCGCCGGCGCGGCGCAATAGCGCCGGGACGATCCGGTACGGCACAAGCAGACCGTGGCCGGGGTCGTCAAGCAGCCGCAGGCTGCGTGTTTCCCCCGCGGCGAAGCCGTGGGGGCTGGATCCAGGACCGGTACGGCCTGAGCTGTCGTACGATCCGGTGCGGGAACTGAATCAACGGGAGCAGATAATTGGAAGGAAGAACGCTTTACGCCGGCGCCAAAGGACTGGAGGAGCTTTTTAAGGCACACAGGGTTGTGGCCTGGCGCAAACGGCAGCAACGCACTGGCGTTGACTACAGCGGCGTATATTTCTGCGGTATGGTTTCAGGGCTTGCACTGCCCGAAGCCCTGGATGCGACGTTGTCGTTCGGCGTCGCCTCTTCTATCACCGAACACGGATGTAAGGTCGAAGCCCCCCACTCCGGACAAGCAAGGTAACACCATGAGCATCCCGCCCCGCCCGAAAACACACCGGATTACCAGCGACGTGCCCGAGCACCTCATCGAGGCGTTCCAGCACACCATCACGGAGTTTTTTGCGAACGCGCACGGCGGCCAGACCCCGGCGCAGCGTGCCGCGGAGATTCGCGCCGGCGATCGTGACCGTGGCCTCGATTCGCTCCTGCAGCTCGTCGACGTGGCCGAAGGCGACACAGTACAGGCAGAGACCGTCGCAGAATTGCTCGCAGGCCTGTACAACGGGACGGACTACCGTTTCGATCTCACAGCGTTGCGGGCACTGGACGACGATATTTTCGAGCACTGCCTGGCCGTACTGCGGCTCGATCATCGTCCGGACGTTGAGGTACATGAATATTTCCCCGACGGACAGCAGCGGTGGCAGCAGATAATCGCACGCTGGAATCTTGACAAACGCCCTGCGCCAGAGCCGCCGCCGGTTCGCGGCGAACGCCATCAGGCGCGCTATGTGACGCATTCTGAAGCGCCCGGCTATCGCGACATCACGCTGGTTGTCGCGATCGACGGGGACCCGGCCCGCGAGTTGCCGATCGAGCTACACTTTTCGGCTGCTGACTCCGGGAGCATGGCTCGCGATCTGCTCGATCTGCATCGCCATGCGTGGACACCTCGTGAGCACCGTGTCGCCCCGCTCGACGCGAAAGAAGGCGAGCGGCGGCCTCAGTGGCTTTAAAATTCGATCGCGAGCAAAGGAGCGAACATGACAATAGAGGTTCAGATAAAAATTCGCCCGGAATGCCTGCAACCGGCCGTCAGCTGGATGGAGCCTACCGGGGCGGAGATACAGGAAGTGATTCGCCTGGCGGGATTCTCTGGCAGGCAGGCCGCCGATTTCCTTGGGCTCGCAGATAAGAGCGGCCGCCAGCTTAGACGCTGGATAAGCGGGGACGCAGGCATTCCCTATTCGGCATGGGCGCTGCTCTGCGCCGCGGCCGGGTTAGGCCAGATATGGGAGGGCTGAAGTTGAGCCTGCCCGCCGTTACGCCCAGCATCACGCCGGAATGCTTGTGGACCGATACTGCCAGGCCATCCGACGAAGACGATACTCACGTAGCGCCTGACGGCACGCGCGTTGCTCAGAACATCGTCTTCGACGCCGGATAGCCAGCAGCGGGAAGACGCTGGCAGGCAGTGGCATCCGGGATCCGCGCCGGGTTCCAGTGCATGATGAGAAATCCGTGAATGGCGCCCGTGACGCAACGTCGCTGGCGCGGAACGTGATTCAGCACTTACATCGCACTTGTTCAGGCGGGCTTGCGCAGCGGCATACCACGTCGCGTCCAGCTCAACGCCAATGTATCGGCGATCCAGCTGCTGCGCGGCCAAGCATGTCGAGCCGGAATCCGCGAAAGGGTCGTTTGACGAACCGCGCTCTGGATGCGTACGGCTTGGCGAACACGATGTGCCCCACAATCCGGAAGCCGGCGCGCTTCCATGCGTCAAAAAACAGATCGGCCCGGGTCCATCCATAGAAGCTCGCGCACACGTTTCAGCAAAAACGGGTGCAAGCCAGTCCGCATGAACATCGTTCGCGATCGAGCGCCCGCTACGATCGTGATAATTGACGAGAATGCGTCGCCGCAACCTGCAGCCAAAGGTCGCGACGCAGACTTGATTCTCGCGCATCCCTCGCATCCCCCTCGAAAGACTTGACGGACGGACTCAGGGCGTGAAGCTGCTTTCGAGCCAGCGCCAATTCAACGGCGCTTTCCGAGGTGCAACGACCATTCGCCGGGGCCCGTCGAAAGACGAGTCGTCGGCCTTTGCTGCCATTCGAACGGCGGCGCCGGTCAGGCGGCTACGGGTCGCTTTCCTGACATTCGCAGGTCGGCGGCGGCGAATGACCGGTCTCACGGAAGCTGAACTCGTGCTTTTGTCTTAACGAGAACCGTCTCATGCGATTGGCACGACTTGCCCGCGTCTTGCACTGCTGCGAACGACAGCACGCGCCCGATTCTGAAAAACTCGATGGCTTGCGGTTCGGCCTAGTTTTCACCTCTTACGCCGAAATTCTTCGGGCTAGCGTGGACGGCGACAATGAACTTGTCCGGTGTAGCGGCAATCATCTTGGCCGGTAGTGAGGAGTCGGAGGCGGCGTAGCCGCCGGAGACGACGAGCTACCGGCGGCGCTGGTTCGGCGGAGGCTAGGATGGGCTGACTGAAGCTAAAAGAAGAAGCGGTCAGCCCCATGTCTGGAACCCGCATTACCGACCAACAGGTCCGCCTCTACATGAGCAATCGCAAACATCACTCCCAGAAGCTCGCTGCCGCGAAGTCCGGTATGAGCGAGCGCACGGCGCGACGCGTCGAACACCACGCCGGCCTTCCATCACAGCAACCCCGACGCTACTGGCGCTCGCGCCCTGATCCGTTCGCCGATGTATGGGAGAACGAAGTCGTCCCGTTGCTGCGCAGCGTGCCCAGGCTCAAGGTAATCACCCTGCTGCGGAAATTGCAGGAGGACCATCCGGAGCGGTTTCCCGACAGCATGCGCCGCACGCTGGAGCGACATGTTAGCCAGTGGCGCGCGCTCGAAGGCCCCAGCAAGGAAGTGTTCTTCCCGCAAACGTATCAGCCCGGCGTACGAGGTCTGTCGGACTTCACTCACATGGAGACGCTCGGCGTGACGATCGGCGGCGTCGCCTTTGCCCATCTGCTGTATCACTTCGTGCTGGCGTTCTCCCGCTGGGAGTATGCCAGCGTGGTCGATGGCGGAGAGAGCTTCCAAGCGCTCGCGACAGGATTGCAGAACGCATTGTGGCAGGCAGGCGGCTGCCCGCGCGAACACCGCTCCGATAGCCTGTCGGCGGCATTCAGGAACCGCCAGGAAGAGGAAGACTTCACGGTCCGGTATGCGGCGTTGCTCGACCATTATGGAATGGAAGGCACACGTAACAACCGGGGCCTGGGTCATGAGAACGGCAGCGTCGAATCCTCGCATCGGTATCTGAAGGACCAGATCGATCAGGCCTTGGAGTTGCGCGGTCATCGCGACTTCGCCGACCGGGCGGCCTACGACGAATTCGTTCGCGGGGTTGTGATGCGGCGAAACCGGCGTAATGCCGCGGCGTTCCAGGTCGAGCGCGAATACCTGCTGGATCTGCCTGAGCACCGCACCACCGACTTTGCTGAGGAAGAGGCGCGCGTGACCCGCTGCGGCACCTTCACCGTGCGCGGCGTCCTATACAGCGCGCCGTCGCGGCTGATCAGCCACCGCCTGAAGGTTCGGCTCTACAGCGACCGGCTCGATTGCTATCTGTCCGGCGCGCTTGTGCACAGCACCGCGAGAGCGACGAGCACAAGCAAGGGCCGTGGCCGGGCCATCGATTACCGGCACTTCATCGACTCGCTCAAACGCAAACCGCAGGCCTTCCGGGGGCTCGCATTCCGCGATGAACTGTTTCCACGCGAGGCTTACCGCCGGGCCTGGGAGCGACTGGATCGGGACATGACGCCGCGCAACGCCTGCAAGACCATGGTGGGCCTGCTTGAACTCGCCGGGAACCACGGCGTGGAAGCCAAACTGGCCCATCGACTCGATGCATTGCTCGAACTCGGTGAACTGCCCGATCTGGAGAAGCTGTTCGCCGAATTCGCGCCACGTCAGGCTGAGTGTCCGGAGGTTGTGGTCGAAATGCCAGATGCCTCGCTCTACGACACGTTGCTCGATGAGGAGGTGCTGGCATGAACGCATCCGCTTACGACGCCGGCAGCATGGGACTGATGCTCAACGAGTTGCGCCTGCCAACGATCGGCCGACTGTGGTTGGACTTCGCGCAACGCTCGGACAAGGAAGGCTGGCAAGCCTCGCAGTTGCTCGGCGTGCTGCTCGAACATGAACTGGCTGAACGGGCAAAGCGCAGGCTGGAACGTCACCGGTCCGAATCACAACTGGACCCGACCAAGACGCTGGCGACCTTCGACTTCGGCGTTGTCCCAATGGTTTCGAAGGCCCACGTCATGGCGCTGGCCACCGGCGATGCGTGGCTTGAGAAAGGCGCCACGATTCTCCTGTTTGGGCCACCTGGTGGCGGCAAAAGTCATCTTGGGAGTGCGATCGGACATGCGCTGATCGACGCCGGATACCGGGTCCTGTGCACGCGGACCAGCGAACTGGTGCAGAAGCTTCAGGCAGCCCGCAAGGCTCTGCAATTACCTTCGGCACTCGCCAAACTAGATCGCTTCGATCTGATTATCCTGGACGATCTGTCCTACGTGAGAAAGGATCAGGCCGAAACCAGCGTGCTGTTCGAGTTGATCGCCGAAAGATACGAAAGAAAAAGTCTTCTCATAACGGCCAATCAACCGTTCTCGGGCTGGAATAACGTCTTCCCCGACCCCGGCATGACGGTGGCCGCCATCGACCGGCTCGTCCATCATTCGACGATCTTCGAGCTGAATGTCGAAAGCTATCGACGCCGCAAAGCCAGCGACAAACAGAACGCGCGTCGGCGACAATCACCCAACGACAACGATGAAGGAGCAGCGACAACCATGACCACCTAACCCTTGGCAATCACCTCGGCCGACCGGACAAGATGATTGTCGGTAAACCGGACTTCCTGCTTGACGCTGTCCAGGCTAGCGGTCCTTTCTCCTCTCCTGCCGCTATGCGCTCCCAAATGACCTTGACCTGTTCATTGGTCAGCGATGGAGAATTATCGAACCATTCCATTACGTGGTGCGCGGGATTCGGGTCCTCCACCGCAAGGTGCTGCAGTCGCGCGAGGATTCTGAATTAGCGCTTGCGTAGGCGCAGGTTACGCAATTGGCGACGCACCGCCGAATTCTGCTCGCCGCCGAATTCCGCGCACCGTGGCAACCCATGTTCCGAGTCCACACACTATATTTAAGGTAGTACTTGAACAGCATTTCCCGACTAACTGGAGAATAAGCGCGCCGAGTGGCTGGTCAATGACACTTTCCAGGTTGGGAACCGTCCGTGCAGCGCGCGGCATGGCCGCCGGAGTCACCCGGCGGCGGGATTTGAGCGCGGTTGGCGGCACTATACAGGTCTTCGGCGTCGCGCCCGCCGTCCCGTCGCCTATCACTAAATAGTGTGTCGGGTGCTTGCCACCCCGCCACGGCATTGCGATCTCGCGGGTCCCGTTCGTCTTTTCGTGGAGAAGGCCCCGCCCGGAATTGCAGATGCTCCGCCCGTGCCGCTCCGTCAGCCATCGGGAGATGGTGCGGGCTCAATGAAGAGCGAGGTTTGACCTATGCCGGATTTATCAGAGTGGTTGGCCGCGGTGTTTGCACGATTGACAGTGGAACAGCAACAAACGCTTCGCGCTATCCTGGAGCGTGCGCCCGACGCGGAATCATTTGGCCGCGAGATTGAGAACGACCCGGCACTTCTTTCGGCCGCGCTTGAAACACCTCTTTTTCCCCGTGAAGATCACTTGCCCTGTGACTTACCGGGTGTCCTCCAGGAGCTCGCACGACCCGCGAATAACTTGGGCGAAGTTCCTCGACGTATCGAGCTGTCTCATCTAGCGTTGACCAACGTTAATCGCAACTCGAACGCCTTCTTATGGGGATTCCTGCATTACAGCTTGGGTTCTAGCTTGATGATAAATCCAATGGGTTCACGCGAGGATAATATCGAGCAAGCTGTCTCTCACTTCAAAGAGGCGCTTGAGGTATGGGAGCGAAAGGCGCATCCGGAAGATTGGGCGATGGCTCAGCAGAATTTAGCAGCAGCATTCGGTATGCGCCTTAGTGGCGTGCGCGGTGATAATCTCGAACTATCGATTGCACACTACGAACAGTCGCTCGAGGTGCATACGCGCCAGTCGCATCCGGAACAGTGGGCTATGATCCATGCCAATTTGGGGATTGCCTACCATGGTCGTCTTCGCGGTGATCGAGCCAATAACATCGAGCAATCGATCTCCCATTACAAGCAGTCGCTTGAGATACGGACCCGACAGTCGCATCCGGAACAGTGGTCGAAATCCCAGCAAGGATTGGCAGCCGCTTATTTGGAGCGTCTCCGAGGCGATCGCGAGGACAATCTCGATATGGGCATTGCATGCTGCGAGCAAGTGCTCGAAACGTTTACGAGGGAAATTGATCCAGAACAGTGGGCGTCGATTCAGCACAACTTGGCAGGTGCTTATCTCGTGCGTTCCCGAGGGCAGCGATCTGAGAACCTTGAGAGGACGATCGCTCATTACGAACAGGCGCTCAAGGTATGGACGCGCGATTCGACCCCTGAACAGTGGGCAATGACTCAGAATAACCTGGCCGAGGCGTACATGGACCGCTTTTGCGGGAATCGCGCCGAAAACCTCGAACTGGCGATTTCCCACGCCAAGAACGCGCTCGAAATACTGACTCAGGAGAAATTTCCGAAATACTGGGCGCAAGCTCACAGGCGCCTTGGCGACGCCTATTCCGATTGTCTCATCGGTGATTGTGCCGAGAACATCGATCTGGCGATTACCCACTACGAACAGGCGCTTGAGGTATGGACGCCCCACGAATACGAAGACTGGCGGATGACGAAGCACAACTTGGGGAATGCGTATTTTGCCCGCCTAAGCGGAGACCGTGCGGAGAATATTGAACGTGCGGTCGCCATTTTCGAGCAACTGCTCGAAGTGTGCACACTGGAGACCGATCCTCAAACGTGGATGGGAACCCAAAGCAATCTTGCCGCCGCATATTGCAAACGCGAGAACGGCAAACGGGCGGAGAACATCGAACACGCGATCACCATTTGCGAGGGCGTTCTCAAGGTATGCGTCAGGCAGAACGATCCGGAAGCTTGGGCGAGTGCGCAGAACAACTTGGGTACTGCGTATCACGATCGGATGCACGGAGAGCGGGCTCAAAATATCGAGCGGTCGATTGCCCATTTCGAACAGGCACTTGAGGTACGAACCCGGCAGTCCTATCCCGAGAAATGGGCGGGAATTCAATTTAACTTGGGCATCGCGTACCACGACCGACTACGCGGCGACGGCGCGGAGAACCTTGAGCGGGCGATCGCTCATTGCAAGCGGGCGCTTGAGGTATACACCCGACAGGCTTATCCGGAACGGTGGGCGTCCACTCAGAACAATTATGCTAACGCGTATCTGGATCGCATCCGCGGCGAGCGAGCTGAGAACATCGAGCACGCGATGGTCCGAGCGGAGCAGGCGGCCGAGGTGAATACGCTGGAGAATTATCCGGAAGTCCGCGCAAGGAACCAGCAAATTCTGGCGAGCGCGTATCGTATGCGCCTCGTGGGCGACCTGGCGGACAACCTCGAGCGAGCAATTTTCCATTCCAACAACGCGCTTGAAATATTTACCAGACGGACGAATCCGGAATACTGGGCGGCGACTCATGCCAACTTGTCCGCAGCATATCGAGGTCGCATTCGAGGTGACCGGGCTGAGAACGTTGAGCTGGCAATCCAACATTGCAAACAGGCGCTTGAGGTACATACACGGCAGGCTTATCCAACACACTGGGCGCATACCCAGAGCCGGTTGGGGGACGCTTATCTTTCTCGTGATATCGGTGATCGTGCCGAGAACCTCGATCTGGCCATCGCTCACTACGAGCACGCGCTAGAAGTGCAAACTCGACAAACGGAGCCAAAGTCTTGGGCAACGAACCGCATGAGCTTGGGCTCAGCATACAGCGATCGCATCCGCGGCGAGAAGTCTGAAAACCTTGAACGGGCGATCACCCACTTTGAACATGCGCTTGAAGTGCTGACCCGGCAGACCGAGCCGCAAGCTTGGGCGCAGGCACAGAATAACCTAGCGGCCATATATTTGCAGGGCGTTTACGCGGAGCGGTCGAAAAACTTCGAACGAGCAATCGAGCTCTACATGCAAGGTCTTGAAGTGGCAACGCTTAAGAGCTTTCCAGCGATTTTCCAAAAAATTAAGCAGAACTTGGGTAACCTGTATTTTGGCGAAGGAAAGTGGGACGAAGCGCTTTCAGCGTATCAAGATGCGATTCGTGCGGAGAAGGTGTTGTTAGCAGGCGCATATACCGAGGCCGGACGTCAGACGGAGACGGCTGCGACCGCAGACCTCTATGCCAGCGCAACCTATGTCCTTCTGAAACTCGGCAGGGCGGGTGAGGCGTTGGCACAGTTGGAGCAGGGCAAAACCCGCTTGTTATCTCAAGCGCTAGCACTCGACGAACTCGATTCCACCCTGATACTTGCCGAGCAGCAGAATAATCTCAGCAATTTTCGCCAGACGATAAGGGAGCTTGAAAGCGAGATGCGCTTGCCGGAAGACACGCCGTCCCGTCGGGACGATCGTGTGCTTGCCCAAGCGCTCAGGGAAATCAGGGCCCGTCTGACTGAGTTGATCGATAGCATTCGTCAAGCACATCCAGATTTCATGCCCGAGGGGCTGGGGCTTGCTGAGATCCTGGCCGTCATACCAAACGCTGCGGTACTGGTGGCCCCGGTTGTCACCTCACAAGGCAGCGCGGTCTTCGTCGTGCCAGCATGTCTTCAGTCGGTGACCCTGGACCATGTGCTTTGGCTGGAGGAATTCACGAAAGCGGATCTTTATGCTTTGCTAAGCGGGCCTGCCGAGGACCGGAGATGGGCTGGCTGGTTGGGGGGGTATTTCAACGCGCACATGGATGCGAAAGCTTGGTCCGACACCATCGAGAGCGCCGGACAGGTATTGTGGGCTCGATTGATGGGACCGATCGTTCAGCGGCTTGCCGCCCTTGGCGTCCAACAGGTCTTACTGATACCCCAGGGAGGCTTGGGCTTGTTCCCACTGCATGCCAGCTGGTGCGAGTTGGACGGCGTGCGGCGTTACTTTGTTGACGACTACAGCGTCACTTATGTGGCCAGTGCACATATGAGGCAAGTGAGCGAGGATCGCCTGCGTGATGTACGAAGACAGGTGAGGACCCTGTTTGCTGTTGTTAATCCCACCAAGGATCTGGCGTTCACGCCGGCCGAAGGGCAGCAGGTGGCCAACCTTTTCGGAGAAGGGAACTCAACTGTTTTGTTGGGCGAGCAGGCCACGCCTCAGGCGGTAAGGGACGTGCATGCGAGCTATCTACACTTCGCCTGCCACGGCTTCTACCACTGGGATGACCCGATGCAATCCGGCCTGATCCTCGCCGCAGGAGAGCCGCTCACCTTGGCACAGATCATTGGGCACCTCAACCTGGATGCCACGCGCCTCGTCACGCTCTCGGCGTGCGAGACCGGTATCACGGACATTCGCAAGGCGCCGGACGAGTACCTCGGCCTGCCGGCTGGTTTCCTCCAGGTGGGCACGCCAGCCGTCGTCAGCACCCTGTGGGCTGTGAACGACCTTTCCACCGCGCTGCTGATGGAACGCTTCTATCAACTTCATCTGGACGGCGAGGACATTCCAACTGCGCTGCAACAAGCGCAAATCTGGCTGCGCGATGTTACCGCCGGCGAACTGGAGCAACGCTTCACCCACGAGGAAGAGAAAGCATTGCTCGGAGAAACGTGCATGGACATCGAGACGGCCTCCGCCTTTTTTGCCCGCTTCGCCAGCCACAATGCCGCGTATCGGCCATTCGCCTCCCCCTACTATTGGGCTGCATTCACCTTCAGTGGGGCATAGCGGTAACATGAACCATCGCGCTCAATTGTGAGAGAGGATAAGGCGTTACCGATGCGGAATTTCGTTCTCTCTTTACGAACTATGCGCAGGCGCGCTGTCACACGGCGCTACATCAACCATTCGATCAGGTGATCGCGCGTTGTGCTTTGCCGAAACAGATTGGAATGGTGAACCTGTGCATCCTCACCGAATGACAATATTCGGCTGGCCTTGAATTGCCCACCTGACCAGAGACTGACACCATCTGTGGGCACAACCACGTCATTTTTCTCTTTGCCGAAAATGATGTTCATAGTTCGGTCGGCCGCACGCATGGCGGTCAGCGCTTTATTGGACGACACGTAGTCGGCCTGAACCGCCGCATCCAAACCGTCGGGAACAGCGGAAAGGAGGGCCATCAGACTGCTGTCCGGCTTCTGGTCGTCCAACCCCGGTAGCTGCGGCATGACTTCGGCGACAAGAAGCTTTGCGGTCGCGAGGATGGCGTCCACGGTGACGTCAACAAATTCCGGCAGCAGGTTGCTCGCGGTCATCAGCATCTCGAGATAGAACTGCAAATGCGTGGGCTGAGCCAGCGACGTCCCCATGTTTGGCGTTGCACCGAAAATGATGCGGTCTACCTCGACCGTGACGCCATCGGGAATACGCCAATTCGTTCCCCAGTTGATCATCCCCTCGTCGTATACACCACGATCGACGTCGATCCGAAAGCGCTGCTTGAGTTGTGCCTCATTCATGTCACGCAATGCACGAGCAATGAGGCCGCCTCGACTGTGGCAAATGACATCAAGTGTGTGATGCCCCGGAGATAGCCGGTCAAACAGTTGCATTACGTTTGTGGCAACACCTGTTGCGAGGGTCGCGTGATCGAAGCCGTAAATGTGTTTCCCGTATCTTTCTCGTATACGCTGCTGAAACGCATCGTCTTCCGGTATGCCACTAAACGCCGCGGCAACACGACTGAAAGTGCCATGAATGAATAGCAATGAGCGATTCGCGACAGGAATGTGGGTGATTCCTGACTGAGCCTTTGGCACGAACAGCGATTCATTGTCCAGGACCCGAAGAGGCCGATGCGCAGCTTCCCACGCTCTCACAAGCGGAGGACCCACTCGTCTCGCCGCAGCCCCGACGACTTTCCACCCAATCACTTTGAGCACGTGCTTGGCGACTATGCCTCCAATTCCTCGGGTACCATCACCTGAAGCCTCAGCTACGCGCAACTCGACATCCACCCGTAGCACGGCGCCGCTGGAAGCGCGTACCCCCGGAGGTGGGCGAGTGTCAATTTCCGGAACGTGGATTGACACTCGCCCGTCCCCGTCGAAATATAGAACCAGCCGTCCATCTGCGTCGCTACATCCGGGTAGGCGTAGCGCCAGGCTCTTCTTCTCCTTGCGCTCCGGGTGTATATCGTTGACGACGACGGTACCCATCTCCCGTACGTCGCTGGACCGCAGTACCGTCGGAGTCAAGCCGGAACCGCTGCTTCGCGTGCCGGGCGAAGCAGGCGGATAGGTCTCGATCATGGCATCCAGACTGTCGGATGCGATAAGGATGTCGAGTCCGGGTAGCGCCGCCGAAATTCCGTCACGGTGAAGACGTAGTTGTGCCATGTGCTGTTACTCCATCGAAGGGTTCGTATTCGAGTTTCGCGAGGGGATGTCCCAGATAAAGGTACGCCAGATAGGTGAACAGTCTATTGTTGCTACTGAATTTCGCTCGAATCCGCTGCATGACCTCCCCAAGCGGGCGCTGCTCGGAGATGGCCAGTGTGTAGAACGTCTCGGCGATGTCGCGTGCATGCCTGTCGTAGACGCTCCACAGAGGGCCGACATAACCTCTATAACGCTGACCGAGTAACGCGCGTCCCCATCCCCCGTTGCTCCCTAGCGGTCCCTTTGCCGCCCGCCCGACATTGCATGCGTTAAAGAATGCGAAGACGGGGCGCAACTTACCCAACTGATTTCCCAGGTCGGTGCTCGCGCTATTGATGTCGTACAAAGCCGTGCGATTCGTCAATACAAGCCAGTTTCGACGTATCGCGTCTGTGCAGCAGTCTCCGTGTCCCGCAAAGTGGAGAATGCCCGCTCCTTCGGTTGGAGCCCCGGTTCTCATGAACTTGATGAAATCGTTCGCATTGTCCGGTAGCTCAAACGCTTGAAACTTTGTGCTTAGAAACTGCCTCTCCTGCTGCGCTTGTGGAAGCGGTGATTCGTCGTATGTCGGCGCCGCCACAACAAAACCCTTGAGATCGAGTCGTGCGTCGGGAACACTCGTTCCTGTTTCCAGCAGCCAGCGCCCCACGCGATGCGCGGATCCGAGAAGCAACGGCATGGCGTCGTCGACCACCTTCTCGGAGACCGGCATCAATTCCCAGGGGATATGCGTATCAGCGGTAATCAAAAGAATCGAAAATGCTTCAGATTCTGCGCCAGTCGATGTGTACCGGCCCAAGGCGGTCTCGTAGAGCATCCAGAATCGACGAGGGGCGCAATTCCGCAGCATCAAGAGATTGCTATAGAGTGCATTGACGGAAAGGGGCTTCAGGTTTCCATCGGTGTCCATGTGGTCTTCTGGCCACTCGCCTGGCATGCCGAACGGTGCGAGGTACTGCCGGACGAACTCTTCAGCGCCCAGATTGCGTGTCAAAAGCGGTTCAGCTCCCACGTCCGTCGCAGCAAGGTGGGGCGAATCAATCTGCCAAAGCAGTTGCTGCGGATCGACCTCGGATATCGTGATGGTGAAATCCACAGGGGGCAGATCCGTGCGTACGGCCACTGGCGTGAGGACCGGCGGCGATCGCGTCACGCCACGCTCGTCGAGCGGGTAGCCCGGGACAGGAGGGAACGCGCCGAGCAGCGTTGGCGCGACTGCCTCGTTCGACAGTACTTCGACGCGGCGAACTGCGTACCCCAGCAATTGGCCGTCCAACAGGAAGTGAACACGGAGCGTAGAGAAATATCGCGCTTCCATTCGATCACGCGGGCGCAACACGAATGTGCACGCGCCGGAGGCGCGCGCCTCGGGGTAGAAATTGACCTCACGTGTCCATCCGTCGGCGTTATGCGTTTCATCCAGACCGAAGTCGGGCGCGACAAGTCGGATCTGGACTTTCACGATGGCTTTGCCTGGCTCCACGAGGACCGCTAGGCCCGGTGCTGACAGATGAGGGCCCTCTTGCTGAGGTTGGTCTGAGAGTTTCACATCCAGCCTATAGGCGGTGTCCACATAGCCGTGATCGTCCCCGATGATATGTGGATAGGACGTGACCGAGTTCACGTCATTTGCGAGGGAATCGACTGTCGGTGAGATGACATCGTCGGACGTCAACGCGATCGCTTCGATTAGGTCCCTTGCGATCGCTACGAGATCTTCCTTTCTGCCATTTCCTTCCACCCGGCCGCAATGTTCCCGATCCTCTTCCAGCGCTCTGCTCAAATGCTGCCTAACACCGTTCGGCAGGTCACTTCGTTCTATGCCTTCCAGACTCTTTGCCAGAAGCGTCTTTATGTGTGTCTCCGCATGGGTGCCCCTAAAGCTCCGAAAGACGCGATTCACGCGAAGCACTAGCGATTTGTCGTCCTCTGTTGAGACAATCTCTTCGAGAAGGGCAAGCAACGTCTTCTTGAACTTTGGCCAGTCGTCGCCGACCAACTCGCGCAATTGGGCGAGATTCTCAAAAACCTGCTCGAGAAAACGAATCGAGTTTTGCACGAACGATTTCCTCAACGTTTGGAATCGGGCCGCTATCGACGTTGTCACCAAGCCCCGGTAAACGCGAACGCAGCCCAATAGAAGGGGTGAGCAAACGGGCGCTCCGAATCATTCATGGCAGCAAATCGCGTGAAACTCTCAGACGCCGTTGCAAGGTCCATCCGCGTATGCATCAGATGCGCGTCTTCGTGTTCAGCGAAACGCTGAGCGAGCTCGCTCGCGCTAATGCTACGCAGCCATATCTGAGCTCCTCGCAAGGCATCCGGAATGGCCAACCCTCGCAAGTGGAGCTTATAGAACTGCTCCATGAGCAACATCGTGGAAAGGTCATTGACCGACCAAAGAGTGCTCACGACCGCAGGCGATCCTGCCTGGAGGAAGCCTGTCGACAACCCAAGATATTCATCGGGCGACCGAAAGATATCAGCTAGGCCCGTTTCACACGCAGATAGCGTCACAAGTCGACTCGAGCCCAGATCCATGTCCGCAATGATCTCGCCCAGCGTTAGCGGTTCCGCGGACGCGAGATATAGCCTGGACTGCATCGGCTGATTCCACGCGTACAGACCGTGGCAGGCGAAATGGACATAGTGCGCGTCGGCGCGTTTAACTTCCTCAACGGTGGCTCGGTCACCGCAAATAACGGTGGAATTGTCCGCTCCAAACAGACACTCCAACTGCTCGCCTTCGACGGGCGCGTACGGTAAATCGCACGTTGGGTTGATCGCTGCAAACAGGGTTCGCCCTACTCTTCGCGTCTGATAGAGACGCGATTTACCAAGTCGAAGCGTGGAGATGCTCGGCACGTAAGAAATGCTGTACTCGTCTATAAGGTAGCGCTTTTCGCCCCCCACGTTCCGCCATGCGGCGTGTAACGGCAATAGTCCGAGACGTCCCTGGACCATAAAGAGGATATGCTGGACTTTGAGTTGATCGAGTTCCTGCGCAATTGCGCTAACCAATCTCACCCACAATGCCTCGCCGCTGAATTCGATCGCGTCGAACCATGCACCTATATTGTCACGTGCACCTAGATACGCTCCCAACCATCCTCCCCAGTCCGACCTCCCTTCCGGACCGGTGACCAGGAGGTTGAGGTCTGCTTCCGTCCATCCATCCAACCACGCTATGTTGTCGGGTCCCACCGTGACAGTGCCGCCTGGCACGATAAAAACTGCGCTACCTTGCGACGTCACCACAGGGGCAACTAACGCAGACCCCATCCGGGATAGCGGCGAGGATTGCAGAGATGTCCAGCGCCTCCGGCAGCAAATGTGGGCGTGACCGGCGAATGCATGTGATGGCTTCGTTCAGACGCGTCCGGGCATTCTCGAGCTGTACCCACAGCGCATGCTCGTTATTACGATCTAGTGTCTGCTGGCCTTCGCGAATTTCTGCTTCGATTTGCCGGACAGCGTCGCGCGATTGAATAAACGGGTACCTCTGGTCGTCCGACAATTCGCTTACGTCGAGGTCGTTGACCGTCAAGGTCTGCGATAGCACTTGCGTCTTGCCGAGCTCAAGATGAACCAGTGCCTCATCAAACTGCTCGAGCTTGAGCAGCGCGTAGGAGACTCGCGGATATGCCGGAGACATTTCTTGCGTCTCCACGGATCGGGCCAAGTCTGTATAGGCCTCCGTCAACATGAGCTTCCCTGCGCGCACGGCTTTTCTATAGGCTGAAACAGCCTCGGCCCACTGTCGCCGTTCGAAGTGCATATCCCCAAGGAACTGCTGTCCCTTTTGCGTCAATGCCGGAGACCTATCGAGGGTAATCATTTCGAGCGCAAGATGTGCGTGCTCGACGGCAAGCTTGAAATTCTCCGTTCCTTCGCCAACCGGTCGGCCGTTGAAGAGATATGCCAAACTCAGGTGAAACTTCCACCAACGCAGGTCGTCTTCGTCCTTCTTTATCAGTGCAATGGCCTGCTTGTAGTATTCGATAGCCTTTTCATAGTTGGCAGCCCGGTCGCCTATGGTACGGCGCCTGAATGCCTCCGCCAAATCGGCGAGTAGCGCCGACTGACTCCATTTATCGTCCTGCTTTGCGGTTAGTGTTCGGGCACTTTCGGCGTAGTCGATGGCCCGTTCGATATTTTTGTCACGTTCTCCCTCTGTTCTGTGCGTGTAGGCAAGTGCTAACCCGTGCTGAATCTCGATCCACTGCTTTGGCATTTCCTGCTGTCTGCACACGCCAAGGGCCCGTTCAAGGCACCTGATGCTCTCTTCAGTATTGTCCCCTGTCCTGCCTTTGTAGCGAACGCGATACAAAATGCCCAGGCCTATCAGTTCATTTACCCATTGCAAAGGCGTCAGTGTCGGATTGAATACCTCGAGCGCCGCTTCACTATAGCTAATCGCGCGCTCGAGGTTGTCGGCCCTTGCCCCACGAACTCGCATGCTATAGGTTTCGGCCAAAAGGGAGTGCAACGCCGCCCAGCGAGGCGGGAAATCCTCTCTACTAAAGAACTCAAGCGCCTGCTGAGAATATTGGATGGCAATCTCCCAATTCTCTGCGTAATCACCGAGGTTGCGGTGTCGGAAGAGACCTGCGAGGTTCCATACCACGTTTGCCCGCAGTAGAGGATTGTTGTGGCGTGTATTGAGCGTAAGAGCCTGCTGGCAATAGGTAATTGCTCGCTCAAGATCATCGGGGCTGTTGGGGCGTCGCCGCATGCAGGCCTCACCGAGATGGGCCAGCACGACAGCCTGGTTGGCGTGATCTGAATCTCGCACATAGACATTCAGTGCGTTCTCGAGGCACGCCGTCGCACGGTCGAAGTTTTCGGCATGCTCGCCCCGCTCGGTACTCAGGTATGCGGCTCCCAAGTTACTGTTTGCTTTTGCCCATTCGCTCGAATGCTCGTTTTGATCGAAGATTTCGATTGCCTGTTCGCAGTGAGCGATTGCTTCGTCGGCATTCTGGTCTTCGTCGCCTTCCGTGCGCTCCTGAAACCAAGCGCCGAGATCATTGTGGACAAGACCCGATACGATCGGATTTGCGTGGCGTGTAATGGTATGCAATGCCTGCTGTGCATGCCAGATGGCTTGTTCAATACTGTCGTCCCGCTTGCCCTGACCGCGCCCTCGTAACATTCGAGCAAGTTCATGGTGGGCGAGACCCCAGTGCGTCGGATGGACATCCTCGGAAAATTCGGTCAACGAGTTCTCATAGTGAAGAATCGCAAGCTCGATATTGCTAGCCTTATCACCGATAACGCGGTTCGCGTACGCCCTTGCAAGCACTAGCTCAGCGAGCGCCCAGTCTTCTGGCATCTCCTCGCGGGTCAGGACAGTCAAGGCCGCGTTTAAATGAAGAATCGCTTCCTCGATATTGTCCGATTGGACGCCAAGTACGCGCCTTAAATACGTGGCTGCGATATTGGCGTGGGCGACCGCCCACTCTTCGTGATCTGCAATCCTTGCACAAACGTCGAGCAACGCTTCATAGCAGGCTATCGCCTGTTCGAGGTTTTCCGATGGATCGCCGCTCCTGCGTTCCCGGTAGGAAGCTGCTAGCTGTTTGGTCAAAGTGACCCACGCCTCAGGTTCTCCGCTTTGCGAAAATACCTGTAAGGCTGCTTGGGCGTGCTCGATGGCTCGTTCTACGTTATCCGATCGCTCCCCAAGCACACGCTCGTTGTAGGCGCTTGCGAGCTCGCCTTCAATCGCCGCTCGTTCGGTCCGTTCGACATCTTCGGAATACGATTCGAGTGCGCTGCGAAAAAGTGCGATTGCCTTTTCAAGGTCATCGGATCGGTTGTCACTCACACGAACCAGGAGTGCTTTCGCGTAAAGACCTTCAATCCTGGCACGCCGCTCGACGCTCAAAATTTCATCCGGCATCTGGAGCAGTTGCGAGTAGCATTGAGTCGCCTCTTCAAGATGGACTTGCCGGTCCCCCCGACTAAGGTCACGGAGTGCCTCGGCGACGCTGTACTGGATACTGATCCATTGCTGGGGATGTGTCGCGCGCGTATAGACCCGCCGGGCCGACTTGAAGTGGGCGATAGCCCTCTCAAGATTGTCGTTGCGGTCCCCGTTGGGCCGGTTACGATATAGATTGGCGAGATCCACTTGCGCCTTTGCCCAAGGCACAGGACTGCCTTGCTCGGTGGCGACTTGAAACACGCACTCGTATGCGGCGATCGACCGCTCGATGTTGTCGGCCTTCACACCGAATGAACGATCGCGGTAAGCAACGCCGAGATTTCCCTGGGTTGTCGCCCAGCTAAGAGGAAACGCAACGGGGTTGAAGATGTCGAGCGCCTTCGTATAGTGCTCGATTGCCCGCTCCAGATTCTCGCCCATGTTCCCGCCGGATCGGGTGTGATATGCGTTGGCGAGGTTTGCCTCCGCCATCGCCCAATCCTGCGGGTGACGCTCTTTCGTTAATCCTTTAAGTGCCAGTTCAAAGTGCTGAATGGCGTTCTCGAGATTTTCTTCGTGAGAGCCGAAGGGGCTCTGCGAGAGGCAGCGGGCGAGTTCGTTGTGAAGCAGGGCGCATCGCTCGGGATCGCGTTCACGATCAACCATGTCCAAGGCAACGCTGCAAAGCTGGATACGCCGTGGAATATCGGCCACATTGGCCAAAGGGACGGAAAGCTCAGCGAAGATATCCTGCAGTGTGATGGCATTCAACGTCGCGATGAGCGCCGGATACTTGGCTATTGATTGATCGAATGACGTTCGGTCTCGTGAGTCACACAGCAGCTGGATAAAAATCTGCCTCTCCTTGGGAGGGAGGCGAGCCATCAAAGCTTGCAGCTGCTGGTTCGATTCCGACGTAATCATCGCATCTCCCACACGCCCTTCCGTGCGTCCCGCGTACGACGCGCCTTTTAGTGCAATAAACGCAAGGCCCTTCTTGCTGCAAGGATTTAGGGTCGCGCGAAAGGTACACGCCAAGGCGACGAACAGTCTAGAGTATGGAGCTAGTCGCGACGTTGATGCATCAGTATATTTATACTACCGACGGTTGTATCGACAGTGCGATGACACACAAATACCATGGGACGCGTGGCCCGTCAGGAGGATGTGGCGGTGCCTTACCACGCTGCGCTGACCGAATGCACGCGCGAGCGTGTCCCGCTGGACTGGGCGCCGACACAAGCCAACCTCAGGGCCGCACTCTCTAGGCCGGGCGAGCGGGGAAGCGGCACGGCTCTCCTGGAGGAAGCAGTGGCTGCCTTTCAGACGGCGCTGACTGAACCCAGCGCCTGTGCTTTCGACTGGGCCGATGCTAGCTGAATTTAAAGGTGGAGGAGCAACTTACTTAAAGCTATATTTCTCGACCGTGAACGGCCGCTTCGACACGGATGCTGTTGAAAAAGTCGCGGCAGTAGGTTAGCCCCCGCCGGCCAGAAAATCGACCTCTCAGATCGGCCTACAAGCCGTTCGCGGGCCTCGGTCAAGGGTAAAAACCTCGCGATGCAGACCGCCGCCGACTTTTTCAACAGCATCCATTAGAAGCGGCCGTCCAGTCGGAGCCACCCGGAAGGACCGCTATCGGGTCGAAAGTACGAATTCGGCTTCCGGAGACCTGTCATTCGCGACCGCCGACGCGCGAATGTCAGGAAAGCGATCCTTAGCCGCTTGACCAACACCGATACTCGAATGACGGCAATGGCCGATTATGCCAAGTCGTTGATTATGGAAAGTAGCCGGCCGGCGCCCCCCCAGAGAGCCGATGGGCAGCGGCCAGTTCGAATTCCAGCCTTTGCATAATTACAGTGCCTTCAGGAAGTTGATCAGCGAGTCCGGTGCCCGATAGCGCTGAATTCCGGTCTGCGGTTCGTGAAGCCTGGCCAGAGCACGTTCCTTCATGTTGAGATCGGCTTCGACATAGTGGTGCGTCGTGATGGGGCTCTCATGTCCGAGCCATAGTGCAATGACGCTGATGTCGACACCTGCCTGAAGTAAATGCATGGCGGTGGCGTGACGGACGGTATGAGGCGATACATGTCGCTTTGCAAGGCTGGGGCAGGTTCCGGCTGCGTTCCCGGTAGCCACTGTTAGCCTCAATGCAACATTGGCTCTCGTCATTGCATGGCCATTCCGGTTCGGAAACAGCGGCGATGTGGGTTGGAATTCAGGATTTACCTTCAGCCATACCCGTATCGTCTTCGCAGTTGACCGCCACAACGGGACGCTGCGCTGCTTTCGTCCTTTGCCACGCAAATGGACGCAGGCAGAACCCTCGTCCAGGACCACGTCGCCAACTTTTACCCCGATGATCTCCGAGACACGCGCTCCGGTGTTGTACATCAGCAGGAACAGCGCATGATCGCGTTGGCTTAGCCAGGAATCATCCGGCTTACCGATCACAGCCAGCATCTCTTCGCGCGACAGATAGCTAAGCGTTGGGCGCTCGAAGCGCTTGACTGGAACGCCCAAGGCGCATTCGATCACGTGCAATGACGCTACATCGCGATGCGCTGCGAACTTCAGGAACGAGCGAAGCGCCGCGAGTCGCGCATTGCGACTGCGCACGCAATTGTGCCGCTGGCGTTCCAGATGATCGAGGAAGCCCATGATCAGTTCCGGCGTCATATCCGCCAGTGTCATCGTGGCTGGCGACTTGACCAGGCGCGCCTCGGCGAACTCAAGGAAGAGGACGAAGCTGTCGCGATAGGCGGCTATGGTATGTGCACTAAGCGCTCGCTGCTGGGTGAGGTATTCGGCGAACCACGCTTGCACGAGCGCTGCAAACGAAGGCGGTGCCTTGGATCGCCTATTCATTGCCGTCTCCCGCGACATCGGCGAAACGCTCGAACCTGGCGCCGGCGACGGCCATCAGTTCCGGAACTGCCGTCAGATACCAGTACGTGTAGAAGATTTCCGCATGGCCCATATAGGTTGATAGCGCCAGCATCATCTGATCGATGTCGGTGCCCTCGGCATGCCAGAGCATCATGCGACGCACCGCAAAGGTATGTCGCAGATCATGAAGCCGGGGCGCTGCGTGGGCACCACGATTCACCCAGCCGAGGCTGTCACGCAGCGCGTTGAAGACACGTTGAGCCTGTCGTTCACCAAGAGGTTGTCCCAACCGCTGGCCACGGCTGCTGACCAGGAACGACATGCTGGGGTTCGTGGCAACCTGCCGTTCGCGCTGCCGCCGGTACCGCGCTAACGCGGCAACCGTGCTCGTATGAATGGGCAACTGTCGGGACTTGGCGAACTTGGTCTGCCGCACAGTCAGCATCCCGCGCTTCAGATCGACATCGGCATCGCGTAGGTGGATGGCCTCCGAGATTCGCAACCCGGTTGAGGCCATCAGGCCAAACAGGGTCTCATACGTCGCTGGGCGCAGACTCCCCTTTGGCCCGAGCCGACGGGCCGCAGCCAGCAATGCAATGACTTCCTCTTCATGGAAGATGTGCGGGGCGACGCGTGCCCGCTCAGGGCCGAAGACCGGTTCCTCCGGAATCTCAGTGTCAGGCTCGAACTGCCTCAGGTAGCGGGCGAAGTGGCGAACAATCGCTAAACGTGCAGCCCAGGTAGCAGGGGTGTCATGGTGCCATTTATCCTGTCGCGCCCAATCCGCCATGAGCTCTGTCGTCAGCGCTCCACGATGATTCAGGCTCGCGACATAACGGGCGAAGCTGGCTAATAGCGTGCTCCGCGAGCGCAACTCGAAACCCAAACGGTGCCGTTCGGCAAGGTAGTTGTCGATCCTCTTCTGCAAGCTGACCCGTGCGCTCATGATTGGCTCCCGGGCCACGGCAGGGCAACAGCCGCCAGCTTCGGCGTGTCGAGCTTGGCGTAGATCAGGGTGGTATTGAGCGAACGGTGGCGCAGCAGGTCGGCTACTTCCTTGAGCGAACTGCCGTTCTCAACCAGGCGGCATGCCAGGGTATGTCGAAGCGCGTGAGCACTGTGGTGTGGCAAGCCGATGCGACAGCAGGCCCGTTTGATCACCTTCTGGATCGCCCTGGGCGTAATCGGCTGGTCTCGCTCCGTCACCTGCCGGACGAAGATCGCCGGATGGCCGCTCATCGGACGCTCATGTTGCAGATAGTCAGCGAGTGCCTGCCCGGTTTCCATCGGCAGCGGTAGTACGTCCTGCCGCAGCGACTTTGTGCCCCTCAACGTCGCTGTGCCTGCGCGCCAGTCGATGTCGCTGATCATGAGTTGCGCGATTTCGGCAGAACGCAGGCCCATGTCCAGCGCCAGACGGACAATCGCATAGCTACGCTTCGGCCAGCGGCGAGCGCCTGCAACCGCGCCCAGGAGGTACTCAACTTCCTCTGGCGCGAGCGCGCGTGGCAGCGATGCGAGCTTCCAATGGACGGGATTCAGGATGACGGCGCTGAGCTTGCAGACCTGGTCGCCGCACGTCGCCCGGTAACGCAAATAACTGCGTAAGGTACAAGCCAGTTGAGAAGCATAGGAGGCCGAGCCTCCGGCCCCTGACTGTGACGAAAGGAACCGACGAATATCGTCAGGGCGCAGCTTTCTCGGATCGACTGCGCGCCGCTCGAAATTCTGTCGCAAGAACAAACCGACTATGCGGAGTTGATTACTCCGTGTTGTGGCTGCCAGTCCCCGCGCATCGTGCAGATACGCATCGTAGCGGCGCAATTCGTCAGCAATGTGAGTCGGAAGTGGTCTACAAGACCGGGCCCCGGCTTCGTGCAAACTGGTTGGCTTCATAACGGTCCCCTGAAGTGGAACCGTTACTCCAGATCAACGCTGAAATTATGTCGAGTTCCCGGCTGAACCGCCTGCTGCCGGCCCCTTGTTTGCCGGGCCTCGTCGGCAATCGGCTCGGCTACTTTCCATAATCAACGACTTTGCATAATCGGCCTTATGCGAAGCTTTCCATAAGGACGATGAAGCAACATTCGTCCTCGCGAATTGAATGGCCGCCTGCTGGATGCATGCGACGTCCGAGCCACGGAGCGGGCGAATGACGCTCCGTGGCCCGCACTGAGACAGATGATGACAGACGGAGCTCGCCCCTCTTCTGCCGTTCGTGATCGACTACTTGCCTGAAGGACTCATGCTCTCGATCAGAGAGGGGCCTTCCCAGGCGGACCTTTCTTATCGGACCACTTCGACCAGCGCTCCCCCATCGTGCACGCGGAGCACATTCCCTTCGGGCGTCATTATTCGGGGAAGATCTGTCGCGCGCGGCATAGCGGCCTTACCAGGGCCATTCCCCGCGCGTTTGTTCGGCAAGGACCTCGTTACCGGATCGGCGACCCGGCGCGGTGTAGCTTTCGATACGTGATGTGAGAGCACCGCAACCTTGCCTGGTTTAGGCTTGCCGTTCCCGGATGGCTGCATCCGCGCTTCAGGCGGGTTCCAGATTTCAACGTAGTGTTCGCCTGCGGCTGCGGTCGAAGCAAATGCAAGCAGCATTGCGCCCACACTGAAAGATCGAAACATATTCTCTCCGTATAACCTCGTGCCGTTCACGCCCGGCACGATTTCGCGGTACCGACACATGACCCGTCGCAGTCGCCACAGTAGTGACGGTTCCGCACCGCCCCGTCGACACGCCACACGTTGGCTTGCGCTGGCGTAGAGGTGCCAACAGTGCGGCCATTTTCGCACGCGTAAAACGTCGGTTCTCCTGCCTTGCCGCGGCGGATGGCTTCATCGATTTCCGGCTCGCCGAACGCCGCTTTCATCCCGGCAACAAATGCCGCAATTTCCGGCATCGGATGGCTGACAGGCTTGCGAACGCGTCTGTCCATCTGAACTCCCCGAAAAAAAGTGCCTGTTCATCGCTACGGATTTGCGTGTAGGATACTGTATATCCATACAGGCATTCGCGCAATCCAATGACCGCCACATCACCCGTCCCGGAAGCCATACACCCATCCCTGTGGCGGGCGTCGCAGCTTGCGCGCGGCCGGGGCAGGACGGTCGAGACCGGCTACCCGGCCCTTTCAGCCGAGCTGCCCGGCGGCGGATGGCCGATCGGCGCGCTCGTTGACCTGCTGGTCCAGCAGGCCGGCGTGGGAGAGATGCGGTTGCTTCGGCCGGCGATCTGCACACTGGGTAAACGGCAGTTGCAATGGTTCAGCCGCCGCACGTGCCGAACGGCCCCGGTCTCGAGTACATCGGTCTTTCCCCAGAACAGCTGCTGCAGATCCGCGCCGCGAAGACGGCCGATGCTTTGTGGTCAGCCGAGCAGATTCTGCGTGCCGGAAGCTGCGGCGCACTCCTGTTCTGGACGCAGTACGTCCAGACGTCTTCACTGCGGCGGCTTCATCTGGCCGCCCAGTCTTCGGAGACGCTTTTTTTCATGGTTCGCCCATTGGCGGCCGCGCAGGATGCGTCCCCCGCCGTTTTACGACTGGCGCTAAGGCCAGAGCGCGACGGCCTGACCGTCGATATTGCGAAGCGACGAGGTCCAGCACGCGCAGACCCTCTGTCCATTCCTCTTCAACCAACCCCTGTTCTGTTTTCACACCATGCGCGTATTTCTCGCCGTCCACTTGCCCCGGTTGCAGCTCGAGGTCTTCCGGCCACGGTGGCTGCCTGAACCTGCGCACGGCTGCGTGGTCCTGGATCGCGACAAGGTGCTCATTGCCGACGGGGTTGCGAGGTCAGCGGGCGTACGGGTCGGCATGAAACGCGGCGGAGTGCTGACGCTCGCGCCGGAAGTGGCGCTGCACGAGCGCGACCCCAGCCGGGAATATGCGGCACAACGCGAGGTCGCTGTTGCGCTCATGCAATTTTCGCCAGATGTCGCCCTGCTCGACGAGGCTGTCGTGGTTGTCGACATCGGCGCGAGCCTGCGTCTGTTCGGCGGTCTGCTTGCGGTGTGCCGCCAGGCCAAAGCGATTCTCGAAGCGATCGGGCTAACCGCATGCATCAGCGCGGCACCGACCGGGCAAGGCGCGTGGTTGCTCGCCAAGCACCGCAACCGGCGCGTCCTCAAGATCGACTCGCTCGAGCGGCAACTGTCCGCATTGTCATTGCTGTCAGTGCCGGAAATACGGCCGTTCGCGGACTGGTTCACGGGACTTGGCTGCGAAACGATTGCCGACGTGCGACGGCTGCCGCGTGCCGGACTGCAACGCCGTTGCGGCGAGCACCTCCTTGATTCGCTGGACCGCGCTTTCGGCACGGCACCTGAACTCTTTGATTGGCTGGAACTGCCGCCGACGTTCTCCGCACGCATTGAAATGCCCGACCGCATCGAACACGCGGAAGCCGCCCTCTTTGGCGCGCATCGTCTCGTCGTCCAGTTATGTGGCTGGCTGTGTGCAAAACAGCTGGCGCTGACAGGCGCAACCCTCCTGCTGGAACACGAGCGCGGAAGGCAGGCAATCGAGCCAACCTCAATCGAGATCGCGCTGGGCGAGCCGACCTGGCGCGAGGACCATCTTGTCCGGCTCATCAGGGAGCGCCTTGGACGGATCGAACTGACCGCGCCAGTCATTGCGCTGCGGCTCGATGCGGCCAGTGTGCAACCTGCGGCGCCCGCATCGGACACGCTGTTTCCGGAACCTGGCGGCTCAGCTGAGGATCACGCCCGTCTGGTCGAATTGCTGGTTGCACGGCTCGGTGAAGGGAACGTACTCCGCCCTGCCCCAACCGCGGATTACCGGCCGGAGATTGCCAATCGGTGGGTGCCTGTCGCCAGTGCGTCGAAAAGCACCGTGCTGCCTGAAGGACTTCCGCGACCGACATGGCTTCTGGAAAAGCCGGTGCGTCTTCTTATGCGCAAACACCGGCCGTTTTACGGCTCGCCGCTGCGCATGGTATCTCCAGGCGAGCGCATCGAGGCTGGGTGGTTTGACGGCGAACTGGTGACCCGGGACTACTTCGTCGCCCAGAGCGAAGACCAGAGCTGCGTCTGGATATACCGCGAACGCGTTAGCAGCCGGGACGCAGAAGAAGACCAGCGGTGGTTCCTGCATGGCCTGTTCGGATGACACGCCATGGACGCCACCTTTTCCACCCTGCCGGCATATGCCGAGCTGTTCTGCTTTTCCAACTTCACCTTTCTGCACGGCGCCTCCCATGCGGAAGAACTGGCTGAACGCGCGGAGCAGCTGGGCTATTCAGCGCTGGCCGTCACCGACGAGTGTTCGCTGGCCGGCGTCGTGCGCGCACACGTTGCAGCGAAGGAAGCCAGGCTGCCGTTTATCGTTGGGTCCTACTTCCGCCTGGTGAACGCCGACGGTTCCCCCGCGTTCGGGCTGATTCTCCTCGCGAGAAACCGCGAAGGATACGGCAACCTGTCCGAGCTGATTACACTGGCCCGCACCCGCGCGCCCAAAGGCGAATACCGCCTGACGCCGCAGGACCTGTCGCGACCCGACAGGGAAAACCGGCACCTGCGCGGCCTGCCCGACTGCCTGGCCATTCTTGTACCGGACTTTCCGGCGAAAGAAGACGTGCTGGCGGCACAGATCGAATGGCTCGATGACACGTTCACGGGCCGCGCCTGGGTGGGACTTGTTCTGCACCAGCGTGCGATGGATGATATCCACCGCGGCTCGGTCGAGTTTGTCGCACGGAATCAGGACGTCCCGGTCGTCGCGCTTGGCAACGTCGTCATGCATGTGCGCTCGCGAAAGCCGCTGCAGGACACCATGACCGCTATCCGCGTTCGCAGGCCCGTGCACGAGTGCGGCTATGACCTGACACAGAATGCCGAGCAGCATCTGCGTTCCAGACTGCGGCTCGCCAACCTGTACCCCGACGACGCGCTTGCCGCAACCGTTGATATTGCAGGCCGCTGTACTTTTTCGCTGGATGAACTGCGCTACGAGTATCCCGACGAACTTGTTCCAGCCGGCTTCACCCCCTCCGCCTATCTGCGGCAGGAAACGTACATTGGCGCGCAACGACGCTTTCCGTCCGGCATTCCGCACCAGGTGCAGGAACAGATTGAGCATGAGCTTGAGCTGATAGCGGAGCTGCGATACGACCCTTACTTTCTCACGGTGTACGACATCGTGCGATTTGCGCGTAGCCAGCACATCCTCTGCCAGGGACGAGGCTCCGCGGCCAACTCTGCCGTCTGCTATTGCCTCGGCGTAACCGAGGTGGACCCGGCCCGTGGCAACATGCTTTTTGAGCGCTTCATCTCGAAGGAACGTGGCGAGCCGCCGGACATCGATGTCGACTTTGAGCACCAGCGGCGCGAAGAAGTCATCCAGTACATCTATCGCAAGTACTGCCGCGACCGCGCGGCAATCGCGGCGGCAGTCTCGACATATCGACCGCGCGGTGCGCTGCGTGAAACCGGCAAGGCGCTCGGCGTTGATCTCCAGATCGTTGATGTCGTCGCAAAGTCGCACCACTGGTTTGATACGAGCCAGGATCTGCTTGCGCGATTCAGGGAGTCCGGCCTCGACCCGGAAAAACCGCTGATTCAGGCGTGGGCAAAGCTCGCGTCACAATTGCTCGGCTTCCCACGGCACCTCTCCCAGCACTCGGGTGGCTTCGTCATCAGTCGCGGCAAGCTGACGCGTCTCGTACCAGTCGAGAATGCCGCCATGGAAGACAGATCTGTCATCGAGTGGGACAAGGACGACCTCGAGGCACTCGGTCTGCTGAAGATCGACGTCCTTGCCCTCGGCATGCTCTCGGCCATCCGGCGCACGCTTGACATTGTGTCGGAGCAGCGCGGCGAACGTTTCGAAATGCAAGACATCCCGGCAGAGGATCCTGCGACCTACGACATGATTTCGGCGGCCGACACAGTCGGTGTGTTCCAGATCGAGTCGCGTGCCCAGATGAGCATGCTGCCGCGGATGCAGCCCCGGACGTTCTACGATCTCGTGATCGAGGTGGCGATCGTCCGCCCGGGGCCGATCCAGGGCGGCGCCGTGCATCCCTACCTGCAGCGGCGCCAGGGATTCGAGCCGGTCTCCTATCCCAGTGACGCGCTGAAAACCGCACTTGGACGAACCCTGGGCGTGCCGATCTTTCAGGAGCAGGTGATGCAGGTCGCGATTCTTGCGGCCGGCTTTACCGCCGGTGAAGCTGACCAGCTGCGTCGGGCGATGGCGGCCTGGAAACGTAAAGGCGGACTGGAAAAATACTACGACCGGATCGTTCATGGCATGCAGGAGCGCGGCTACGATCTCGCCTTCGCCGAATCCATCTTCGAACAGATCAAGGGCTTTGGCGAATACGGTTTTCCGGAAAGTCACGCGGCCAGTTTTGCGTTGCTTGTGTACGCGAGTAGCTGGTTGAAGTGCCACGAGCCGGAGGCGTTTCTGGCGGCGATGCTGAATTCACAGCCGATGGGTTTTTACTCGCCGTCGCAGCTCGTGCAGGACGCACAACGGCACGGCGTCAAAGTCCTGCCCGTCGACGTAACAGTCAGTAGCTGGGACTCCGCACTGGTCAACCTGCCAGGCGCCGGAAGGCCGGCCGTCCGGCTCGGCATGTCGCTACTGCGAGGCATGAAAGACGGCGCTGCGGAACGCGTCGGGAACGCGCGCGCGGTGCGGCCATTTGACAGCGTCAACGACCTTGCCCGCCGCGCCCAACTGGACCGCAAGGATCTTCATGTGCTGGCTGATGCCAACTCGCTCGCCTCCCTTGCCGGTAATCGCCGTGAAGCGCTGTGGCAGTCGGTTGCGGCGGTACCAGATAGGGACATGCTCGCGACAGCAGCTGTTCAGGACGAGACGCCAGCGCTCGGTGCGCCAACTGAGGCAAACGACATCGTTGCTGATTACCGCTCGGTGGGCCTGACGCTGGGCCGACACCCCCTTGATCTGCTCAGGCCGCAACTACTCGCCAACAGGCTGATGCCGGCGTCGACGCTGCGCACCTATCGCGATGGGCAACTCGCGCGTGGCTGCGGGCTCGTCACCGTGCGTCAGCGTCCGGGCACGGCCAAGGGCGTGATGTTCGTGACGCTCGAGGACGAGACCGGCAACGTGAACGTGATCGTGTGGCCCAGTCTGCTTGAAAAACAGCGACAGGAAGCGCTGGGTGCATCGCTACTCGCCGTGTATGGAACGTGGCAATGCCAGGGAGAGGTACGGCACCTGGTTGCACAACGACTGGTAGACATGTCGCACCTGCTTGGCTCGCTCGTCACGTCGACGCGAAACTTCCATTAGGAACCGGCGTACCATATTGGCGCACCTTTCTTCAGGGAGAGCAACCGTGTGCTATTCAGCCCAGATTCAGGCGGACTACCGCAAGTACGTCAGGATGTTTGGCGCGCACATGAGTATCCGGGAGTTCGCGCAGCTGTACTGGGAGCGCGCCGAGGGCAGCAACGTGAAAATTCCGAAAGCGATGGACGCCGCGTTCTCGGTGCCCGGGACAGACGAGGAACGGCGGATCAAGGAAGCGATCGAACGGTTCAACGGCGAGCAGGCAACCAGGCTCGAGCAGGAATTGTTCAAACAGCGCGCGCGGCTCGCCGACGCGGACCGCACCCTTCAGGGCAAAACGACGAAGGCGGCCACCGAAAGCAAACGGATCGCGACCAGCAAGATCGAGTTGGCGCTGCGCGGGCTCGACGATCTCCGGCGCACCGAACTGAAAGACCGCGACTCGCGAATTTTCCCCGGCAACTATGCTCCGGTGATGGTCATGGAAGACGGCAAGCGTGTCATCAAGCCGATGCGATATCTCTGTCGCCCAGCTGGCAAGCCTGCGTTCTACGACAAGAAATATCCCGGAATTTACAACGCGCGTCGGAACAACCTTGAAGGGTTCTGGAAGTCACTGTTCGGCTATTCGCACGGCATCATGCTGGTCAGTGCGTTCTATGAGAATGTCAGCCGCGCCCGGACGGAAGGACGGAAACTGAAAGACGGCGAAAAAGACGAGAACGTCGTCCTCGAGTTCCGGCCGCAGCCTGCTGGCGACATGCTGATTGCCTGCCTATGGTCACATTGGCAAAGCCCAGGTCAGCCCGACCTGTTCTCGTTTGCTGCCATCACGGATGAGCCGCCGCCGGAGATCGCGGCCGCGGGCCATGATCGCTGCATCATCCCAATCAAGCCGGAGCATATCGACGCCTGGCTTTGCCCCGAGCCCAACAATCTGGCGGCACAGTACGCGATTCTGGACGACCGCCATAGGCCGTACTACGAACACCGGATGGCGGCCTGAGTTTTTCTCGAGCCGATCTGTCGGCCGGATGTCGGGTCGCTGTCGTGTCGTCGTTGCAGGCGCCGTCGCATCATTATCCCGTCTACTTTCTGGAGATTACGATGGCAACCACCGAACAAACCCAGCCGCGCCTGCTGACCGAAGGCGAACTCGCTGTAGTGGTCAAGTTCTTTCGCGAAAGCCGGCAATGGTCGCAGGAGCAGCTTGCAGACCTATCCGGCTTGAGCGTGCGGACAATACAGCGTGTCGAACGGGGCGATACATCCGGTTTTGACACACGTCGAGCAATCGCGCGAGCCTTCGAGTTCGAAGATATCGACGCCTTGAACAAACCGTTTTTCATCCCGTCGGCCGAGGAAATGCAGGCCGCAAAAGAGAAGTTTGACCGCGAACACATCACGCTCAAGGCGCAGCCGCTTCAGACCGGAAAGCAGCTGGCGAAGCTTGCCGAAGCCCATAGCATGGATCTATCCACGCCAGGGTTTGAGATGCCTCGCGAGGCCGATGAAGAGTTTGCTGCGCTGATCGACTGCATTCGCGAATACCGCGATTGCAGCGATCTCTATTCTGAGGTGCAGAAGTTCGATGTCTACGACGACATGCAACGGTACATTGATGCGCTGAAAACACTTAGAGTTTCGCTCTGCTCCGCCGAGCGCAAAGTGAAGATACGGTTCAACGGTGACGCGGATGCTAAGCCATTCGAAACAAGCGCCCTTTACGTCGTAGCGTTCCCGGCCGGTGAAGAGCCGGCAGAATTTGCTACGCCGCGTGCTGTGGGGATAGGCCGGTAATGCTACGGAGAGTGGCCCGTACGTATATGCGAAGAGTTGTCACGCAGGCAGCCCTTCTGAATGAAAACAAGGATTCAAACTCTTCGGGACGCTTTTCGCATCTAGCTAATCAGCCCAAGCTCGGGTTGGGGTCCATAGAAGCCGGGGCAATGCGCCTCGACATGCCTGCTGCCCGTCGTCGGCGCAGCGAAGCTTGAAATTCGCCGTTCTTGTTCATACGATTAATGTGCCCTGAATTGAGGGGTTCGACCACCAGAGGTGACCATGGCAACAGGCAAGAAACCAGCATCGGACGCGGGCAAGATTCTGCGTGATCCGAAATCGTCCAAGAAGGAGAAGGAGGTCGCCGCTTCGGACCTCTCCCAACGCAAGGGCGCGACCTCGAGCAAACCGAAGAAGAAGTAGATTCACGGGCGCGGCGGCGCCGGTTCTTCGGAGCCGGTGCGTCGCGCTTTCTTCGCTAGATTTACTATTGATAAAATATGTTATCAAGAGTAATGTGTGCGTTTAAAAGGTGAGCTTATGCAGGGAGAAAGATGGCGCAGTTGAGGATCAAGGGAGCGAGCGGCACAATGGGCCTGCTCACGCAGCACGAGACGGACACGGGCCGGTTATGCCGGTCATTGCGCATGGAGGCCAGCGACGATGGAAAAAGTGTCGTCCTCGTTGAGTTCGATGAACGCAAGGTCGGCATCCAGCGCGAGTACCGGTTTGAACTGACCACGGGCGAACTGATCGCCCTGATTCGCGCCCACGGCGCGGAGCTGCCTGGAGAAAACCATGTCCGTACTGCCAACGCTTCCTGATCGCGCGCCACGACTCACGTCCGCGCAGTTTCACCAGCTCGCCGACGTGCCAACCGAAACCGAATGGTTTGCCAACCTGGACAACCCGCGCACGCGTCGCGCCTATCAGGTCGATCTGCGCGACTTCATGAGTTTTACCGCCGTCACGCGGCCCGAAGACTTTCGCATCGTCACCCGTGCGCACGTGCTGGCCTGGCGCAAGGCCCTCGAAGTCCGCGCGCTATCAGGCGCCACGATCCGGCGCAAGCTCGCGGCGCTCTCCTCGCTGTTCGAATACCTCTGCGAAAAGAACGCGGTCGATTTCAACCCGGTGAAAGGTGCCAAGCGGCCGAAGGTGGACAGCAACGAAGGAAAGACGCCGGCGCTCGGTGACCATCAGGCGCGCGCGCTGCTCGATGCGCCGGACCCGTCCACACTCAAGGGCAAGCGAGACCGCGCGCTGCTGTCGGTGCTACTGTATCACGGCCTGCGCCGCGAAGAGCTCTGTCAGCTCAAGGTCCGCGACATTCATGCACGCCGTGGTGTTCTGCATCTCCGGATTCACGGCAAAGGCAACAAGTTACGTTACCTGCCGCTGCACGTGGGCAGCGCAGAACGCATCCACGCTTACCTCGAAGTGGCAGGACACGGCGAAACACCCAACGCCCCCCTCTTCCAGCCGGCACGCAGGAAGACAGATGCGGCATTGACGACCGATGGCGTCTACAAGATCGTGCTCGCGTACGCAGCCGTCGCGAAAATCGATGCGCAGGGCTTCGGTGTACACAGCCTGCGGGCGACGGCGGCGACCAATGCGCTGGAACATGAAGCCGATATTGCCAGGGTTCAGGAATGGCTCGGTCACGCCAACATCGCCACGACCCGTATTTACGACCGTCGCAAAAGTCGCCCGGAAGACTCGCCGACATTCAGGATTACATATTAAAAAAAGACTGAGATCGGTTATGAACGGCCGTTAGCGCGCCCTCTAACACCGCCGTTCAAGTGTCGCTGCCGCCTCGACAACCGCCATTCGAATGCAAACCGTGATCGACCAATCTCGATAAGGCGGACACACATCAAATGATGTTAGTGGCCGGGCTCCCCGTAAATTAGATTCAAAGGTTCGCCCCTGCACCGGGCCGATCATGTCGTCACTTCTGCCGAAAAACAGCAATCAATATGTCCCACCAGGTACGCGAAGCGGGAACGGTTGCTTCCTGGGTTGCTGCTGGCAACTGCGGAATTCGCTCCTCCACCTGTGCTGCTGGCACGGCTGGATGCGATCGCCGCGCGTAGTGCTTGGTCCTAGCGTTTCGGTCACGTTCCCGACCTTCATCTATCGCCCATTGCGGCATCTCAGCATCCCATCGAACCGTGCCGCCTTTGATCCAGTAATGGGATTTGCACGGATAGCTCCAGTTACCGATGGAGGGCTCGAGGCTTACGTTTTCTCCGTCATAACGCATTCGCCATCCAACTGGCGATAGTGGCGTGACAACTTCACGGTTGCATCCACAGGCACAGGCGTGGGAGGCAGTAGCGAACTCCATCGACAGATAGAGAATGCCCGCCTCGAGCTTATCGGGGATGTACTCGACAAACTGCGGTTTGAACCGGTTGATTTTCACGATCCAGATTCCTCATTTGTCAACTGGTTCAGATTGACGTTGTAAGTTGAATCGTGCTCGTTGCGATCGTCAACGTAAAACTGGCTCAGGCGCTTCCATTTCATGACGGCCAGCGTTGCGTTCAGGCAGTTCAAATCGGCAATCTGTATATTTGAGCCATAGACCTCGTCGTCACGGTCCGCCTTGGGAATTCGGGCGGCAGCAAGCGCACGCGTAGCAGGCGTACTTGTAGTCACGCGGCAGGTGCCCCAGAGCTGGCTTCTGTCGTCCGTCAGGTTAATGCCCATTCCGGCATCAATGAACCGCACAGCATGCGTTTCGAGCGCCCGCGCGATCAGTTGCCGGACTTCGCCTTTGTCGACGCAGACGAACACGAAGTCGTAACCGGACAGATCTGCGATGTTCGCCTCATTGATCATCACCTCGTGAGGCACGACGCCTTTGCGCATCGCCGAATACACCTCGACCCAATAGGCGACCTTACTCAGCCGCCGATCGAGCTTCTCTCGCGATGCGGCGCCGGGTGATCGGAACGCATTGTGCTGTCGATACGGGTCGCCATCGTAAAGATGAATTTCCCTAACATGGGTCTTTGCGACCAGGTCCAGTACATATGCGCCCGTCCCGCCAAGTCCAACTATGGCGATACGCTGATGCTTCAGTCGCGCGGCGATCGCCTGGATGCCGGCGCGACTCGACGCCGTGTCCTCGTAAAGGAACACGGACTCCTCCTCTACCGAGTCGACCATTTTCCATGTCCGTGCGTCCGCGGTGGGATCAATGGCCCTGGCCTGGTTTGAAATGACGCGGGCGTAGCTGGTGACCTTCTCGTAGTAGTTCTCGTAGGCACCAGATTTCGGCTTGCTCGAGAAGTAGTGGTTCGCGACCAAGTCATCAGCCAATTGGTAGGTGGTCGTCCCGTTCTTGATCTGGACAAGCTCGGATCCGTCAGGGTTGCATGGATGCTCCCCGATGAAATAGATCTGATGCGTGTTTGGGCGGTCAAGAACGCCTGGCGACACCATGTTCATTTCCGACACGAGGATTCCGCGAACGACCTCGCGCCGTGAATTAACGTAAGGCACCGAATGGACGAGCAGGTAGTTCGATCGGATCTCGAGTTCGTACCCTTCGTCGCGCAGGCGCTGAAGGTCAGGATTAAGAGCGATCAGTCGGAGTGACATAGAACACCATATTTTCCTTGATCTTCACGTGCTGGCCCTCGACCATCGAACCCTCTGGATTCGCGTGCGGACCACGAGCATAGTTGATCGTATAAATGATGTCGTCGCTCTTCTGCGCGGCGGCAAACGCTAGCTTGACGACCTCCCAATACGAGAGTCGACGCCGGAACACCTCCCTGCGCTTGGCATTCACAACGATGGACAATCCGACGGGCCTTGTGACGAAACGCTCAACACCGGCCGCCGCGAGGTCCGCGAAGCCGTCGTCCTCAATCATCAGGTCGGAACCGCCCAGCGCCTGCTGCCATACGTCCTGATTATCCACATCGACGCCTGCAAGGTGTTTGAGAGTGGCGCCCGAAATCCGCGATGCGCCCCAGTCGAATGCACGCTCATCCAGCATGAAGCGGAAAGCGCGATCACTCCGGAACACGACGAACTTCTCCACGCCGTCCGAGCGCAAATCCACCGCCGAATCAGGACGTAGTTCTTCTGTCACGCCATTTCGCGCGATCCTGAAGAGGAGGTAGTCATCCACCGGAAACGTTTCGGCCGCCTCCAGGATTGCCTTGCCGCTCGCCACCGGATGCGCAAGAACCACCTTTCGGAAGTCCAAGCCCTCCCGCCCGACTCGCACGTAGTACGGGCCGTGCTCGCGGATAGCGCGGCCCGCCGTAAGCGCGTCCTGCAGATCTTCTATCGTCGTATCCATACCAATCTCCGTGAATCACGTACCGGCCACCCGGTAGCTTGATGTGGATTATATAGCTAGTTTTTAGCTAGTCAATAGCTTTGACATGGCTATTTTTTGCACCTAAAATTGCGGGAAAAGTGAGGAGCAAACTATGGCCACGTCAAAGAAGACTATGACCCTAAATCTCACGGATGCTGAGATGAACGCCCTTGAGGAACTTTGCGAAAAGAAAGATCTGAGCAAGACAGCGGTCCTTCGGCAGGCGCTTCGGCTTTATCAGGCCATCGAGGTTCGGGCTGAGCGAGGCGATAAATTCTTTTTCGAGGATGAAAAGACCAAGGAAAAGGCAGAAGTCGTGATGCTATGAGCGAATTTCCGGTATACCTGCTTGATGTCGCGTCGGGCGCCGCTATCGAGGCAAGCCTGATCGAGGGCATTTCCGAAACGAACGTTCATGACTGGGAAGACGCCTGGATGCCGGCGCTCGCCCGCGCGCTCCAGCAGTTGAAAGAGAAGGGCGTGGACAGGCGGCTCTGGCCGCAAAACCGTCACTGGGACTGGCGCAGGAAAGCCGAGGCCTTCAAAGGGTTGCTTGCGGCTCCGTCATTCAGCATCGTGTGTCAGGGGATGACCCAAGGCTTGATGATTGTCGAAACGCTGGAGTCTTGCCGGCTGCCGCAGCAAAAGGGCAAACCGCTTGTTTATATCCAGTACCTTGAGACAGCGCCGTGGAATCGCCCGGGGTTGGCGACGGAACGTCCGCGTCTGACAGGCGTCGGGACGCTGCTGGTTCGGGCAGCGATTGAGCTTAGCCGCAGCGAAGGGTTTGCCGGGCGAATTGGTCTGCACTCGCTGCCTCAGGCCAACGCATGGTACGCAAATGTGTGCGGTATGTCGGACCTCGGTATCGATCCCACCAAGGAGAACCTCCGCTATTTTGAGATGACGCCTGAACAGGCGGAAGCGTTCATCGTCAAAGGAGTCTAGTCATGAAATTTGAAGTAACGAAAGAATGGTGCATGAAAATGGCGAGGCTTGAGCACGAGCACGGAACCGACGTGGAGATCGGCGCGGGCCTGTTCGCCGCGGATCCGTCAACGCAACAGCCGGCGTACGCGATGGAGGAGTCAGCCGATCCCAGGATAGCTTTCGGCCGATTTGTCAGGCTCATGAGGAGGGGCCGAAAGCAGACTCTGGAGAAGCTCGCGGAAGATGCCGACATTGACATTACCGAGCTGGTAGAAATTGAGGAAGACTCGCACCATACGCCCGAGCCGCGCACGGTCTATCAATTGGCTAATTATTTCGCGATTCCGAGTACAAAGCTGATGCAACTGGCCGGTCTGTCGCAACAGCGAGATAGTCATCTTGTCAGCGAAGCGATACGGTTTGCCGCACGGTCCGAAAAGGTAACGGACCTCAATGAAACGGAGCGCTCTGCACTGGAGGCGTTCGTTGCCGTACTGAGCGAGCAGAAATAAACAGAACCACATGGGGTAACTATGGCCAGAAATCTTATTCTTTCTGCTAGGACTTCGAATGACATCGACAGCCGGGTCGACCGCGTGCTCCGGGGACTGGGAAACCCTCAGCCGCCGTTGCGACTGGAAGATGTTCGTGAACTCCTCAAGTTAGACCTGGCCTTCTATACCTCTAACGATCCCGGTCTGGCCCGGGAAGCCATTAGCCGGATCCGTGTAGCGGCGGTGCAGATATACAACCGGCCAACGCTGATTCTGGATGCCGTGAAGAAGTTTTCGCTAAAAGCCTTGTATCTGCCCGATCGCAAGCGGATTATGCTCGACAGCGCGGTGCCGTCGCTCAAGCATCGATGGAATGAAGCCCACGAAATTGGACACAGCCTCATCCCGTGGCATCAGGACATGATGCATGGTGATAACGAGAGTACCGTTTCAAGAGATTGCGCGGAACAGATCGAAGCCGAGGCTAACTACGCTGCCGGACGGCTTCTTTTCCTCCGGGACCGATTTGTGACCGAAGCGAGGTCGTCATCGGCGTGTCTTCAGTCGGTAATCGATCTGAAAAACATTTACGGGAACACGCTGTCGACGACGCTGTACCGGTTCGTTGAGAGCGTCGGCCAGGAAACTCCCGTCGTTGGACTCATGAGTTGCCACCCCCATGTCGACCGTCGGCCTACCGATTTCGATCCGGTGCGGCCTTGCCGCCATCTCATTCAGTCTGCCGCTTTTCACGCGAGATTTTCGAGAATCGGTGAAGTGGAACTGTTCAACGCTGTGAGTTCCTATTGCGGACGACAGAAGGGTGGTCTGCTCGGCGAACGAGAGCTCATCCTGACGGATGACAATGGCGATTCGCACCGCTTTTTCTTCGAGACATTTTTCAATCGCTACGACGCTTTGACGCTGGGAGTCTACCTAGGTGCGGAAGCACTCATGGTTCCTGTGAGCGCGTGACTAGCCCCGTTTGCTAACTCCAATATTTGCTGTCCCGCGATTGCAAAAACGCCCATGTAGGGCGTATACGCATACGCCGTAACCGCCGATTTTTCCGGCGTGTGGACGCTATTAGCAATTGAAACGGCGGTCGCGAACGCGCGATTCCGTTGTCGTCCAAGAATGGACGGTGAAGTGCGTCCGGATTCGGTCGGGGAAGCACGAGGCATCGCCCGTCCGACGCGCACGATGATTTCTCAAATCTGCCGCATCATGCGTTGGAGTCCCTATTCATGGAATGCTGGATCTGCAGCGCTGAGGGCGCTGCCACGCGCGAACACCTGGCGAAAGCCTCGGATCTCAAGGCACTATTCGGCAAGCCCTCGCAAGCGAAACCACTCTTCTTCAACGCAAACCACCAGCCAAGTCGGCCTCATCGTCGCAACCTGAAGGTCGGCAGCCTGAAATCGGACACGCTGAAGTTCGCGCACCGTATCTGCCTGACTTGCAACAGCAAGCGAACCCAACCGTATGACTACGCTTGGGAGCACAGAGCGGGAGAATTGGGCAGTGCCGTGTCGCGGTAGCTAGGGGCAGGATCGTTCCGTGCCAACTGGCTCTTTCCCTACGACACGCGGCGCTGCATGCGGCGCGTGCACCTGCACTTCACCAAGCTGTTCGGCTGCCTTGTAGTCGAGGGCAACATTCCGATCGACGTTGCACCGCTCGCCAAGGCGTTGGCCGACGCGCAGCCGCACCCGCACATCTATTTGGCTTTCGGCTATTTGCCTTTACCGGTGATGGCCGCCTTCGCTTCTCCCGCTTTGGCGATTGAAGGAACTTGGGTCGTGAACAAGGTAAGCGCAATTTCCTATCATAAGCCCCGAGGTTATGGAATTTCGAAGGCTTATGTGTCGAACGCTATAAACGACTTACTTCTTGAAGTCCCGTGAGCCAAACGCCTGATCGAACTGCCGCGCTCGCTGCACTTCGTCGCTATGCAGATAGGTCGACGTCGTCGCGATCGAGGCATGCCGCAGGTTGTCCCGCACCATGATCAGCTCGGCGCCTCGTGCCAATGCGTGCGAGGCATGGGTGTGCCTCATCCAGTGCGGGCTTGCGCGGCGCAGCTTCTCGGCGGTCGCTGGCCGTTCGTCCTGGATTGCGTCGGCCGCCTGTGCAAAGAACCGTCGCAGCACGCGCCAGAGCCGTGTACTTTCGATGCCCGCGCCGTCCTCGTCGAGACTCGCGATAAGTGGCGTCGCCGGATTCCAGCGCGCCGGCGTGACCGGCAGCCTACGCTGCAAAAGATGCTGATCCAGCGCGGTTCGCGCGAGCGGCGGCAAGGAAACCTTGCCGAGCTTGCCGCCCTTGCCAAGCACGTGCAGCCAGTGATCGCCGTGCTCGTCGCGACGGATGTCGCGGAGCGTTGCCCCGACCAGCTCGCTCGCGCGCAGGCCGGTCGCGTAGCCAAAATCCAGCAGAAACCGCAGGCGCTGAGCCGCGGGCGCGCTCCAGCTGTACGACCACTCGAGGCCGTCGGCGAGCGTGCGGATCAACAGCCATTCACCCTCGGTGAACCCGCGCGACGCGTCCAACCCGGCGCGCTGTGCGTGGCTCTTGACCTTCACGCCGGCGAACGGATTGGCGAGCACATAGCGTTGCTCGACGAGCCAGCGAAACAGCGCGGACAGGACGGTCAGCGCGTACGCCGCCGAGCGTGCGGACAGCGGGCCGCTGAACGGTCGCCATTCGACGCTGTGCCGCGGCCGCGACGGCCCCATCCAGCGCTCGCGTGGTGTCGGCCGCCGCAGGAAGCTCCGGTAGGCGATCGCGTCGTCGGTGGTGAGCGACGACAGTGCGCGACCGCGTTCGACGATCGCCCACAGGATCAGACGTTCCGCTTCTTTACGGTAGGCGCGCTGCGTGGCGGCCGACTCGTGCAGCGACAGCCACGACTGAATCGCCTCGTAGTCGTTCGAAGCGTTCAGCAGGCAGGCGGCCTGCGGTGCCCGGAACTGCCCATGTGATCCATCAACCTCGTGCGGCACGCGCAGATGTTCCCAGGGCACGATTGCGTCGGATCGCGCTGTGGCGATCAATGCCCGCGCGCGTTCGGTCAACGCCGGATGGGCGGCGAAAACCGCTTCGATCCGGCGCGCGCCGGCGGCGCCAAGTCCGGCGATCGCCGACCACCAGCGACGCCGTCGAGGAATCCGCACGGTCAGGTCGGCCAGCGTCCGAATACCGTGCGCGTGAAGCGCCTCGGCAATGCGCGGCGGCAGCCATAGGTCGACCGCGTCGGTGATCGAGGGCGTCGGCATGGGCAAATTGCGCAGCGCTTCGATCGCGCGGTTCGCCCGATCCGCCGACGTTTTCGCCGGACGGTCGGTGAAGACGGCCGCCAGGTCCTCGCGATGGCGAGCCTGAGCGAATGCGACCATCTGTCGGCGAATGCGGCCCAGGACACCGCGCGACGACGCGCCGATAGCCCGCCGTTCACCCAGATACCGGGCGACAGCGCCCCGCGCGTCCAGCCCGGCATACCAGCCGCGCAGCGCGGCGAGCTCCGCTTCATCCGGGAAGCTGGGCTCGGTCGGGTCGAGGGGGACGGTCTCACGCGTTTTCATGATCGCCAGTTTAGATCAAATCCGAGGCTGGACTGATAATAATCCTTATCAGTCTAGCGCCTTCCTGCTCAGTACGACGTTCGCGCGCGGTCGCTGGCGTCCGTACTCCATTCGATTGCAATCTTGCTGCCACCAGATCAGGCTCTACGTAATCCGGCCGGTGTCAACTGGCATTGCGGATCAAACGCGAAAATTTCGAACAGCGGCAGGGTAAACAGTCTGCGATCGGCGGTGCTGCTCGTCCTCCCGTGTACCACACAAACTGACCATTCAGCCCGAGCGGGGCTGAACGACCGAGAAGGGCCGGTCACGGCGCCCTTGGCGCGACGGGCCAGATCAGATAGGGATCGTCCCTGCCCGCGGGGGAGGCGGACCATGTCGAGTCAAATGCGGCGATCTCGATTCGTGGCAGGCTGCGGGCATACTGACCGCAGCACGTTTCGGAAACAACTTCACTCACTTGAGCGTGCATGCCTGCTCGAACTCAAGCCGTGGTCCGCGCGGAAAGAGTGACGAGTCGTCTCCGTATCCAAGGTTGCAAAGGAAGTTCGACTTGATATGTCCTTCCGGAAAGAATTCCTGGTCGCTGCCCTCGTCGCTCTTGCCCGCCCCAAAGAACGCCTCATCAGCCTTCGCGTTGTCGAATCCCGACATCGGGCCGCAATCGAGTCCCAGCGCTCGTGCGGCCAGGATCAGATAAGCGCCCTGCAAGCTCGAGTTGCGCTTTGCCGTCGTCTTGACGAGTTCGGGTGAATGCGCGAAGTGGTCACGCATGCCGGGGTTATGCGGAAACAGCACAGGCAACTTCTCGTAGAAGTTGAGCAATGATGGCGGTGACCGGGGCGCTCATGACCTTGTCGACATTGCCGGGGGCAAGCGCCGGTCTCAGCCGGTCCTTTCCTTCCTTCGTACGCAGGAACACTACACGCATCGGGTTGCAGTTGGCGCTCGTCGGGGCCCACCTCAGCAGGTCGTAAAGCCGGCGCAGCGTTTCGTCGGAGACGGGTCTTTCCAGCCATCCGTTGTAGGTGCGCGCCTCGCGAAACAGAAGATCGAGGCCAGCATCGCTCAGTGGAGTCTCCATAAAGCCCTCTTCATGTCAGCACGACGATCTTTCCGCCGGCCTTGTTTTCTTCCATGCACCGGTGTGCCTCCACGATGTCCGCGAGTCCAAATACCTTTCCGACGGGGATACGGAGCGTCCCTGCCTTGACCCGGTCCAGCAGTTCGTCGTACGGGGTCTCCATGAATTCGTCGACGCCGCCGTCGTAGATCGTCAGTCTCACGGTGCTCGGTATCACGTCCATCGGGCTGAAGTTCTCGAACGACCATTGATTGCCCACAATGCCGGTCATGCACACGACACCGCCTGGCTTCGCGCAGCGCAATGAATCCTTCAGGGTCATGGTTCCGATGAGTTCCAGCACCTTGTCGACGCCGCCGGGAGAAACTTCGCCGATCTCCTGCGCGACCATGCCTGAGTCGATGACAACACGGTCAGCTCCGTTGGCACGCAATGCGTCGCCTTTCTGTGGGTTGCGGGTCGTCGAAATCACGAACGCGCCGTGCGATCTGGCGATCGCGGCGGCGGCGAGCCCAACCGAGGTCGTCCCGCCCCGGATCAGCAGGCGATCCCGTTGCTGAAGCGCAAGCGCCTTGAACAGCGAGCCCCACGCGGTCTGAAGCATTTCCGGCATCGCGCCGAGCGTTTCCCAAGGCAGGCTGGTGACCAGTTTCTGCACCTGCCGGGCCGGGACGCAGGTGTACTCCGCATAACTGCCGTCGAACTGCCGTCCCATGCCGCCCATCGCGGTGGCAACCGTATCGCCTTTCACGAATTCCATTCCTGGTGCCTCTTCCACGATGCCGACCGCTTCTATCCCCAGCACGCGCGGAAATTTCACGTCCGGCGAGAATCCCTGGCGCGTAAACATCTCGGACCGGTTAAGTCCGAACGCCTTGACGCGGATTAGCACCTCGCCTCGCTGCGGCGACGGTATCGGACGTTGCTCGAGCCTGAGCACCTCAGGGCCGCCCGGCTCGTGGATCACTACTGCTTTCATCGTCGTCATCGACGCCCCCTTGCGGCTCGCGAGCACGCGCATACGCACGCGCGCAGGCTGTGGACTTCAACCCTCTCCCTGCTTCGGATCCGTGTTGAACGTGTAGAGAACGATCTTCCACGTTCCGTCGATCTTCCGAAGCACGAAGACCTCCCGGTTATAGTCGGTCACCTTCCTCCCATTTTCAATGACGGTGGCACCCACATGGTGGTGCGTGCGCACGACCGCCGTGTCGCCATAGACGATAACCGGTCCCCTGGCGAGGGCTGCGCCTTCCTATGTTGGCCTCAAAACCGATAGTTCCATGCTTGGTCGATGCGCCCGCGTTCGGCAACCTCTCCCCAGGCGAACCATGCTTCGGGCTCTCTTCTGTCGCCCAGACGGCGCCAACGGCCTTCAGTCTGCGGCGTGAATGCCGTTGTCGCTCCTGTGCCCAACATGTCCGGCATATGGCCTTGTTGGTCAGGAATGAATTCCCATTCTGCTCCGGATGATGTACGTACCGATACTCGCTTCGGCCACGGTTCGTTCGACAGCAATTCGACTCTACCGGTCACATTGGTGTCGAGAACAAGTTGTCCACGCTCGTTTGTCAACAGCGCAAAGCCGATGCGATCGGTGCCCAGAACGAAGTGCCCAGCGTCGTAGCTACCGTCCTTATAGCGCGTACCCCATGTGTACCAGGTTCGATGGTGTTCCTTCGGGCGAAAAAGGGGATCCTTGCCGCCGTACATTCTGATGCCCTTCGGCAGATAGGCCTTGTCGAACGCCATCACACCGTGAACCGGTTTGCCAAGGGCGACGCCCTTCATTTCATAGATTTGCGAGACATATAGCTCACTGCCCGACGGTTCGGCGATGTACCACTGCAGTCCGGGACCCATCAAAGTGCCCGTAACATCCAGCGCTCCGGCCTCGGTCCAATGAATCGTTCCGCCGTCGGCCGACATCGTGAGTTCATACGGCTTGCCCTTCGCCCCGTCCGGTGAACGCCATATGCCGTTACCACCTTCGTTCGACGCGACAACTTCTGCCGCCGCCGCCATGAAGATATCGGGCGCCACCCTCAGTGCGTCCTTGCCAAGGTTGGACTGCACGAACAGACCCTGACGAGCGGCATCTGGCTGAAGGTTGAAATTGCGGACCCACTCGGACATGTTGCCGTCGGAGTCTCGGAGACAACCGTAAATAAAGGACATCTGGGGTGGTAGGCCAAGCAGTTCGGCCGTATCGAGCATCAGTTCCGCAGATGGCTGGTGCGGCCCCACGATCGCCTTGCCTCCGAAGGCACCCGCTGGGGGCCAGGACAACGACTTGTCCGCACTCGCGACTCTGGGAGTCGCCGTTGCGACCCCTGGTGCGATCATGCTAAAGAGGCCGTTCACGCCAACCGCCGCGGCGCCCAGCAGTCGCATCGCCGTACGACGGTCCATACCAGCTGCCTGGCCCATTCCACACTTATCACTCATTGCATCTCCGTGTTGGATTTGCGTTGCCCAGATTTAAAGGTACGATACATTACCTTTAATTGCAAGCGACAATTGCGTCATTGAAGACCTTCAGGCAAAACCCTTGATGTTGAAAAACACCAACCCAATCCGGCGCGGGCGGCCGGCCCGTGTGGTAGCAGAACAGTTGGAACGGCATCTGCTTGATGTCGCCAGGCGCCTATTCGTAACGCTGGGCTATGAGGCGACGACAATCGATGCGGTGGTCGTCGAGGCACACACGTCAAAGCGAACGCTATATAGCCGATATGCCAACAAGGAAATGTTGTTTGCCGGCGTCGTAATCGACCATATGACGCACAGCTTCGCGCCGGTCGAAGCTGCACTCACGGGTAACGACTTCAAAGTCGCGTCTGACTTACGAGCGCGATTGCTGATCATCGCCCGCGTATATGTGGAACAAGCCACTTCACCCGAGAGTCAGGCGCTCGATCGGATTGTCACGGCGCAGCGAGGCAGGTTTCCTGAGCTATTCGATCGTCTGCACCGCGAAGGCTATCTGCGAGCGACCACCATCGTGCGGGAGCTGCTGGTCCAAGCCGGTGCGCGTGAAGCAGTGATTGCAGCACAAGCCTTTTATTCTCTTTTGGTGCTCGCACCGATGCGCGAAAATTGGGGGCTAGCAGACGCTTGCGCGCCAGATCTCCAGCGCGTCGTAGACTTCGTAATGTCTGGTGCAGGGTTTCCGGCTGATCAGGTGTCCGACCGGGTCTCCATACGCCAATGCGAGTTACGCAATGGCTCACAGTAGGAGAAGAATGACGGAATGCCAGGACTCGCGCACGGGTCGACGCGGCGGCGGTACACCGGCGGGTTCTGTCGCAATAAGGGCGACAAGTCGACAAATGTCAGCATAGTAAGGAATCCCTATGATATAAGGGAGTAAAACTGCTGGGCAGCCGACAACGGGGCATTGCTTATACACTTCATCTGTCCTTTCCTGATCATGTGGATGACCTCGATGCCGCCGAGAATGCACGGTGGAAGACCTTGAACCCCAGCATCGGCCGGGTCCGGCGTTTGATAGCCCGATGGTCCTGTTCGACGATATTATTCGTTACTGGCATCCGATATTCGTTGCATGGCGCGAGTCCCGGCGCACGGTCACCATTCGATACCATCCGGAGGATCTCTCACGCGTGTTCGTGACCGCCGGTACCCGTGACTACCTCGAAGTCCGATACGCGGATATGCATGCCGATCCCGTCGCATTGACCTGGCCGAGGTCACGCGCCTTCTTCCTTCTTAACAACCAGCATTGCGCCAACCGAAAGGCCTTCCATGGCCAACCCCAAGCTCAATTCGCGCTGCAGCGATTCCTTGACGGGCTGTGCGAAGAGCATGCGCGTATAGCGCAACGTCGCTATCGACTTCCTCGCCAGTGTCTCGGCGATCTCCCACGCCCGCGCCAACAGACGATCGGGTGAAAGGATCTCGTGGACAACGCCTAGCTCCTCCGCCTTCTGCGCCGACAGCGTCTCTGCGGTCAACAAATAGTAGTGGCCACGGCTGCGTCCCAGCAGCAGGTTCCAGACGGCGTGACAGCCGTCGCCCGGCACGACGTTCTGCCCGATATGGCTGTCGCGGAACTTCGCCGTTTCGGACGCGAGCACGATGTCGGCAAGTACGCACAGCTCCGAGTGGATCAGCGCAGGGCCATTCACCGCCGAGATCACCGGCACGTCGATGTCCAGCAGGTTCATCAGCATGTCGCGTCCTTCGCGGGTGATGCGATACCAATAGTCCGCGCTGAAACCTTCGTTGTATTCGTTCATGTTGCGCTCAACGCAGAAAGCGTCACCGGTCCCTGTGAAGATGACAACCTTGTTCTCTGGGTCCGTTCCCACGTCGTGGAACGCATGACCCAATTGCTCGTGGACTGCGCCCGCGTCGGCACCCCACTTCATCGGGCCGTTATCGGTGTGCACGCTCATCTGAAGCACGCCGCCGCGGCGCTCAAAGCGGATGTTTCGATAGCGATTCTGATAATCAGAAAGGTGGCTCATGGTCTACTCCGGGCAAGCATTAAGGGAGACAACAGTTTCGAAAGCATCCCGCGCCTTCAAACGCAGCACCGGGCTGCGCCAGCGCCTGTCGAGAGGACTTCCGGCTGCGTCCAGTTGAACGAACCTCAACGTGTCGGCGGCTCGCGCACTTCGAGTACCGTGAACACGTTTTGCACATGCGGACGGTTGAGCGTGACGTGTCTAACCGTGCGGTGTTTCATGCCGGTGCTCGCGGCAAGCGGACGTCAGGTTCAACATTTCAGGAACATCGCTCAGTCGAATCGCACGCACAGCTTGTCCGGTGCCCGGGAATTGAGACCGATCACCTTCGGTACCGGCTGATCTGGATCGAGCCGCAATCTTGGAAAGCGGTCGAGCAATGCGTTCAGTGCACGCTCCATCTCGAGTCGAGCCAGGTGTTGTCCGATGCACACGTGCGGTCCATATGCAAACGCCATGTGCCGTTCCTGCTTGCGCATAATGTTGAAATTATCGGGATCGTCATAGCGCGCCGGATCGCGATTGGCCGATCCCACCACCACGTCGATCTTGGTACCGCACGGCACAGCAACACCATCGACGGTGGTATCGCAAGCTGCCTCGCGAGTCAGCACCGTCAGTGGTCCTTCCCAACGCAACGTTTCGTCGATGGCTGGTCCGACTAGCGAACGGTCGCGACGCACCACTTCGAGCTGTTCTGGGTGGGTCAACAGGGCCGCAAGCAAAGAGCCCGTGCTGCGATAGGTGGTGTCTCCGGCCGCGTTCATCAGTTGGCGGAGGAACGAGACGGCCACGTCGTCGGGCAGTCGATCACCGTCGACCTCTGCGTGGGCGAGCATACTGACCAGGTCGCCGTCGACCTCGCATTGCGCGCGTCGCTCTTCGAGCAGCATCTGGAAGTACTCACCCATTTTTCGCGAAGCTTCGAGCGCATGCGGGTAATCCACCATGATGCACATCAAGCCCACAGCCAGCCGCTGGAAGGCCGCGCGCTCCTGCGCGGGCAGCCGCAACTGCTCGTAGATGACATCGAACGGGTATTGCAGCGTGAATTCACTCACCAGGTCGGCGCGGCCATTTTCGGCGAAGCAGTTGATCCGCTCGGCAACGACGCGCGGCACGAGTTCGGAACCCCACTTTGCAATGGTGGTCGGCATGAACGCACGTTGGAACAGTCGACGGTAACGCGTGTGCTCCGGCGGATCCATGCCGTTGATCGATCGTCCAAATGAGTCAGCGAAGATGCGCTGCATGATGCCGTTCGAAAACGTCACACCGTCGCCAAAAACGGTGTTGACGTTGGCGTGACCGAACACCATCAGGCTGGGCATCTCTTCCCACAAGGCAAACGGCTTCAGATCGAAGTGTTCACGTAGGTCTCCTCGTTGCACGCTGCCTGCAGCGGCGAGCCGATGAATTACCGGATACGGATCGTCGACTTCGCCGAAGCCCTGGGCAGCATCGAATGTGCTGAACGGGTCGAAAGCGAGATCGTCAAAATCCCGCACGCGCAACACAGGCGAACCCGCCTGGCCGCGCCCACCAAGAGTCACGCCTGGAATCATTGTCGTCTCCTGTCATGTTGATCGGGCATGCGGCGATCGAGATCACCGTATCGGCCACGCCAGCGGCAGCCGGAGCATCCCGATCACGTTGCCGCCGGCGGTTACCGGAGGATCCTGCGGATCTATCGAAAAATCGGGGATTCGCCGAAGCCATTCTTCCAGGAAGATGCGCAACTCAGCACGCGCCAGCAAGGCTCCGGGACACTTGTGCACACCGCGCCCGAAAGTCATGAGGTTAGCCAGCGGCCGCCGGAAATCGACCTCCCGAGCGTTCTCCCAGAAGTGGGGATCCAGTCCATGGAGCGAAGTCGTCAGGATCAGCAAATCACCCCGCTTCATCTTGACGCCACCGAACTCAAGATTTTGCGTGACCCGCCGCGCGACCGATGGGATCGCCCAACGTCGCAGCAGTTCCTCCACCGCATTTGGAATCAGGCCTGGTTCGTCGATCAGTTGCTTGCGATAGTCCGGGTTCTCGGCCAGGAAGCGCGCGACGAGGCCCATTGTGCTGGCCACCGTGTCAAGGCCGCCGAACAATGACAACGCCGCCTCGCTGAGAGCCTCCTGGCGGGTGATCGGGCGGTCGCCGATCTTGACCTGCAGGATGCGGCTGATGAGGTCTTCGCCTGGCTCGGCAGCCCGCTTTTCAAGCCATCCTTCAAGATAGCCGATGATGTTGTTGTACGCTTGAATCCGCGCGGCTTCGTCCTCCGCCCGCGGCATCACCTCGACTTGCGAGATGAGCCATGCGCGATCCTTCAGCGGCAGATCGACGAGATACAGAAAGATGGTCATTGGCAGATGCATCGCGAAGTCCTGAACGAACTCGCAACGCCCGAATGGCCTGAACCCTTCGATCAGCTCGATCGCCAACGCACGAGCCATCTCACTGAGCGCGGCGAGACGCTTGGGCGAAACCGCGAGATTGAGCGGGAGCCGGAAGTACCGGTGTTCTGGTGGATCGGCCATGATCGGCAACTGCGGAGGCACCTGCTCGGGTAAGGGAGGAATCGAGATCGCTCCGGACGAGGCGAAGCGCTCGTGGTCGCCGAACGCCTCCGCGATCAACTCCGCGCGGTTGAGTACCCAGTACCCGCCATGACGGGGGGTGTAGAACACCGGCGGTTCCGTCGCTGCCACGTGAGCCCACGCTGCATGAACGTCGGTGCTGGCACCCGGCATCCGGTAGATATCCACATCGCGGATCAGCTCTCTGGGTACATGGCCTGGCACTGGCCATGAATCGATGACTGTGTCGCAATCGGGAGGTCGGCTCATAGGTTGTTTCCTCAGATTTTCGAGTGCGCTAATGCGGCAACCGCACTGCGGTAAAGCAACATATCGCCTGAAAGTGTAGGGAAATACGCACCCCCGATAAAGTGAGTTTGACTTAAACTGACAGTTGAACTTTTGTCACATATTACGGACCCATCATGGATGAACTCCGACCTTTGTGGATTTTCTTGCAGGTGGCCCGTCATGGCAGTCTCAGCAGCGCGGCCCAAGCGTTAACACTGAGCCCCGCGGCACTGAGCAAAAGTGTGAGTCGCCTCGAAGCCCGGTTGGAGGTGCAGCTCTTCACCCGCACGACCCGCAGCCTTCAACTGACCGACGAGGGGCGGCGGCTCTTCGAGCAACTCGACAATTCGTTCAGCGACATCCAGACCGCGCTTCATGGTCTGCGGCTGAAACAGGGCGACGTCAGTGGATCCGTCCGTTTGTCCACCGTCACCGGATTCGGACGAGCAAGGGTGCTTCCGATCCTGGGAGAATTCTTCGAGCGTTATCCACGCGTGGACCTGGTGATGAGCCTCCACGACGGTGCGCGGGGGTTGAGCCGCCATGCCTACGATGTGCGCATCAATTGGGGGGAGGAGCTCGAGCAAACCAAAGTGGGGCACCGGCTGTGCAAAATGGATCTGGTCCTCGTTGGTTGCCCTTCTTATCTCGCGCGGCGTGGGAGTCCTCGTCGACCGCGCGATCTGGAGGAACACGACTGCATCAGCGTCGGCCTCGCGAACAATCAGCGGGCTCGCTGGCAGTTCTCGAAGCGAAACGGTAGCGCGAAGCAGGAGACCGTCGTCCCGCACGGTCGATTGATCGTCGTCGACGAACTGGTCAGCGTGGTGGACGCCGCCCTGTCCGGGCTCGGTCTGACGGTTGTCGCCCGGGACCTGGTGGCTGCGCACCTCGCCAGTGGCGCGCTGGTGCAGCTACTCGCAAGCTACGCCATAGAGGGCGTCGACGTAGATCAAACCGTACTGATTCTGCAACACCCGAAACGCCGGCTGATGTCGCCGGCGACGCAGGCATTGGTGGACTTCCTGATAGAGAAGCTCAAGCAGTCTTCTTGAACACGGTTTCGCGCCAGTTCATCTGGGCTGCCTTTGTATGGGCCAACTTTTCGATATCGAAACCAAGCAGGCGCTGGGCGTTACCAGCAACGATGTCCCATTGGTGCGCGGCGCTGAGACCCGCGAGAATGGTCGCCAGATGCCGGCGGGTATTGGGCCATGTGCCCTCGGTATGAATGTAGTCGGATCCGAAGGCAAGGTTCGCCGCGCCCAGTTGATCCAGCTTGCTGACCTCGTTCTGGTCGAGCGGGCCGGCAGCGAATCCCTGGCGTGCCCACTGCTCGCTGGGCTTCATCTTCAGCTTGTGGGACGGATCGGTCGTCGGCGCCAGGAAGAAGCGGTCGAGATGGTGCAGGATCGGCGGGATCCAGTCGGATCCGCTCTCGATGAAACCGATGCGCAGATTCGGGAAACGCTCGGGCACGCCGGATAGCAACAGGTACTTCAGCACGTGGTGATGCGCAGTTTCAACATCCATCATCTGCAACGCCTCCCAGCCGCGCTCGGTTCCGTTCCACCGCCACTCGGGCTTCTCCCGCCCCACTGAGGCGTGCCAGATTGCAGCCATGCTGCGCTCGTTCAGTGCCTGCCAGACGGGGTTGTACATGCAATGATTGAAGTCCGGCAGATCCGGGTGCGCGAGTTGAGGGCGCGGTGGCAGGTGAACGGCGCGCATACCAACCTCCCAGGCTGCCTCGATCTGCCGGACCACCACGTCGATGCCCGCCGCAAGACTGACCACGAGAGCGCCTGTAAAGCGGAAGGGGGCCGGTGCGGTGAAGTCCTTGAACCATCGCGTGTAAGCCATGGTGATCTCATCCTGCAACTTCGGATCGGACGTCACCGCGCCAAAGCCGTCGATCAGCATTTCCGCAGCCACACCGTCTTCGTCGATGAGCGCCAGGCGCTCATCGGCCGTCAGTACTTGATGGTAACGATCCGCATCGACCTCCACCAGCTTGTCGGCAGACTCCCAGGCGAAGTCTGCGCCTGTGGCGACCATGTCGCAGTAGTAGCGATTACCGAGCTTGAATAAGCGCTCGCCCTCTTCCATCGCATCGTCGAAGTCGGCATGCAGCCGCGACGGCAGCCACGGTTTCAGATTCAGAAAAGCCTCGGTATGGCCGTCCAGCGAAATAATGACGTTGTCTCCACTCATGTCTAGCTCCAGTTGTTCTACACGCGAAGGTACGCAGTATCGAACCTCGTGGCTGCAATTGAAAGTGACTGAAATACAAGCTGTTTTTTGACAATTTGTCATTAATCGCTTATGGCCGCCGCGCAACACGAAACTTCACGGGTGCGGCCCGACCCACGATCCTTCTGATCGAGCAGCGCCCGACCTTCAACCTTTTGTCAAACAACGCTGCAACCTCCGGTGCATCGAAGAGTTGTTGCAGTTCTCGTAAACTCCATCTCTCCACGTTGTGCAATCAGGACTATGACATTGGCGTCCCTTTCCGCCTTTCCATTCAGCTTAGGCGGCAAGATCGCCGTCGTGACCGGGGCCGCTGTGGATTCAAGCTCTGGTCGACAGGCGCACTCGCTTCATCACGCAATCATCGAGGACCAAGCATGACAATCAGATTCGACGGCCGCGTTGCAGTGGTCACAGGCGGCGGTAACGGGCTCGGTCGCGACGACTTCCTTGAACTGGCCATGCGCGGCGCGCGCGTTGTAGTCAACGACCTGGGAAGTACCGGCGCAGGGCAAGGCAAGTCGCATTTAGCGGCCGACCAGGTAGTCGCCGAAATCCGTGCAACCGGTGGTGAGGCGGTCGCCAACTATGACAGTGTTGCGACCCGGGATAGTGGCAATGCCATCGTCGAGACCGCGATGATGACCTTTGGCCGCGTAGACATCCTGATCAACAATGCGGGTTTCCTGAGAAATAGCCGCTTCGAGGATCTTACCGACGAGCAGATCGACGCGATGATGGACGTGCATCTGAAAGCCGCGTTCTACGTCGCGCAGCCTGCGTATCGCGCGATGAAGATGCAGAAGTATGGCCGCATCCTGTTCACTTCATCGGCCGCTGGCGTGTTCGGCAATCCGTGGCAGGCGAACTACGGCGCCGCCAAGGCGGGACTGGTCGGCCTCATGAATGCGGTGGCCCTCGAGGGCGAGCGTCACGGCATTCTCGCGAATGCCCTCCTGCCCACCGCACACACCCTTCTTGCCGCGGAAATCGATGAAGGTTGGATGGAGGTGACCTCGGTCGCCAAGGTACTTCCAGAAGTCGACTTCTCTGCGATCAGCAGCCACCTTGGTGTCGAGCAGAATACCCCTTTGGCGCACCATCTCGTCAGTCAAAATTGCACCTCGACACAAAACTGCTATTCAGCGATTGCCGGGCGTTATTCCCGGGTGATCTTGGGTTCCACCGACGGTTGGTCCAACGGACTAACCGAATTGGCGTCACCAGCAGATGTGGAGGCTCATTGGGCGGAAATCAATGACCGCGCGCGGTACCACGTGCCGCGTTGCGTCTTCGAGGAGTTCGTGCCAGCTATCGCTTGTATAAAAGCTGCTCGCAACTCGCAGCAAGCGCGACAATGGATGAACCCCAACTGAGCCGCCCGCCTCGGTTTATTGGCGCCCCGCCGCTGGTCTGGCCCTCCATGGATGCGTGCAGGACAGCATGAAAAAACGAATGTGTGGCCTGCAACGGGATCTTCCTCCATTTTTAACTTTCATTCATGTCCCGCCTTAACCCATGGTCACTTGCGCATTTCCGTGCATCCCGAGCATCATCAGCGAAGTCCGTTAGACGCGACGACAGATCGCGAGTAACGAATACTCGACTCGCCGTAAAGATCGTCAAGGTCGACGTTGGGAGTACTCGGAGCGGCTCTGCGCGAGCAGGTTTTCAGTCTTCGTCCCGTCGACGAAATCCATTTCGACTTCGTGAAGGAAAAACAAGTGAGCAAGTGGTTGAAATCCAGTGAATGCATCCTGTTTTCGGTCGTCGAAAAAGTCGCCACGATCACGCTGAATCGCCCCGACAAGCGTAATGCGATCAGCCAGGTCCTATTGCGCGAATTTCACGAAGCGATGCTCGAAGCCGACGACCTCGTCGACGTCAACGTCATTGTGCTCGAAGGCGCAGGCCGGGATTTCTGCGCGGGATTCGACCTCGCCGGGATATACGCCGGGAGAAGTGACGAGGACAGTGTGAAAGAGCCTGCGCGCTATCGCAGCCTGATCGGCAACTTCGACGACGACTGCTTCCAGATGGAACGGCAACAGGAGAAGCTACGGATTGCGTTCGATGTGCATAAGCCTGTCATCGCCAAGGTTCAGGGCAACTGTCTAGCCGGCGGAACGGATCTCGCCCTGAACTGTGACATGGTGATCGCCTCTGACGATGCACGAATTGGCTTTCCGGCAACTCGCGCCAACGGCATGCCGCTGAATCATCTTTGGTTCTACCTCGTCGGACCGCAGTGGGCCAAGCGCCTGTTGCTCTCGGGCGATTGCGTTTCGGGCCGCGACGCGGCGAAGATCGGCCTCGTGCTTGACTCAGTGCCAGTGGATGATCTCGATGCCACTGTTGCTGAGACGGCGCGGCGACTGGCATGCATCGATTCGGAATTGTTGTCAGCCAACAAGCGCATCGTCAATCTCGGGATGGAGTTGGCAGGGGCACGTACGCTGCAGCGCCTCGACGCCGAAATGGATGCACGGGCCCATCTTTCGCAAGGTCCGCGCCGCAGCCGCTTCAAGTCCGACATGGCCAACCATGGCCTGAAGACCGCCCTGACGCAACGCGATGAACCCTTTGGAGACGGCATGGTGCGCGTGCGACGTGGCTCGTGACGCATGCCGAACGTGAACTGTACTTGGTCATTCTGATTACTGAGCCGGTCGACATATTGACGTTGAGGACTGTCCCTCTCGATGCCCCCAACACTGGCCTACTGCGCGAAGAGCCGCCCCAGGAATTCCGAGAACCCAAATGATGAACGACTCACTTGCGCAGCGGCCAATCGCATACGTGACCGTAGGCGATGCCTCGACCAGTCAGCCACAAACCATGTCCGCATTGCTGAACAGTGCCGTGGAACGGCATGGTGACAGGGAAGCCTTGATCGATGACAAAGGGCGCATGAGTTTCAGGGAACTCGTCGATGCCTGCCGTGACGCCGCGCGGGCATTCATCGCCTCGGGCATGACCAAGGGCGACCGCATCGCGATCTGGGCACCGAATGTTCGGGAGTTCGTCATCGCCGCAGCGGGCTTTCAAACCATTGGTGCTGTACTGGTGCCCTTGAATACCCGTTTCAAGGGTACTGAGGCGGCAGATATACTGCGCCGAAGTGGTGCGCGACTACTTCTGACGGTGAGTGACTTTCTCGGTCAATCCTTTCCCGCAATGCTCGAAGGACAGGCACTGCCTGATCTGGAAAGTATAGTATTGCTGCGCGGTTCGGCGCCGCCCGGTAACTTGATCACATGGCAAGCCTTCCTGTCGGCCGGGCAAGCTGTGAACGACACGCAGGTCGATACGCAAGCCTCGCAAGTGCTTGAAAGCGACATATTGGACCTGATGTTTACGTCAGGAACCACCGGTCGCTCCAAGGCGGCAATCAGCACGCACGGCAAGTCGATGCGGGCTTACTGGATGTATACGCACAAGACCACGTTGTGCCCTGACGACCGCTACCTCATCATCAATCCGTTCTTCCACACCTTTGGCTACAAGTACGGATGGATGTCCTGTTTGATGTCCGGCGCGTGCATGCTGCCGGTTACGTCATTCGACCCCGAAGTCGCGATGGCCCTGATCGAACGCGAGCGTGTCACCCTGATGCCAGCGCCACCGACGGTCTATCAGATGCTGCTCCAGCATCCCAGGCGACGGGATTTCGACCTATCGAGCTTGCGCATGGGTCAGACCGGCGCGAGCAACATTCCGCAGGAACTGATACACACGATGTATCGGGAACTGGGTCTGAAGACGGTGCTAACCGGCTACGGACTAACCGAAAGCTGCGGCATTGCGACTTGCACCGATATGGACGCGGCCGCATTAACCGTTAGCACCACTGTCGGCAGGGCTTGCCCAGGTGTCGAGATTCGCATCGCTGACGAGAAGGGACGCTCTCTTCCGGCTTGCACCAAGGGGGAGATACTGCTGCGCGGAGACAACATCATGGCCGGCTACTTCGATGACCCCGCTGCTACTGCCGAGGCGATCGACGCCGAGGGCTTCCTGCACACCGGCGACGTCGGTGTACTGGATGAAGATGGAAATCTGCGTATAACCGATCGCCTTAAGGACATCTACATCGTTGGTGGTTTCAATTGCTATCCAGCGGAAATAGAAAACATGCTGTGTGGCATGCCCGGAGTCGCCCAGGCAGCTGTCATCGGTGTGCCGGATGAACGCTTGGGCGAGGTTGGCATGGCCTTTATCGTTCTCAAGTCAAACATGATCTTGACGGAGGCCGCGGTGATCGCGTGGAGCAGGGAGCACATCGCAAACTTCAAAGTACCTCGCTATGTGCGCTTCGTTGATTCGTTGCCAGTGAACGCCTCTGGAAAAGTTCTTAAGACCTCGCTGCGTGCACAGATCGTGGCGTGAATGATCTTCCCTGCGGCGACATGACGATCGGGCGCTCGTACACGGCCTGGAGTCGAGCCACCCGATGACCGCTGAGCGCCACACCACCGATTCCTGCAGCCACTATCTGAATACCTTTCCTGCTTGACGGGTCTTTCATTGACCCGCCTTCATTTACCCTTCATATCCAGGGACTTCAAACATGCCGACCATCACATTCATTGAACACGACGGCAAAGAACACCGTGTCGACGTTGATGTTGGCAAAAGCGCGATGCAAGCGGCAGTCGGCGCCTCGTTGTCCAGCATCCTGGCGGACTGCGGTGGTTCCTGCTCTTGCGCTACTTGCCACGGATATGTGGATCCTGCCTGGATCAATCGCGTGCCGCCCGCTGACAGCATGGAGACGGATATGATCGACTGTGCGCTCAATGTGCAAGAAAATAGTCGCCTAACCTGCCAGATCCGCGTTACCGAAGCGCTCGACGGGTTGGTGATCCGCCTGCCCGCCTCGCAGATCTGACCAATCTGCCTGATCTGGCCGATGAACGTAATTCGATCTTCCGGCGTTCGTCGGATCCAGCAACGCTCGAGCCGGACTGCGCCACCGCTTCGGGTATGCATCGCCTAGTCGAAACTCGATGAGCTGCAACCGTCGGCATCGATACCTTCGCGTTTATCAAGGTTGCTGCGCGTGTGAATAACCGTTCGACGAATGGTCACCACCCTCTCATCAGGCTTTCGGCGATTCACCTGCATGCCCCTTTCCGAGCGACTCGCCCGCGATATGGGTGTAGTGATTATCGAATGGCTTGTTCGTAATGAACAGGCATGTGACGTCGTTGTCCTGTTGCGCGCCGTGTTCCATCGTCGTGCCCTCAGGAAGCCAGACGAAGCTCCCGGGACCAAACGACCCTGCACTCGTGACCAGCATCCCGTCCAGCACATACATTCCGTGAGCGCAATTGTGCCAATGCGAGACATTGGTAAAACCGGCCTTGTAACAGATTTTCGTGACCGTCACGCCTGTGTCGTCGTCGATGACGCAGAGTTTCTGAAGAATCTGCGCATTCAACTCGGGAACGTCGACGACATCCCGGGGAATAGTGTTCCTATCGACGACCTTCACTTCGGAGTTGCTCATTTCGATGCTCCGTTTGGCCGTAGCCCGTTCCGCGACGAGCCGGTTCGCTCTCGCGCTTGCCGAGAGTTGGAGCGACTTCCCGCGCTTATTGTGAAGGGCAAGTCGCCTGCCAGAGATGGCTTGCCGACGCGTCAGTTCGCTTCAGCGATCTCGGCCTCGGCAGATGCATGTGCCGGGTAGTCGGTGTATCCCTTCTCTCCACCGCCGTACCAGTCCATCGGCGCGTTGCAGCAACTTGAGCGTCTGTATGAAACGCCTCGTCGCGATCGGATGCCATGCCTGCTCCTGCATGGCGACTCAAATATCGGCAAGACCAAAATCACCGCGAAATTCCGGCGCTCGCATCCCAACGAATTTGACGACAGGACTGGGGTCGAACGCTGTTCGGTCGTTTCCATGCAGATGCCGCCGACGCCAGACCAGCATCGTTTTTATTCGGGCCTTCTTTTCGAGCTAGGCGCTCCGCACAACGCCGCGGCTGGTCTGGCGTCCCTGGAGCGGCTAGCTCGTGACATTCTCAGGCGGGTATCGCCACGCATGCTTGTTGTCGATGAGATCCACCATCTGCTCGCGGGCAGCTATCGGGACCAGCGTGCGTCCCTGAATCTTCTCAAGTTCCTCGCCAATGACCTACAGATCAGCATGGTCCTGGTCGGAACACGCGACGCAGTATTGGCACTTCAGACCGATGCCCAGATGATCAGCCGTTATACCCCATTTGAGATCCCCCGCTGGCGCGAAAGCGACGGTCTACGGCGGCTGCTCGCCGCATTTGAGCGGGTGCTGCCGCTGCGCAAGCCGTCGGATCTCGCGCGACGCGAGATTGTTCAGTATGTCTTGAGCGCGCGTGGGGGATTAACCGGCGAAATATCTGCGCTGCTGAACAACGCCGCGGAGCTAGCAATTCGCAGTGGCGACGAATTGATCGACATGACACACCTTGAGCATGTCTGCCGGATCACGCAGTAACTCGGCCCGGTGGCCGGTCGCTCCAAGGCCATTCTATGAGGAGGCTTTCGGAAGCTGGCTAGGCAGGGTTGCGGCGCGCTATCAGCTCAGCGTCGGGACATTGTGGGAAATCAGCGTTTCGGAGGAGATGCCTGTGCTGGGAACAGCGGGCTGGATACTTTTCCCGGCGATTTCGCGATCAGCACTACCGCAATTCGCGACCCTCGCACGTCTTGATGACGGCAGGTTGAGCCACCTACAGACGCCACCGGCATGGCTCGCTGACCGCCGCTGCATGCCGTACTGCTTCAGATGTCTCGTGCTAAATGACGCGGACGTATCAGCGCCACGCTGGAAACGTGAGTGGCTTGATCCGACAGCCGAATTCTGTAGCGTGCACCACAGGCCCCTTGAAACAGTGCCGGCGTCCGTGTTCCGGGTATCAAATCACTTCGACGCCGCGCTTGGGGCGATCAGCCGTTACCGCGAAAAATGCTTGTTTCGGCCACCGGCCGCCTGCGCTAGCAGAATTAATGGACAGCATTAGCGATTGAACGGACACCGCTAGCAAAATTTATGATCTCCAACAGCTTTACGCCACTATCGCCATGGGCGGCGGGGCTGTACTCCGTTCGCGTTGCATCGGACGTCGAAGATGTCTGCGGCAACAGCGTACTCGCGGCATTCGACAGACCGCTCCGACCGGGCCGCGAGCTGGCGATCGAAACCGGGAACTGCTCGATTCCACTCGAATTTACAGACTCGGTGCGTCAACATTCGTACACCGCGAACAAGCAGGGGGCGCTCGAGGTTGAGCTGATCTGTCCGACTGGACGTTCGGCTCGCTCCTGAATCGCCGCGTGCTCACGATTCACCCCGGCTAGTTCAGTCTTCGCCAAACCCGTCCTCTGGATGCAGCGCCTCGAGCGGCTCGAGGATCGTTCTCACCCGCGTGAGCTCCATGACAAATTCGTCAATCAGATCGAGCGCATCCAGCACCTGCTCAGGCAACGTGCCTTCGCGTCGCGACAGTACCGACGGTGCGCCGTTCAATATCGAGTGCGCCATGCTGTGGATTTCGAGCAGATCGTCGCGTAGCCCTTCCGGATCATGAAGTTGGGTGCGGAGGCGATCGACGATATCGACGGCGGCCAGCAGGCAGGTGGTGTCGTAACTCGATTCGAGCCGCTCGAGCGCGGCGGTGTCGACATCGCCGAAACAGGTCGTAGTGATGGCCGGGCGTGCAGTCATGGGCGGGATGCGTACGTACGGGCAGCATGGCCGAACAGGGGGTCCCTGATCCAGGCTTCCGGCCGACGGTCCAGGTGCAGTTTATAGTGACCGAAGCGCCGGATGTTGTGGGTCGGGTACGGGCTCAGAAATTCGATGTCTTCGGCGCGCACTTTCTCGCCGTTTGCCGCCATCTCGCGCAGCGCCTGCATCATGTCCACGGTGTTCTGCAGGATCACGGCCGATGCGACCAGGTCGTTGTAGCGTAGCCGTTTCTGCTGCTCCTCCGGCTCGTTCTCGGCAATCACGTCGCCACCGAACGACAGCCATTTGGAGAAGCCATTGTACGACTCGATCTTGTTCGTGTTCGCGGTGACCTCCTGTCGCAATTCGAGGCTACCGATCCACTCGAGCAGAAACACCGTGCGCACGACGTTGCCGAGCTCGCGCGCGGCCAGATACAGCCGGTTCTTGCGGCTTTCGGAGCCGAGCCGGCGCAGCAGCAGCGGCGACGAGATCGTACCTGCCTGAATCGACAGCGCGACCTGCATCAGCTCCTGCCAGTGCTGCTCGATCAGCACCCAGTCGATGGTCGCGGTAAACAACCTGTCGATGTGCTTGTATTTGGCCTTGCTGTCCGGCCGGTACAGGACGAGGTCCTTCCAGTTGCGAATCCGCGGCATCAGGTTGATGCCGAGCAGGTACGTGAACGCGAAAACGGCGGCCGACTGGCCCTGCGTGTCGGCATGGACGGTATCCGCCTTGACCGACAGCCCGGCTTTCAGCAGTCCCTCGATCACGTAGATCGCTTCCCAGACGCCCGGCGGAATGAAGTGCTGGAACACCGCGATATAGTTGTCGGCGACGTGCCGGTATGCGACCGCGCCCATTTTCCGGTAGCGGAAGTGATAGCCGGCCAGCAGGTTGTTGTCGTAGAAATCGTACTGCGTGCCGTCAGCCGCCACCGTCTTGCCATCGCCCCAATGTTTCGGCAGATCGAGCCGCAGGTACAGCTCGATCAACTCGCGCTGCGCGGTCTCGAGTTTATCCAGGCTCATATGCCGGCGGTTGACGAAAGAAAGCATGTGCGCGGTGACATCCGAATCGAGATGGCGGGCCGCCTGGGTCGGGCCGAGATTGCAGCCCATCGCGAAAATGGTCAGCAGGTAGCGCTCGGCGGCCTTGCGAATCTGGGGATCGCTTCCGGAGAGCGGCCCGAAGTGCCGTGTGAAATGCGTCCAGTGTTCGATGTTCGCGAGGATATCCAGCATGTTCCGCGTCGGCAGGCGGGCGTTGAGTCGCTCCTGTAGCACGATCGCACTCGCCGGAATCTCCTTCGCCACGGTTTTGCGCAGGATCGGTTCGCCGTTGCGGTCGATCACGACATGCTCGCGCTTACGCGGCAATTCTTCGTCGAGTTTATGGGTAGCGTCCGTCAGCCATTGACGGAGGTGGCGCACGAAGTCGCTGCTGCTGTTCGGCATGCCGAGCTTGTCGCAGTAATCCGGCAACTGCTGCTCGCATTGCCGCCACGGTAGCAGGTGGTCGCGATAGTCGGCGTAGGCATCGGAGCCGGAAACGCACAGATCGCCGACCCGTAACTCTTCGGCCATGTACGAGAACACGCAGAGCTCAAGATAGCGGCGGTTGGTCGGCAATCCGTCGCCGTGGGAGCGACGCGCGAGCTTGCGCCACCGCGGCGCCGCGAAGCCCAGATCGACGTCGGCATCGATCCACTCCCGATGCAGCGACTCGTTTTCCAGCACGACGTCGAGCGCATTCAGCAGCGTGCGGACTGGGCTGGTCGAATCCCACTCGAGAGTGCGGGCGACGCGCACCATGACCGAGCGATGCGCCTTGAAGTGCTTCCAGAGCAGCGGCAGGTAATTGCGGCCGCTGAACGCGCGGATCGCCGCGCAGCTCTCGCGCAACGGCTCCAGGTCGCCTTTCGGCGCGAGCAGCTTCCGGATCGCCCTGGCGATGGCGGTCTCGTCGGATTCGTCGGCGAGGATGTCAGCCACGCCGTCGAGCAGGACCACGAGGTCCTCGACCTGATCACGCTGCTTGCGCTGGATCACGTCCAGCTCGTCGCTCGCGCGCTTGTGGATCGCGGCCATCCGTCGCACGAACATATCGGCGAGATCGTCGCGGGCGCGCACGCGCATGCGGTTGAGCAGCGCGACGATCAGTGTGTAGCGCTTCTCGGGAAGCGTGTCATTCTTGAGCGCGGACGCGTCGAGCGCCATCGCCTGATTCGCGAGCGAGCGCAGCTTCGAGGCCGGAATCCCGGCGACGGCCAGTGAAAAATCGCCGAGTTCGTCGAGCCAGGCAAGCTGGTCGATCAATATGTCCAGATGCTGGCGCGATGGGCGTTTCGCATGCCGCTTGATGCGGTTGTAGGCGGTCTGCCGGCTCGACAGGTCGCGGGCGAGCAGCCGGTCGAGCGCGAGTTTCTGTTCATCGGTCAGGCGTCGCGTGACGCGCTTGAAAAGCCGCGACTGCGCCCGGGCGTGGATCTGTTCGGTCAGCCGGTCTAGCGTCGAGAACGCCGGCAGCTCGATATCGCGCGCGATCAGTTCGTCGATGGTCGCGTTGATGATGTCGACCGGCTGGTCCATTGTCAGCGACGCCGTGTGCGCCGCGCGTGTCGCGATCGCGTTCGCGTCGGTGCCGTAATACGGCTTCACGTCCAGCCAGGCGCGTACCGCGGTGTAATGCCGGAAGAGCGTCGGAGACGACGCCGTGTCGTAGCCGAATTGCACGGCGGTGCCGATGTCGGCGGCCGCCCGGACATGATCGACGATGGCAGCCGGAATACTCTCGAGCGGCGGGAAATAGTGCAGTTGCTGAAAGACCTTCAGCAGCACCAGCAGGCCCAGACGAGGTCGCTCGCCGCGAGTTGACCGGCGCGCCCATTCGAGTTCGTCGGGGAGCGGCATGTAGCAGGCTTGCAGTTCCCGGGGTGCCAGAACCTCGGGTACGCGGTGCGTTCGAGGGTAGCCATTGCGGATCGTCCGGATCGCAGAGGGCCGCTCAGATTAGCGCAAGAAAAATCGGATGTTACTGCGTCAAATCGTAATGATCGACGCATTCTTTATAACTGCAAAGCTTATGATAGGAAATTGCGTTTACCTTGTTCATACCCCAACTTCGGCGGCCGGCGCACCTCAGTTAAGGGTGGTACGCCGGAACCACCGAGATTTTGTCGGATAACGTCGCTAGCGTAGTTTTCGGCTGCTTGAGCTATCCGACACTGTTTGTCGCGCAAGTTTTGCCAGCATAAGCCTGCTGTTGCGGTCTCCGGCACGGCAGCGTCGGAAATCACCTGTTTGGCGACAGCTCGCGTCGGTGCTGGCTTTGAACCCATGCCGGAAAAATCGGCAGGTCCGGTGTTTACCCCGTTCGAGTCCGATTTTCTCGCCTACGTCGAAATGCTCCGCGAATGCCGTGCGACCCAGCTCTTCCTCGAATTGAAGTCCCGCGCGAACAGCCGCCGCAAAAACGTCACCCGCCGCTTCGCCGACGACCTCGACGATCGCAAGGTTCTCCACAGCTTCCGGCGCACCTTCATCGGCCGCATGACGGAGCTTAACGCGACGCTCGACCGTTTCGACAGCACATTGCCGCTAAATTTTTAGGCCGTGATCCTATTCGTCAGGCGTATGCGTTACCCTCTAAGCGGGCCAAGAGAGATTCAAAACCATACAAAGAGGACTAGAAAATGCCGAAGATCGTTAGCATGATCAATTGGAAGGGCGGCGTGGGGAAATCGACGCTTTCGCTTCACCTGGGCGTCGGGGTTATGCGTTTTGCCAAGAAGGAGCCTCGGGCGCGAGTGCTCTTGGTCGACTTGGACCCTCAATGCAATCTTTCGTATCTTGCGCTAGGGGTTTCCAAATACATCGAGCACGTTTACGACAACAAGAAGCCGACCCTGAAAAATCTTTTCGACTCGTATTTCAAGGGGGAAGCGTTCAACGCGGCTGACGCCATCATCCCCAAGCCGATCAAGGCCAGCCCCGGTAAAATCTGGTTGGACGTCGACCTTCTTCCTTCGCATCATGAATTGGTTCTTGTCGACATGAGACTCGCCCGCGAGAAAAAGAGTGGGACAACCCACCAGGAAGAGACCAGGTACGAAATCGACAAACTGTCGATCATCAAAAACGCGATTGAGCAGGTGGCCGACCAATACGACTACGTGATCTTGGACTGCCCACCGAATATCAATTTGGTCACTCAAAACTCCTTCTTCGCCAGCGACTCCTACGTGATCCCCGCCATCCCCGACTTCCTCTCGACGGTCGGCATTTCGTTGATTCGATCGGAGATGGATCGGCTCAACAAGAACTTCGGCCAGATGGTCGACTACTCGGGCATTGAAACGCCCTACTCGAACGCCGAGCTGAAAGGCATCATCTTCAACATGGTGGATGAACACGGCGGTGGTCCAAAACAAACTCACCGAGAAACCATTCAATCGATGCAGGCACAGCATCCAAGCATGCTCTTCGACAACTACGTGACCGACGGCGACGGCATTTCGACGGCGGCTGACAACAACATGACCGTTTACAGCTACGACCATTTCCCCAAAGCGAAGGCGAACGGGAAGAAGCAAGCCGACGCCTTGCAGCGAGTGTCGCAAGAATTCATTGCCCGCGTATAGGGGGGACAAGTGAAAGCGAACGAACTGTCAAGGCTCCTGCGCCAAGCTGCCGAACTCCTCGATCTTTACGAAGGCAAGGACTTGCTCCATGTGCTCGATGATTTGACCAAGCTCAAATCGCGGGCCTCGCAGCAAGGCGAGCGAGCGAAGCCGCGAGGGCGCGCGAACCCGGTGCAAGAGAAAGGCCGCCTAAACGATTTCGCCTCATGGTGCGCATCGGCGGACCTTCGTGAAATTGAGGCCGCCATCCAGTCGGACGACTTGTTCGCGGTCGGCGAAAACATACGCTCCCTAGCGAGCATTCTCGGGCTCAACCTCGGAAAGCGCCAAAGTCGCGACGACTCGATTCAAACCCTTATAAGTTACCTCGACCGAACGCGAGTGCATCAGGTCATCAGCCGCAGAAACAGCCCGGAAGCGTCAGCAAAGCCGGTGGTCGGAGCTCGCGAAGAGCAGGGTTCGGACGAATCGAACGAAGAAGGAAGGGGAATTGGAAATGGCTGATTCAACTTGTCTGAGACGGGCACGCGCTTGATGTCATCGACTCGGTCTGCCAAAGCCAATGCACCAATCGTTTGTCGTTGAAATAGGTTGTCCACCAATGTCAGTTTGCTTTTCTATTAACGTGAGACTGAACACCCGCTGCCTCACCACTCGCACGAAAAGACGTGCCGCATGGTGGGGAAAGCGGCGAGCTGTTTGATGAAGTCGCCATCTGACTATCGGATCGTGCGCTCGCTCTGACTTTTTGCGGGACAAGTGGCGCTTGCCACCGTAGACAGGACGGAACTGCTCCAATGTCACATGAACCACTGCCACTCGGAGAGCCGGACGTATGGCCGACCAGACTGACTAAACTGCTCGATGAACATCGCGAGGTGTTCCTGAACTGGGAGGTCGCGCCGGATCGAGTTGGGGCGCCGTTCTGGGATACTGCAATCATGGCGGTTGCCGAAGCGCTCTCGCGATATTCGATAACCGGATGGCACTGCACACGGCTCACCGATGCCGAGATAGGGCAGATCATTGCGTCCGGTAAGCAGCTGCCGGACGGCGCGATGCTGCGCCGCCGTATCGAGGCCCTGGTGCTGGCGAACCTGCTACCTGGCGACGTTGCCGGGCGACTCCAGACAGTCAATCAGGCCGACGACAGCAACCGGGCGGGCATGCTCTGGTTCTGCTTCTTCCCGCCGCGTCTGGCCGGCGAACATGGCATTGGCCGCTTTTTTCGCTACTGGGGAGGCGAAGCGCTCTATAACTTGCATGAGGACGATGCCGCGACGTCGCAGCTGCTGCGCGCAATTGGCACGCCGTGCCTGGTGGAGGCGGACGTCCCGGTGAGCGCGCTCAAGTCCGCCGTCGGCCTTGCGATTAAGCTAGTGCGCCGCGACCTCATCCGCCGTGGCGATTCGACGGAAGAACCAAGTGAGCACGAAGACCGGTGCATTCAGCCGCTCGCGGCCACGTGTATCCGGAGGGTGATCCGCGGTGGCGATCCGGAGTTCGCAACGCTGACCGGCGGTCATGCGTGGCTTCGACCGCCCGACACGGTCCAGCGTGGCATGGCCGCGGACTGACACGGGGTCATCGTCGCCCGGATCACGCACTGCTTGTCCGGTGTGGTCCGGCTGTCAGTCAAGCCCTTCAGCGGCCGCGGCGGCTTCGAGATCCGGTCTGCACCGGTGCCAGGGGAACATGGGCCGATTCTCGTCAGGGGAGTTACGTCCCAAAGCGCAGCTATATGATTTCAGTTTTCGCCCACCACCCTCCGCCGGCCGCGCGTCAGAAGCGGAAAAGCTTGTCTGACTGCGAAAGCTCGACAACAGTGTTGTCGTCGATAAATCCATCTTCCATTGCCGGAAGCTTGTCACGCAGTGTCGCAACAATCAATTGTCCTTCAGAGGTGGCCGCATGCTCCAACAGTGATCGCAGTTGATTGTCATGGATAGATTCCAAACCATCATGACATGCGAATCTGGGAAACCTCAAACCCGTTTCCCTCAAGAACTCAATGTAAGCAAGATCAAACGCCGCAGTCTGAGACATCTTTTTGCCGGCTCCGACGTTGGCGCCAACAGCAGTTAGCTCAAATCTCAATGTGCCCCGAACTGATTCTTCGAAATGCAGCAAGTACTGCTCTCCATACAGATCTTTCGACAGCCTTGAAAAATACTGGTTGAAAACGCCTACATGTTTGGTCAATAGCCACTTAGCTTCTTCGAGTTCCTTCGCAGTGGAATCCAGTTTCTTATTGCTGTCAGATATCTGTTGCTTCAAGTCCTGAATGGCTTCGAACGACTGCTCTAGGCTTCCAAGCTCCTTGAGCTTTTCTTGCAGATCCGCTCGCACATCGAGTGCCCTCAAGAAGTCCGGTGAATGTTCAACCTGCGAGACAAGCAGATGTTCACGTCGCGCCAATGCCTCCAAATCGAGGTTAATCGCATCTATGCGTGCGCCCAATCCCTCGGCTTGTGACTTCAAAAAGGTCTGCTTACGTTCGCGCAGATTGTCTGCGAATGATCTGACTTCAGTCCATCGCTTGTGGAGCTCAGGCAGGTACGCCTGCGCCTCCTGATAAGTGCGCTCGATCACTGAATCGTCAACGCGAACGTATTCCTTCTCAAAATCTTCGAGCGCCAGCTGGATTGCATAACGTTCCGCTTGGGCTTCGCCAAGCTCGCCCGACAGACGTGACGCGCTGGCCCTAATCGCCACTATGCTCCTCGCACGCTCGGTCAGCTCAGGCACTTCACCCCGAATCGTCGACGCACTTTCGATGGCTTCGATTTCCTTTCGCAAGTGAATTAGCAATTGTTCAATCTCTCCCTCTTTCCGCTTTCGTGAGACGGCGAGCAAGTCGCGCTCTAGCCGTTTCGTCAGCGTGACTAAGCGAGGTCTGGCTTCCAGCACTTTGACGTTCAAGAAACCAAAGAGGAATAGATGAATTACTTCGTACTCAGCGTCGCGCGCGGGACCTGAGAGGAACTTGAGCGTGCGGCTCATTCGCTCTGAAGTTGATCTTACGAACTTCGGAGCAAGTTGCCGGAGCGACGGTTTTTCGCCAACCGAACCGAAAAGAATCGATTTGACAGAAAGCCTATAAGCCGTAATGTTTTTGCAGGCGGCACCGTCCACTACGAGCGCTGCAGGGTCCTTGGTTCGTGCGGCAACGAACCGCCGTTCCAGTTCATGCTGCACGCCGATGGTGTCAACGAACCGTAACGTCACAGAGACTGGCGCGGGGGCATGAAGGAAATCGTATATTTCCTGGTTAACTCGTTTGAATTCGGCGTCCGTCCAAATATCGGTGCCGTCAGATCCCAATGCAAAGTCAATCAGGCGAAGTACAGTGGTTTTACCAACGTTGTTCCCCGATTGCGTCCCCGGAACGGTAGGTCCGTCGAGGATGAGGTTAAGACCTTGCTTAAAGGTGACTGTCCGAATCACTTGTCCGCCTTTTGCCACGGTCAGCGATGTCAGTAGCATAGGTGCAACGTTCCCTCGTCGTCTAATCTAACTTTCTCAAGCATATATAACCAAGTCGCGGCTTCAGTCACCTGCGTTGGCGAAATCTGTCGCCCCAATCTCTCTGACATTCGAGTCTGAAGCCTGGGAAGATCTGCGGGTGATACTCTCAGGCATTGAAGCGCAACTGCCCCAAGAACGTAGCCGCAGTTCCAAGAACTCTGTTCACGCGGCAACAGCATTCTTGGGCCTCGCTAGCACCAGACATTCTGTCATCGCATCGAACACAACCAGCGAAATTGCGAGATCAACCAGTTCAATCTCTTGCGCATCGGTGTTGATGGAAGCCTTATAGCCTTCCGTCAGGCGCGCGATCGTCACATCGAGAAGCAAATGCGCGTTCATGCATGCAAATTCCTGCCTGAGCGCGACCGAAACCGTATTAGCAACGCAAGCTTCAGTCAGCGCAGCTTCGTACGCTCGGCCAGCGCTACGTCGGACCAGCTCTCGCGCGCTGCTATTCTGCTGTTCGACACCTTGATATGCCCGCAACAAAAGATGAAAGAAGAGACGGTAGTCACGAACCAGCGAGTGGTCCGTGACCTGGTTGTGTATGAGCTTGGCTTCTATCGGTGGTAGAAGCTCGCTAGGCTGACTGGACGCTATCGCAGGTTCATTCAGGTCAAACTCTGCGAAAACATTGATCACCTGCGCAAGATAGCTGGGTAGCTTCTTGGATGCGTTAGCGACGGTAACTCGCGCCCCCGGCGAGCCGCTAATGTTCACCACCGAACCCCTGTTGTCCCCACCCATGGAGACCGAGCCGTCGCTCGCAACGGTCTTGGTGCCGATCATTTTGTGAGCAGATGCCAAACGGTGGCAGCGATTCCTGCCAGCTCGACAACGATCGCCAATATAGTCAGGACACTATGACCCGCACCGTGTCCAGATCCAGCAGTGTTGGTGTTTGTGATCGTTCCCGTGTTTTTCCCACCAACTGCAATGCTTCCGCCGCTTGCGCTGACTTTTTGTTGCTGCCGGATACTTAGAAAAAACAAAATCACGCCCGCAACGATAGCCCCAATCCCGAGTGTCAATATCACCGCTCTCCCCGCTGGTCTGAATTTTTGAGTTAGACCGGGATAATAGCAGTTTGCACGATAACCCGTCCTGATCCCCGACCCGCTGCGTCGACGGTACCTACCATTCGCGGGGACTGTTAGTGTGGCGATGCGGACCGCATCACAGGAAACGGACCGATCGCAGTTGCACGCTCCGATGGAGCGTCACTTTAGCCGTCCGTTTCTCGACAGTCATCCGTTCTCCCATGGCGAATTGCATTGCGGACCGCAGAAATCCCGGGCGCACTTAGCTGCTGCCACGTGAGATGGGCTGCGGCAACGGCATGAGCTGCTGGCGCCGTCTGCGCGACTGGCAGGCCGCCGGTGTCTGGGACCGGCTGCACGAGGTCCAGCTCGCAAAGCTACGCGAGGCCAACCAGATTGACCGGTCCCGTGTCGTTGTCGGTTCGTCTTCGATCCGCGCCGTGGGTGCAGGTCAAAAACGGGACCGAATCCCACCGACCGCGCGCGACCAGGTTCAAAGCACCACCTGATTACCGAAGCGCAGGGCATCCCACTTACGATAATTCTCACCGGTGCCAACCGCCACGATGTCACCCAGCTTCACGCGCTGGTTGACGCCATCCCGCCCATTACTGGCAAGCGCGGCCGGCCACTTTCGAAACCCCGCATCGTCCAGGGTGACCGCGGCTACGATCACGACAAATATCGCCGTCCGCTACACGCAGCCGGAATCGCCACTGAAATCGCCCGACGCGGCGAACCGCACGGCAGCGGACTGCGCAAGACACGCTGGGTTGTCGAGCGCACCATCTCGTGGCTCCACAACTTTCGGCGACTGCGCATCCGCTTCGAACGCCTTGCATTTATCCACGAAGCCTTCATGAAAATCGCTTGCTGCGTCATCTGCAGGCGAACACTGAAGAACTCATTTTGTTAACGTCGTTAATGACCGTTGCAACCCGCACAACTCTGCCACGGCGGCCAGCATCCGACAACACAGCACGAAAAACCGATCGGCTGCGCAGCGTCCCGCGACTACCAAGCGCAAGTCGGCGCCGGTCAATGTCGACAAGGAGATGTTCGATCCGCTCGCCCGACTGAAGGTTCTGCGCATCGCACGAATTCGGCCCGGACGACGACGCAGGCGCATCGCGTCGTACTGCGCCTGTTAGTGTCCCGATTGACGCTAGCAGTGTTCACAGAGGCGCTAGCAAGTTCAACAATGCTGCTAGCGTGGTCATCTGTTCGTGGAAACCGGGGAGTTCGCTAGCGCGAGATTGCTCGAAGCGCCGCACCGAAATTGGTGGCTTTTCCGAATACCGATGCTGGGACCGTTTTCACCAGGCCATGGTGCGCTGTTCAGTATTCAGCCCCCGGATCGAGTCATTCGCTCTTCTACCGGGGGTCGACACGTCGATATCGTTGACCACGAGAGCCGACATGACGCACGCCGGGCTGTGACACTTCATCTCACCGGAACCGCGGGTTCGATCTCAATAGACAACGTTGAGCCGCCTGGCGAACTTGCCGTGGATGCCCCTTCATCAATCTCCCGTTGACGCTGTCTCTGTACCGTCAGCCAACCGATGCCGTTCGAGTTCGGCGCGGGTCCGCTCGAGCTCGGCGGCGATCAGCGTTTCATCGGGAAGCATTGTCTGGTACTCCGCCGCGAGAATCTTGTTCGGCAGGTTGTCGAGTGCATAGCGTGCCTCGGCCGCACCTTTCTCGGCACACAGGATCAGCCCGACCGGCGGATTTTCGCCAGGCTTGACCCAGTGCTCGCGCGCGTAATTCAGATAGAGGTGCATCTGGCCGGCATCGGCATAGCTGAATTTGCCCACCTTCAGATCGATGATCACCAGACATCGCAGTCGGCGGTGGAAGAACACCAGGTCGACGCGGAACCAGCTGTCGTCGATCCTTAGACGCCGCTGCCGCCCGATGAACGCGAAGTCGTCACCGAGCTCGAGGAGGAAGTCCGTCAGGCGCTGGATCAGCGCGGCCTCCAGGTCCGATTCCGAGTACTCGTCCTTGAGATCGAGAAACTCGAGGACAAACGGATCGCGGATGGCCTCCTCCGGGGTGAGCACCTCACTAGGCTGCACCTCAGCCGCCTTTTTGAGGAGGGCCGCCTTGTTGCGCGACAGCGCGAGCCGCTCATGGAGCTGGCTGCCGATCTGCCGGTCGAGCTGTCGTACGGACCAGCCTTCGCGCAGCGTCTCGGTTTCGTAAAAGCTGCGGGCCTCCGCGGTTTTCACGGCGAGGAGACGAACGTACGCGGACCACGGCAGCGGAAACGCCCGTGCGATGGTGCCGAGCTCGGGGCCGCCGAGCCTGGGCCCAGTGTGCGCGGCCAGACTGGAAACCGGTTGCCCTGCAGAAAGTGCAGACACCGTCTGCACCATTGAAGCGTCGGCCGATAGTGCAGACAGTGTCTGCACTATCCGGTCAACCGGCCACGCCAGGTAGAAAGCCCGCATCTGGGCCAGGTTCCGCCCGCCGAAGCCACGACCGAGCCTCGCTGAAAGATCCGCACCCAGCCGCCGGATCAAGGCCTCGCCGTAAGTGGCACGCTCTGCCCCGCCCTGCTCGAACTCGACAATGCGCCGCCCGATCGCCCAGTAGCTCGCGGTCATGAGCGCGTTGACACTGCGCGCTGCGGCCGCGCGCGTCGCGGCAACAACGTCTGCGATGTCCTGCTGGAGGTCCGCGTACGCGACCGGCTCGATCCCGTCCTGTGTCATGCCCCGTTCACCGCATCCTTGAAGGCCTTGCCCGCGGTGAACTTCGCCGTCCTCGCCGCCGGGATCTGGATCTCTGCGCCGGTCGACGGATTGCGGCCCACCCGGGCGGCCCGCGTGCCCGTTGAGAACGATCCGAAGCCGATCAGCTGGACCACCTCACCATTGGTGACCGCGCGTGTCACGGTCGCGAGGACCGCATCGATCGCCGCACCGGTCGCGGTTTTGCTGTCGCCGGTAGTCTCCGCGACCGCGTCAATCAGTTCCTGTTTGTTCATCTGCTGTCCGTCGGGTTAAGAAAACATGCACACACTACCGCAGCGGACGGGCCACAGACAAATCGTAGGCAACCGGGTGTCTCGCCGAATTACCGCTGACCGCCTCGACCTCCCCGGCTCTATCCGCCCTTCGACACTGCGGAAAGCCGGCCGACCCAAAATCGCCATATCTGATAACTGGAGCTATCACGAATGTCGATTTTGCTCGTCAAATTTCACGTGGCCCGCTTCACTGACCGGGAAACCCCGCCCGGCAAGGCGCTGCGCCGGGTTGGCCGATCGCCAGAAACTGCCCGCCCGACCCGCCATGTCCCTCCGACGCCGTCCGATGAAGGAAAAGTAAGAGCGTTTTCGAACTAAAAGTTGTAGCGGCCACCGCCGAAGCCGCGACCGCTCGTCGGATCGCACGCCAAGCCACCACGCCAGCGGTTGACGGAGCGCCGCCATTTCGCCACCCGTGCTGAAACACAGCCTGTCCCGCTCTCACTTCTACGGCTTGTTCTGCAGCCTCAGCCGCGCCGTCTCAATTGACTGATGAAGTTTGGCCTGCAACGTCTCTCGCGACGGCAGCACGGTCAGATATTCCGCAACATGGATCCCGCTCCTGTCCAGTTCGAGCAGTTCAATCCGCTCCTGTTTCTTTCCGGCGCACAGGATAATGCCGAGCGGCGGCAGTTCGTCCGGCTCCTGCTCATGCTCATGCTCATGCTTTGCGAGCCAGCGAAGATAGAGTTCCATCTGGCTTTTGTGTTCGGCCTTGAAAGCGCCAAGCTTCAGTTCGACGGCCACCAGTCGCTTCAGCTTGCGGTTGTAAAACAGCAGGTCAATGTAGAAGTCGTCGTTATCGATCTGTAGCCGCTTCTGGCGAGCCACAAACGTAAAGCCGGCGCCGAGTTCAAGCAGGAATTGCTCCATTTCCCGGAGGATCGCGTCTTCGAGATCCTTTTCGAGGTAGTGATCGTTCAGGCCGAGGAAATCGAGCACATACGGATCTTTCAGCAAAACGTCCGGCTGCACCCGCTTTTCCTGCCGCAACTGCGCCAGGTCATGCCGGATGGCCTCTGCCGGCTTGCGTGAAATCGCGCTGCGTTCGAACAGCATCGAATTCATCCGTTCCTGCAGTTGCCGGGACGACCAGCGCTCAAGCCGGCAGAGTTCAAGGTAGAATTCGCGCTTCAATGGGTCGTCGATATAGATCAGCGCCTTGATATGCGTCCAGCTCAATTCTCTCCGCGCTGCGGAGAGAATTGCCTCGTCCGTAAAAATCTCCGCGGCGCGCAGACAATGCCGTAGTTGCTGTTCGCTCCAGCCACGGCCATAGTCGGTGGTCAGCGCCTGTGCAAGCGACGCAATCACCTGCTGCCCATATTCTGCACGGGTGCCCCCCAGCACCTCCGCGCGGATGCAGCGCCCCACCCGCCAGTACAGCAGGCTCAGCTCGGCGTTCACGGCTGCCGCCGTGCGCTCACGTGCCGAATCGATCAGGACCCGGACTTCGTTCAGCAGTGGTGCGGGCGTGAGCGCGCTCATGCGAGGTGCGCTCCGGCCACCGGCGGAAGAAAAGGCGTCACCATACCATTCACGCTGCGTTCACGGCGTTCTTGAACGCCTTGCCTGCCGTGAACTTTACGGTCGTTGCCGCGGCAATCTGCATCTCCGCGCCGGTGGCGGGGTTACGACCAATCCGTGCGGCGCGCGCTCCGGTCGCAAAGGTACCGAAGCCGACCAGCTGCACAGCCTCGCCTTTCGCGACCGCGCCCGTCACCGCCCCGATGAGTGCATCGACTGCGCCTGCGACGGCCGCCTTGCTGTTTCCGGTCGCAGCAGCCACGGCATCGACAAGTTCCTGCTTGTTCATGGTTTCATTTCCTGTGAAACGGGCACTGCGATTGCGTTGCCCGATGTGAGAGAAAGATACGTTACCGGAGCCGGTGCTGGACGGCCAACTGGGCGCGACTTTCCCGGTTGCCCTACATTACCTCCGCAGTGCGGAGACAATCTTCACGTCGCTTCAGGGACGGCGCTTTCGGTTTCAAAACAACTACACGACCAGGATTCAGGAGCTGCCCGTTCCACACGGCTAGCGCTGGGTTCCCCTGCATCTGGCGCAAGCCGTTTTGCGCTCGTCAGGCTAGCATTGAGCCCGTGCACTTCTTCGACCCACAGCGGCACACGTAGTCAGCGACGATTTCTGGGGACAGCACCTCATCGATCGTGAGTCCATAGGCGATAGAAAGCTCGTCGCCCGGCATGACGTCTTTGAGCGTTTCGATAAAAACCCGTCCCCGCCCGTCCTCGATCGCCTCACAGTTCGGCTGGCAGGAGTGGTTCAGCCAGCGGGCGCCGTTGCCCCCGACGCTGCCGTCAATCACGCGCCCGTCAGCCAGTCCGAAGATGAACGTATGGCCGGGCACGCCGGAGCGCCGCTGCCGGGCAGAGGCCAGCCGCCACGAAGTGACCTCACCACGATATTCGAAGATCCGCTGGCCCGCAGGAATCGCCTGTAGCGCGAAGACGCCGCGGCCATGCACCGATGATTTCCTGACTGTCACGCGCCGCACTTCTCGCTCCGGGTCTATGTTGGAGGGTGAGAGCATATCGACCAGCCGCTTGCGCGGCAACCGGTACTGACGCCTCAGAACAGGCTGATCTGCCGGGAGTCTCGCGGCGGGGGGCGGGACACGTCGGTCCGGCCGGTCTGCCGATGTTTAACGCTCCCTTTTTCCGATTCGCTCTAGCCGCGCCAGCATCAGGCATTCGCCTGCGCCATCGTTGAAGCGCAGCTCGAACACGCCGGTTTCGCCGGGCGGACATGGCGCGGTTGCGCGGAACGACAGGCGCAAACCTCGCCGTTTCGCGCGGGCAATCATCTGTGTGCGGCTCATGCCTGGCCAGCAATCCGACACGAAGCGCGTCACTGTCCCGGGCAGCGACTCATGCGCGACGCCTCGTGGAAGCGTCAGTCCGGAGAGCAGGTAGATATCAGCCATGCAGCCCATGTCCCTGGTGGCAGGTAACTTTGCGTTTATACCGCTTTCTTGCGACGCCTGGCTGGGCTGGCGGTCGGTACGACCCGGGACGAACGGGTCGAACGTGATGTCTTCCGGACCGCTGCAGGGACAGCAGACGGCCTGTCTTCCCGCGCACGCGTTTCCGCTTCGCGCAGCGTCATCACCTCCGTCTGCAGCCGGGCATTCTCGGCCTGAACGGCTTCCAGGCGCCCCTGCAGCACGCCCGCGTGATGACGCGCGTCACCCAGCTGCGCGCGCATGGTTTCCGATGCACGGCGCTGGTCGTCGTCCTTCCGGTCCGCACGACGCGCGGCTTCTTCCAGCTCCTTCTGCAGCTTCGTTGCGATACTTCGCTCGCGATCAATCTCCAGCAGGGCGCGCTTTTCGGCGGCCCGCAGCCGTTCCCCGGCCCGTTCAGCCGCTTCCCGCTGCTTCTCCAGATCGCGCGAAAACCCTTCCCTCACTTCCACGAGTTCGCGATCGCGCCCAGCCAGCGCGTCCCTGAGTCGCGCGAGCTCCGCTTCGAGTGACTGTCGCTGCGCGTGAGCTTCAGCCTGCGCCTTTTCCAGCTCCCGGACCTCGACCTGCGCGGCCAGCAGCGCCGCGGTGCGCTGCTCGAGTGCAGTCTCGGTGCGACCCAGTTCGTCGCGGGCAGCAACGACCGACTGCTGCGCCTCGGCCCGCCGCGCCTCGACCTCGGCGCGCAGCGCGTCGAGCGCGGCCACGGCTGACGCGGTGGCGCGCGTCCAGAGGGTCGCGACCAGTTCACCGGCGGCCGCACCGAGATCGGCAGGCAGGTCGGGATGGTCGATGCGCACGCGACTTTTTTCGCGCAATTCGGTCCAGAACTCACCGAGGACCTGGGTCGGCGTGCTCATGCTGCCCCGCTTCACCAGTTGGTAAAGCCGGTTCGCGGTCGGCGTGATGCCGAAGCGGAAGAACAGCAGCGCGCAGACCTCGCGGTACAGCTCGCGGGTCTTCGGGAACCGGGCCTTGAGGTGCTCGATCTCGGCGGCCAGCGCGGCGTCGGAGGACGGGACATCGATCATGAGGTCGTTCTTGCGTTGAGGTTTTCGCATATATTACTACGTAAACCGGCTCATATCCGACGACATCAGCGCAGAATTTTGACATTAATTCTGTAATGTTAAGATAAGTGTCTTGGCGACATCTTCCAATTAGGCAGGCGCGCCCTCGGGCGCCGGCGCCCGAGAAAGCTCACCGATATGTGCAAGCCGCCTTACGGTAGCCTCCTTGCGCTGCGCCCAGCACCGCTTGAGAGGCTCGCGATTCCCTCTAACATTGAGGGTCGCGAGGGAACAAACCGCGCGACGGGCGGGCACGCGCGGATCGCCGCGGCAAACGCGATCGCGAGGCCATTCGGGCATCGCTCGCACGCGCCGCCGACGAGCCGACGACGTTAGATAGCTACCGCAAGAAATTTGGACGGTTGCCGCTCTGGCCGCTCGTGCATCCAGGCGAGAGCCCGTTCGATTTCCGGCAATGTCATGCTCATGTCTGTGTTTCTCGCGTTGAAGGTTGAGGCTCGGTGCCGTGCTGCGCACCGAGGGTAAAGAGTTCGCCGTATTCGGCGGCAGGACGGATCAGCGGGTGGTCCTGCGTGAGAGGCAGTTCGAGTTGCGGTGCCTGATCGAGACGCTCGAGTGCCTGTTCGAACAGCTGCTCGACGATCGCGCGCACCTGTTTGTACCGGTAGACGTGATGACGTAGTGCGTGGTCGCAGGCCTGTTCAACGAGCCGGGCGGGATACTTCTTCGCCAGACCGACCATGCCCCACATGGCGCGATGGCCGACGCGACCTTCGCTGTCGAACATGTGTTGGCAAAGCGCCTTGGTTTGCGGCCCGATGTCGCCAGCGCTCGCGAGCAGGAAGGCGCTCTGGCGGGACGGATTGAACGGGCGTTCGTCTTCGGGCAGTTCAAGCGAACCGGCCTGCAGGGCGCGAGGATGGGTGCGCAGCAAGGCCTGCGTACGGCGATCGCGAATCTCGATGGTGGAATCGTAGATCCGCACTGAAACGAGACTACCGATCGGTGCGGGTCGTGCCGCACAGTTGCTGCGATCGATGTTGACAGTGGTGTCGTCCCAGACGGTACGCACGACCTCCATGAAGTTGCGAAAGCCGGTGGTCGGCAACGGCCGCAGATGCGGCCTCTCCTCCTGGAACATGGCCTCGACCTGTCGCCGGGTGCTGCCATGAATGCGTTTGGCCGCCCAGTTCGCCTCCCAGTGCATCAGGAATTCGTTCTGGGCTTCGAGCGACTCGAAACGGCGGCCGGCGAGCGCGGTGCCCTGCGTATGTTGAATCGCGTTCTCGACGGTCCCCTTTCGATTCGGGTCGCGTACACGGGCAGGGTCGGCGACGACGCCGTAATGCTCGAGCATCGCCTCGTAGAGCCGACAGAATTCGAGCGAGGTGCCAGTCACGCCCGTTGCGCGCGAGCCGGGACGCTTCGATACAGAATACTGCGCCCACCGCGCCGCTACAAAGGGCGGCCAGCAAGCGCTCGAAGCCGGGCCGATGGATACCCGAGCCCGAGCGGCCTAGGTCGTCATCGATGACCGTCACCTGAACCGCCTCTGCAGCCTACTCACTTGTAACGCCTGTTGCGATTTGCTCCCAGAATCGCCGCACGATTTCACGCCGATGCGACGACCCACCTGGCGAATCGAGTTCGCAGTTTGCGTTTGGTTGCCTCCGGCACCGAGGCCGATCGCAGGACGCGCTCGAGCAGCGTTAAGGGCGATTCATAGTGCTTCGTCACCTCGGCGCCGTGCCGCGTCTTCGATTTCAGCTTGAACGACGGCTGGAAGAAGTTGATATAGAGCCGCGGCGACACCTGGTAAAGGGAAGCAAGGGTTTTGGTGGCCTCGAGGCCCTGTAGCCTGCCATAACCGACACAGTCTCTCGTTCATGAAGGCGGTATCGTTGTCGCAATCCAGACCGCGCTGCGGAAACGACAACGCACGGCTGACCTGCTCGATATGCTCCAGGACGAATGCACCACTGCGAAACGGCGTTGCCAGACATTCGGTCCCTCCCGTCGCGATATCCGTCATCACAAGCGTGTGCACGAGGTCGCCGTCAACCTTGCCGCCACCGCAATGCTGAACGAAATCGATCTCGAAATGACCGGGCAGCGGATCGTTCCAGTCCCAGAACGTCCGAATCGGCACGGCGCGGCGAATAGCACTGCCAACTCCGCTGGCGCGCCGGTGTTGGCCACCGAAAGCCCGCTCGCGCACGTGGTGCAGCATTCGGTCAATGGTGGCGGCGCTGACCTGATTGAGCCGTTGGCGCACAGCCTTCGATAGCGTGAGGTGACCATGCCGCGTCAGGGAGTCGATTAGCGTCGGAATGAGCGCCTTCAGACGCTTGCCACAGATCCGGTCTGCAGCCTCCCGCAGCATCATCAACCGGGCCCGCACCTCGTCATGGTATCGTCGCTGTAGACCGGGCTTCGCTCTCGGCGGCTGCGGCTCCTGCGCAGTACACGGATGGCGTGCTTGCGGTGATAGCCCGTCACCTCAACAAACTTATCCGGTATCTCGCGCTTCTAATGCCGGTCAGAACCACGGTACCGCTCACCGACTGCCTCAGTCAATTCCCGCTGTGTTGTCATGCGGAGCCGCCTCGTCATAAGTCGCTCCCGCCAGCATTCTGACGGGTAGCAAATTACATGAGGCAACGACCTTGGCTCGGCAACGAATAACTTGAGTCAATGCGAGGCTTGACGTGTCGCGGCCGCGCACCGGCGAGAACTCGCCAGAGGTTTGACCGCGTAATCCGCCTGCCTGGTTAGCGCTGACCCTTCGGCGCCGCAGGCTAGGACTTTTTGCCTTTTGACGTGCCATTGGTCCCCGCTCCCGCCGGCGCAGCGACAGCTTCGCTGCGCGCAGCGCTTGAGACCGGACATCTCAGGGGCGAGCTTGGAGGATCGATATGCTGGGCCGGCCGCACTTTCTCGAGCCTGGCTCGCTCCGGCGTCGAAAGCGTCGGGTCGGGCAACACGTCTTCGACCAGGGCAAGATAAACCCCGAGCCCCTTGAGGATGAGTTTCTGCGCCGCAGGATCAGGATCGCCCATTTGCATGAGCTTGCGGATGCTCGGAATTTGCAACGAGAGAACGATCTGCTCGCCCAGAGCCCTCAAGGCGCCGGGGAAATAAGCATCATAGAATTGTTCGTTGATGGCTTGACTTAGGAGCCGGCCGGACTCGACCTGCTCCCAAGGCTCCGCTTCGTATTCTTCGACGAATTTGAGCATGGCGTCGAAGCTTTCCGGGTAGTTGGTCACATACCCGTCTTCACTCCAGAATATCCGCCCGACCGCAGCCCAATAACGCTGCGTCGCAATCTTCTGCTTTTCCGTGAAACCGGGCAATCCAGCGGCCAAACGGAGACGGTGATAGGCCACGCCGATCCATGCGCTCGTGTAGATCACATCTCGCGCGGGAAACGTGCCCGGCAGGCGCTTGGACAAGGCTTCGTGAATGCGATTGACATGCTCCACCGACCCACGCGCGCGGAGGTCGGAAGGACCGTATTCGAACCAGGCCCAGAAATGCTGCAGAGTATCGTCGGCACGCTTCTGACCGTAGTCGGCCGCTTTCCGGGTGATCTCGCCCATCATGATGCTGCCATTGGGCGGCTGAGTAAACGCCGGAATTCCAAGCGTATAGACCAGGTTCATCAAGAAGTCGTCGATGTGATACGTCATCGTCAACTTCCAAATCCGCTCGTAATCGACTTCAGGATCGAGAGACTCGATCTCTTGAGCGATCCATTTTTTCGGGCGATGGGATGGCCCGAATTCAGTGTTGCTCTCGTGGGTCTCAACTTGGTCTGTCATTTGGATTCTCCTTCAGTGGAATCGAGGCCGTTCAACCGTGCCACCATTCTGTCCAACAATTCGGAGCGACTGCGATTTTCCGACGGGCGCTCCTTCAAGAGGAGCCGAGTGAGAAAGAGCCATCCAGCACGGAAACCACGCATGCGCGCAGCCTCCGATGTCGGAAGGCCGATCGAGCATTGGCGTGGCTCCAGCTATTTTGTAAACCACATGGCACCATAAATATTGTGGCGGAATTTCAAGGCGCTGCGGCGAATGTGCTCAGCGCCTGGCAAAGCTTTCGCAACGACGCCCATCCCGCTCAGGGCTAATCGAAGACCAGGTTAGAACGGCGCGGATCGCGAGCGGCTGCGCCTCTTCTGCCTGGTCGGTGGCAAGGTCGACGTTAGCGTGTGCGGCGAAACGACCCGCACACGCATTGAGAACATCGACCCGGAGCCTCAGGCTGCGTTCAGTAGACCATGCGGATCGAGTACGAATTTCATAGGTACACCCGAATCGAACTGAGAATAGCCTTCGGGTGCGCGCTCCAATCCGATAACCTGCACGTTCACAACTTCGGCAATGTTCAGTCGGTCCCACAGGATCGCTTGCATCAGATTACGGTTGTACTTCATAACCGGGGTCTGGCCTGTGAAGAAGCTATGCGACTTCGCCCACCCAAGTCCCAATCGTACAGACAGGCTGCCCCGTTTGGCCGCCGGGTCGACCGCACCGGGATCATCGGTTACATAAAGACCGGGGATACCGATTTTCCCCGCAACACGGGTGACCTCCATCAGAGCATTCAGCACTGATGCTGGCGCCTCAGTCTGTGAAGCACTGTGTCCGTGCCCACGTGCCTCAAAGCCGACACAGTCAATCGCGCAATCAACTTCGGCTTCACCGAGGATGACCGCGATCTGGTCCGACAGGGATGTGTCCTCGGACAGATCAACGGTTTCAAAGCCGACACGACGGGCATGGTCCAAACGAACTTTGTTGACGTCGCCTATGATCACCACCGCAGCACCGAGCAGGCGCGCAGATGCAGCCGCGGCGAGGCCCACAGGTCCAGCACCGGCGATATATACGGTCGAACCCGGGCAGACACCGGCTGTGATTGCGCCGTGATAGCCGGTAGGCAAAATGTCCGACAGGCACGTCAAATCACGGATCCTTGCCATTCCTCGGTCCCTATCCGGAATTTTGAGTAAGTTGAAGTCCGCGTACGGAATCATCACGAACTCTGCCTGACCGCCGATCCAGCCGCCCATGTCGACATAACCATAGGCGCCGCCAGGGCGACCAGGATTCACATTGAGACATACCCCCGTGTTCTGCGCCTTGCACATTGGGCATCGGCCGCATGCGACATTGAAAGGCACTGACACCAGATCGCCCTTGGCGAGCGTTATGACGTCAGAACCAATTTCGATGACTTCGCCCGTGATTTCATGGCCCAACACAAGCCCTGCCGGCGCCGTCGTCCTCCCTCGAACCATATGCTGATCTGAGCCACAGATATTCGTGGCGACCACTCGCAGGACCACGGCGTGATTCGCCTTCTTACCGTTCGGCTCCGCAAGCTCTGGGAATGCTAGAGCACGGACTTCGACCTTGCCTGGACCAACGTACACGACACCACGATTTCCCGACATGCCTGCCTCCAAATGTAAGTTGTGACCACCCTTACGGGCGCCGGGTGCGCAGTGCTGCTCTACGCGTCCGAATAACGGATACTTTGTATTTTCCAGCGAGTGGCGCACTCAACTCGCAAGCATGCCGACGTAGTTTTCCGCAAGGGCCGTCGAGGCAGCTCTCGAAGATGAGACGTAATCAAGTTCCGCGAGTTGCAATTCCTGCTGGAACGGTGTGGCATCGTCGAACCTGTGAAGCATGCTCGTCATCCACCATGAAAAATGCTCTGCCCGCCATACCCGTTTGAGGGCATTTTCAGGGTATGTTTCGAGATTGGCTTTGCTGCCAGTCGCGTAAAACAATTTAAATGCCTTAGAAAGAATGCGAACATCATTCACCGCCAGATTCATCCCTTTGGCACCCGTAGGCGGGACGATATGGGCAGCGTCGCCCGCGAGGAACAGTTGGCCGTGTCGCATCGTGCTGCAGACGAAGCTACGCATCCCAACGATGTTTTTCTGGAAGATACTGCCCTCGGTAAGCTTCCATCCATCTTTCACCTCCACGCGAGCGTGAAGCTCCGACCAGATCCGGTCGTCCGACCAGTTCTCGACGGAATCACTTGGATCACATTGGAAATACATCCGCTGTACACCAGGCGAGCGGGTACTGATCAGCGCAAAGCCGCGATCGTGTCGCGCATAGATCAGCTCTTCACTCGACGGCGGAGCCTCGACTAAAACGCCAAACCAGCCAAATGGATAGACTCGCTGGTATTCTCGTCGAAGATGTGCCGGGATAGCCGCGCGCGACGGCCCGTGGAAACCATCGCACCCGACGATGTAATCGCACTCAAGCACGTGGTCCTTGCCTTCGCTGAAGTAGCGAATACTAGGCCGCTCGGATTCCAATCCTTTCAATGTCGTACCCGATACATTGAAAACCGGCACTGACCCGGCTGCAACCCGCGCGGCGACGAGATCTTTGATCACTTCGTGTTGCGCATACACGGTGATTGCGTGACCGGTCAGCTCGGTCAAGTCGATCCGATGCCGTGCGCCTTCAAACGCCAGTTCAAATCCATGATGAAGCGCACCTTCCCGACGCATGCGCTCACCGAGCCCGCACTGGTCGAGTAAATCCATGGTCCCTTGCTCAAGGACCCCGGCCCGGATTGTTGATTCGATCTCCGCTCTGCTGCGGCTTTCAATAACGACCGATTCGATTCCCTCCAGATGCAGGAGGTGTGAAAGAAGGAGGCCCGCCGGTCCGGCTCCGATGATCCCAACTTGAGTGCGCAAAATGGTCTCCGACCCGCTTCGAATGGCGGGAAATACTAATCAATCATCTAAACCTGTACCGCCGCCCCTGTAGGCCGCGATCCGATTTGTCACCAGGTGAGGCAATCAATCCGCATCGCTACAGATCAAGCACTAGCAACGGCGAACACGAGCGCGAACAACAAGGAGTGAACTGGTCATTAGCTGCATGTTCTTCGTCAGTCAGGAACATATCTCTGTGCAAGGGCCTGCCCTCGAGAACGCGCGTAAGGCACGTACCGCACACGCCTTGCTCACACGACGTCGGAATGTCAACGCCATGCTTGGCGAGTACCGACAAGGCCGTTTCTTCGGTGCCGACTTGCAAGACCTCGCCGCTGCTCGCGATTCGGATCTGAAACGGTCGGTCCTCCGCGTGGGTGTCTTCGATTGCGCTAGCAAAGTATTCGCGATGCAAGAGCTCCTCGCCATATCCGGCAGCTCGCGCAGCCGCCAAGACGTAATCAATGAAACCACCCGGCCCGCAGACGTACACGTGTGTGGCCGGACCGTTCGCAACACTGAGAACGGAGGCCGCATCGAAACGCTGTGCGGCGTCGCCATCGTCAAGATGGAGGATGACCCTCGACACAAAGCTCGATGCCTTCATGCGTTCCATGAAAGCAAGCTTAGCGCTTGAGCGGGCGCAGTAATGGAGCTCAAAAGAGTCGCCGGCCCTGGCGAGGCTTTCGGCCATCGACAAGAGCGGCGTAATCCCAATGCCACCAGCTACCAGAACCGAGTGCTTCGCGTCCCTCGAAAGCTGAAAGTGATTTCGCGGCAGGCTGATTGTGAGGGTGGTTCCTTCCTTGAGCCGGTGCATACCAACGGAGCCTCCACGAGAACCAGGAGCCTTCAGCACCCCGATCGAGTAACGGTGTGTCTCGGTCGGGTCGTTGCAAATCGAATACTGGCGGACGGGACCGCCAGGGAGATGCACGTCGATGTGCGAGCCCGCGGTGAACGATGGAAGACGACTTCCGTCTGCACTTACAAGATCAAACGCGCATACATCCTCGGCGACCAACTGCCTGGCCGCAACTTTGACAATCATATTCATGATATTTCCCGCCTGGATTCAGAGCGGCGCCGGCGCCGATTCCGCCTTGATCATTGCTGCCCATAGTCGACGCGCCTGCACCGGGGCGATATCGAATCCAATGTCGATGAACGGCCGGTCAGGAGTGCGCTTCATACTGCGGTATTGCGACTCGATGATTTCCTTGTCTTCACCGAATGTGATGACGATATTCCGGTAGATTTCGTCTGTGACCGATGGCTCATCGAGGCGAAAGTTGTGTGCGGCGGACCAGAAGTAATGCGTTGTGTCGTCCGTTTCGGGAGTCATCGCGTTGAGACCGCGGAAGCCGAAACCACCGTCCCGGTTGCCTTCCGGTGCTCCCGTGCCCACGTCTTTGGCTCCGGTGAAGATTCGCACAAGTCCAGGTTCAAACTCGATTTCCTGCCAGCGGTCGACTCGATCGGTGCCAAATGTATAGGAAGAGGTATAGGTGGGAGGGGGAACGCAATCCAGCATCCAGCGCTCCACGCGAACACCATTGTCCGTGCGCGTCGTCTTCGTTGTCGCTGCAAAGTGAGTTTCCGCGTCGCCACCGATAGTCTGCTTGTGGACGTAACCCAGATGCGTCAGGTCGAGCAGATTGTCGTAGATCAGCAGATGGTCTGCGTCGATAAGGTAGGTGTTTTTCCTGTACTTCCATTTGCTGTCCCGATGCCACGGGTATGCGGGAATCTTGCTTGCATCGGCCTTCTCGGCTTCCCCCATCCAGATCCAGATCAGGTCGTCGCGCTCGACGACCTGATAGGCTTTCACCCTGGCCTTGGACGGGATCTTGTCCTGGCCGGGAATACGGACGCATTGGCCGTTTAAATCATATTCCAGTCCGTGGTAGGCGCAGCGCAGGCAGTCACCTACAACATCGCCGTGGCGCAACGGCAGCGCACGATGACAGCAACGGTCCTCCAGCGCCGCCACGGAACCTCCGGTGCCTCTGAACAGGACGACGGGTTCATTCAAGAATGTCCGCGCCAACGGCACGGTTGTCACCTCGTCGGCCCAAGCCGCGACGTACCACAAGTTTCTGGCAAACATAGTTGTCTCCGTATTTCCGAGATGAGATCGGCGGACGCCGTCCGACCGTTTTTCTGCTCGATTGACTTTCCGTCAGTTTCACGGTTGCCGTATCATCTGGCAATCCGATAGCATAAATAACGGTGATAGACAGAATGGATAACTTTGATTTAAACCTGATCAAGGTCTTTGACGCCTTGCAACGGCACGGACATGTCGGCAAGGCTGCGGAAGAGTTAGGCCTAAGTCAGCCGTCCGTGTCTTACGCTCTCAAACATTTACGCCAACAGCTAGGGGACCCGTTATTTGTAAAAGTTAGACATGGCATGGAACCCACGACGCGCGCGATCGCACTGACCCCCGTTGTTCAGTCGATCCTCGCCGATATCCGGGAGCACATCCTTACCGCGCCTGGTTTCGACTCAGGCACAGCGCGCAGAACGTTCACTCTTGCAATGTCAGATGTTGGAGAAATGGTCTTCTTGCCCAAAATCCTGAAACGGATCGCGAGAGACGCGCCCCTCGTTGACGTGCGTACTGTGTCGACTGCTCCAAAGGATCTGATGGCTGCGTTGCAGCGCAGTGAAGTGGATCTCGCCATTGGGTATTTCCCGGACCTTCAAGGTACGGACGTCTTCCAGCAACGACTGTTTCGTCACAGCTTTGTCTGTCTGGTCCGGGTGGACCACCCGGTTGTCTCAGAGGGGCTAACGAAGAAGCAGTTTCAATCGCTACCGCACGCCGTCGTGCAGGCCGAAGGCCGCAGTCAGGAAATCGTCGAACAGTTTCTCAAGACGAAAGGCGTCCAGCGCCGTGAGATGCTCCATTCGCCTCATTTCTTGAGCATTCCAATGGTAATCGCCTCCACTGACCTGATCGTCACCGTCCCGGCTGCCGTGGCCGAGGTGTTCGCACGGTTTGCCGACGTTTGTGCGCTTGAACCTCCCTATTCGATGCCGTCATTCGATTTGAAGCAGCATTGGCATCGCTCCCAGCAAAATGATCCCGGAAATCGCTGGCTGCGGGCTCAAGTGCTCGATTTGTTTGGGGACGATGCTACTGCTTCACGACGTAGATGACGGCGATGTCAACGGGCAGGGTTATTGATTCCATCTATTATGGTTATTTAACCCATCGGCTTGTCAAATCGTCGTGCCGTGCCGAAACTTCAGTTAAGCCAAGGCGCACGAAATAAGCGTCGGCGACACCTGGCGAGACCAACCATCGCGCCGGGGCATAACGAACTGGAGACAACCTCGTGCATCCACGACACCTCTTGCGATGGGATCAGCGCGCGCTGGCCCGTCGTCACTGTAAATCCGATTTGCAATCAGAAATCTTCTCTCGCCCCGCCACGAGCGCCTGACGCGTTCTCGTCGCCCTCAAAAGATCTATCGGCTGGCTTTCGCAGATGTAGCCCGGAAATCCGGATTGATGCGCGTTGTGCCAATGGTCTTAACTCCTGTCCGGAGTTGAGATGGCGCACCCGCACGCAAAAATACATAACGACGTAACTAGCGGAGACGAACGTGAATAAAGTTTTAAAGGAAGTTACTCCAGCCATTGTGGCTTTGGCGAGTCTTGCATTTGTTCAGGTTGCGCACGCGCAGGGCACGGCTGACTATGACAGGTGGTGGATCCGTACCGGACCGGCATGGGTTGCCTTCGATGAAAAGGCTGAGTTGTCCGTCGCGGGAAGCACAGTACCTGGAGCAGGTGCTGATGTAAAGGACAACGCTGCCTTCATCACGGAGTTTGGATATCGCTTCACACCGCATATTTCCCTGGGCCTTACGCTGGGAATTCCAGCGACCACCACGCTGACGGCCAACGGCACGGCCGCCAGCGTCGGCAAGATCGGCAAGGTCAAGTACGGACCCGCCGGCCTGACCCTGCAATACCAGTTCGACGGCATCGGCGGATTTCATCCGTACGTAGGCGCAGGGGTCACCTATTTGAAAGTATTCAGTTCGTCTGGTGAAGCCGTTCAGAATTTTGATGTTCACCAGGCATGGGGCGGCATTGCGCAGATCGGTACCGAATATAGTTTGTCCAAAAACATCGGCTTGTTCATTGACCTGAAGAAACTGATTTTGCGCACGAACGCGACAGGCACTCTTGGCGGGGCTCCGGTGCAAGCACATGTTCGGCTTGATCCGTTGGTTGTGCAGACTGGCGTGATGATACGGTTTTAGTCTCGCCGTTACGCCCACCTTTAAATAGCGCTGGATGAGGGAGTACAGCATGCAAGCAGCTTTGGAGTTTCCGACCCGCAAAGGTTATAAATGGATCGCACGGGAGATCGAGAGCCTCGACCCGGAAGTTCACTACGAACGTATATGGGCATTGTCGACGACATACTATGTTGACGACATGTTCATGAACATTCTGTACACGACGGGTATTCAGTGCTTTACGCAGCCTCCGGCCGGTAGCGTCATCATGGGTCAGATTACCAAGAAGGCGATCACGAAGAAGCAGAAGCGAACGGACGACACACTTCAGCACTTCTGGAAATGGTTCGAATTCGGCCCTTCCAACCCCGACGCCCGACGCTCACTCGCCCATGTCAATTCCGTTCACCAGGCACTGTCCAAGAAAGCGCCCGGGACCTTTCCGGCCCGTGACGTTATTTACACTACGGCGTGGATTGGCGCTGACATGCATCGGCTGCGCCTGTCCCTCGGTTTGCCGGGCTATACCGAGAAGCAGAAGATCGCGACCCAACGTTACTGGGCCGCGGTGTCGAGGCTCTTCTGGAGCGAAGATGGATACATAACAGACTACCCCGAATCATTCGAAGCAATGCTGATCTTCCTGGAGGATTATGAGGCCCAGCCATGGGAACAAGTGCAGTCAGGTAAAGAGCTGGCCGAGGCCCTCACTCAGCAGTATATGGAAGCATGGTTTCCGCTACCGTTCAGAGCGCTTGGTCGCCAGGTCATCCTATCGTTACAGAAGCCGGTTATCCGCAAGCTGATGCAGATGGGCGATCCCAACCCAATCGCGAAATGGGCAATCAGGAAAGCATTCTGGCTGATCATTATGCTCAAGGAGCGCGTCCTTCCAGATCCGAAGCTCTCAACACCAGAAAAAGCGCGACGTCGGAACCCGACGCCAAGTCAGCACCTCGAACCGCCGAAGGCGAAGGCCGGAGGGTGTCCGTTCCATGCGTCGATGTCGGACGATCAATAGACTTTTTACCTTGGCTGCGCCCTGTGATATTGCTGCGTGCGTATAGAGCCTAATCCATTAGCGAAGAACGATCATGAATAATCTCGCGTCGCCCGAAGCGACATCTGCGCATAGTCAAATGTCGGCCGGTTTTTTGCCGCCCTCCGTCTGGAATGAGCGATTCTATTCTTCCGGCTGGCGCAAAGCCGCGACCGATGCTGAGGTTATAGCACCGGGATCAGGAGAGTTGCTCGGACATACAGGCATGGCATCGGGTTCCGACGTCTCGTACGCGGCAATGCAGGCTCAGGCCGGCCAGAAGGCATGGGAGGCGACCGGCTACGACGCCCGCGCGGAAACGTTGAGAAAAGCGGCTCACCTCACAGAGCAGCACCGTGACGAGATCGTAGGATGGCTGATTCGCGAGAGTGGCTCGGTCAGAGCGAAAGCTGAGTTTGAGGTCGCGGTGACGATCAAATGTCTCTATGAGGCTAGTGCAATGCCGTCGCAGCCGAGCGGTCATGTGCTGCCGTCGGAGGCAGGACGGATCAGCCTCGCGCGACGTCGTCCTATTGGGGTGATCGGAGTCATTTCACCGTTTAACTTCCCGCTCTACCTTGCAATGCGTGCCGTTGCGCCCGCATTGGCAGTTGGCAACGCAGTCGTGCTGAAGCCGGACCCCCGCACTGCGGTGTGCGGAGGGTTCGTCATAGCGCGGATTTTTGAACTTGCAGGCCTGCCCATCGATGTTCTGCACGTGCTGCCTGGCGGCCGAGATGCAGGCGAGACGCTCTGTCGAGACGGTCGTGTCGGCATGATCCAATTCACCGGATCGACGAACGCCGGACGAGCGGTAGGGGAACTCGCGGGGCGCCACCTGAAAAAGGTTTCGCTTGAACTCGGCGGCAAGAACTCGCTGATTGTCCTTGATGACGCTGATCTGGATCTTGCTGTAGTAAATGCCGCGTGGAGCGTGTTTCTGCATCAAGGACAAATTTGCATGTCAGCCGGGCGGATCCTGGTTCAGGCAGGTATTGCAAAAGAATTTGTAGAGCGTCTGGCTGCCAAGGCTCGTGTTCTGCCCGTGGGTGACCCCGCGTCGCAAGATGTTGCGCTTGGACCACTCATCAACCAGCATCAAGTGGACAACGTTTCGAGGATTGTCGCCGCAAGCATAGCCGAAGGCGCGACGGTGGCCGCCGGCGGCAAAGCGAACGGGCTATTCTTCGAGCCCACTGTCCTTGCTGACGTGCAACCCGGAATGACCGCGTTTAACGAGGAGATTTTCGGTCCGGTCGCTTCGGTTTGTACCTTTGATACCGATGAGGACGCGGTTGCGCTCGCGAATGACACTGAGTTCGGCCTGTCCGCGGGCATCATTTCACGCTCCGTGGGCCGCGCGATGCGTATTGGTGAGCAACTGCGAGTAGGACTGCTCCATATTAACGACCAGACAGTGAACGATGAGGTCGTCAATCCTTTCGGAGGTGTCGGTGCCTCAGGGAACGGATCGAGTATTGGCGGACCGGCGAACTGGGATGAGTTTACGCAGTGGCAGTGGCTGACCGTCAAAGGTGCGCCGCCTAGCTATCCGTTCTAACGCAGTACGACCTACCGGACGCAAAAAACCCAAAAGCCGCGCTCCCGGGGGGAGGGGCGGCTTTCAATGGGCCTAACTGAACGGCGTTACACCCTTAAGGCCGCCTTCGGCAAGGACGGCACCGTCACGGCGGCCAGCTCCAGTTCGATCTCCGATGGTGCAGCGGCGTTGGTGATGATGCGTGAGTCCACCACCGCACGCGAGCGTGGGCTCGCGCCGCTGGCGGTTATCCACAGGCATGCCACGCATCCACAGGAACCGGCCTGTTCACTACTGCACCCGTGGGCGCGATTCAGAAGCTGCTCACCAAGATGGGGTGGCAGCTCGACGATGTCGAACTTGTGGGAGATCAACGAGGCGTTCACCGTAGTGGTCATAGCAGCAGAGCGCGAACTGTCGCTGCCGCATGAGCAGGTGAACGTACATGGTGGTTTCTGCGCGCTCGGTCATCCTATCGACGCGACGGGCGTTCGTTTTATCATGAAGTTGCTCGGGGCGCTTCGCCAGCGCGGGGTCAGGCGTGGCGCGGCCACCCGTGGATCGGCGGCGGCGAGGCCACTGCCCTCGCCATCGAGGTCGTCTGAACGACATCGTTGCTACTCGGAAGTAGTCTCAACAGCCGCTTTGCGGACGAAGGGTTTCGCGCACCCTGACCATGGGTTTTCGCGGCACAGAGGACCGGCCGCAATGCCCGTACACCATTCCGCGGTATGGGCGTTCAGATCGTCGAGATTGGCGAACTTAGCTGCACGTGGAACTGACGTGTGCAGATACCGCAGCGCCACTTTTCGCGGTGGTGGTAGCTTAGGATCCACCCCGGAGTCCGACTTAATGGTCAGGGGACGCTTCCTCCAGGCAAGTAGCAGTGCGCACATTGCGGATGACTAGAAAACGCAGCGGCCTGAGGCGAGTTAAGTCGGGAGAGATCGACCTGTCCGATGAAATCGGACCTTGCAAGGGCCGCTCCTTGCGCGGCTCAACTGGATGAAGTTTTTCTCCGCGCTTCCATAACCTGGCCCAGATTGGCCTCAACCCAGTCCGCAAGAGTCGCGACATGGCCTGAGGCCTGTCTACCCAAGGGCGTCAGCGCGTACTCGACATGCGGGGGAATCACCGGATGCGCCGTGCGCCTCACGAAGCCGTCCTGCTCCAGGCGCTGTAACGTGAGGGCTAGCATCCTCTCACTTACTCCCGTCGCCTTGCGGCGCAGTTCGCTAAAGCGCAGCGTGCCGTCGCGCAGAGCGATCAGGCATAGCACACCCCACAGACTCGTGACATGCTTGAAGACTTCCCGTGATGGGCAGTCGGCGGTGTGCAACTCTCCGCGTCGCATCGCTTCTGTCAAGGGAGCGCTTCGCCCTCCCAATTGCCTGGATTTCGACCGACTCATAGTGACACTAACATTTGTGTTGGTACTTCCATAAAGGGCTGTTCAAGGCTAGCCTGTCCATCTCACGACATCAACGAAGGATCCGCGATGGACAACCCTATCCTGGTTACGGGCGCTTCTGGACACTTTGGCCGGCGAGTGCTGCATCATCTGATTGAAACTCTCGCTGTTCCGGCCGCGCGTATCGTTGCGGCCAGCCGCACGCCGGCGAAGCTGGCAGAGTGGGCCGCAAAAGGCGTAACGACGCGCGAATTCGACCTCGATAACCCCGCTGCAGTGTCGTCCGCCCTGGTCGGCGTCAAGCGTGCGCTGCTGGTCAGCACCGATGCGATTGACCGCCCGGGTCACCGTCTCGAACAACACCGCAGTGCCGTGCGCGCGTTCGAGGCCGCCGGCGTGCAACACGTCGTCTACACGTCCGCGCCGAATCCGGAAAACGCGCCGCTACTGATCGCCGCGGATCACGAGCAAACTGAAAAAACTTTGGCAGCCAGCGGATTGCCAGGCTGGACTGTGTTACGCAACCACTGGTACTTCGAGAATCTGTTCATGTTCCTGCCGTCGGCGATCGCGTCAGGAACCTGGTACGCTGCGGACGAAGGCAGGGGTAGTGCCGACATCGCACGCGATGACCTGGCGCTAGCCGCTGCGACCGTGCTGGGCGGCAGCACGGAGGGCAAAAACATTTACACGTTGTCGGGCTCCAGGGCGCTCACCAAGCTGGAAATTGCATCCACCGTCAGTGCCGTCATCAACAAACCAATCGAAGTTGTGCAGTTGCCGCTTGAGGACCTGGTGCGAGGTACGGCGGAAGCTACAGGCTTGCCCGAGCCTGTGGTGCGCGTATTCGCGTCTTTCGATACGAATACGGCTGCTGGACGGGTCGAGAAAGTCACCGGCGACTTTGAGCGTATCACCGGTCGGGCGCCCCAGAGTTTCGAAAACTGGGTAGAGGCGAACAACGCTGAACTGGCGGCGCTCTGAAAAACGACGTCTGAAACCCGCAAGGCAATTGGTGCCCTCGACAGCGCGCGTTTTGCCAGCATCCTCGTACCAGGTATTCCTGCCTGAGATCTATACTGCGCTACCGACCAGCGAGCCGCCGCTCGTCCTTGTCCCGTCATACGCCTGGCCGCCCTGTCGTTAGGACTGGATTCAGATTCAGGGGATTCCGGTGGCTCGCCTTCTCCTCTGCTGAAGTCCAGTAGTCCGGTGCACGTACTGACACCGGGCTATTGCGTGAAAGGTCTGGAGCCATGGCTCCAAATAATGAAGCAGCGGCGTCCGTTGAACGTCGTCAGCGTCGCGATGCCCAACGATCTTGCCTGGACAGCATGGACGATGATGGGCCATCAACCTCTGTGGCGCAACGACTACCAAAGCATCGAACCATGCCTGTTTTCGTTGCCCGGTAGGGTGCAGGATTTCTGATCGGTTACGGAAGATTGTTTTTCCGTCACCTCGAGACTGGAGTCCTCAGCAACGCCTTACGGGGTTGACGAGGGTACACAGATTCTCTATCCCGACTCTTACGTCGCCACACGCCTCGGCCAGATCCTCTCCACGGCCGCGATCGAAACGTCCGTCGTTCATGCTGAACGCGACGATATCGCCTGGGTCCAGGCGTACTACCGCGGACAGCGACTGCAGGATGCTCGACATGGATACTGGCAACTCGCAGGTGGACCATCGCGAGCACTCGCGACCATCAATCGATGAGATCACCGCCACCTGTCGCAGATCGACGTCAAGGTCGTCGACTGTAATGAAGGGCCCGAGTGGCCCGAAGGTGTCGACACTGTTGGATAGCGCTGATATTTCGATATCATGGTTGGCCACGCAGGGCTTGCCAGGTGCTTTCTCCGAGCGCCCAGCGCTCCTCATTCCAGGCGCCATGATGTCATTCATGACGGTATAGCCGAAAATCGGCACATGCCCGGTCGTCCCGGCCGAATACGAGGCGCCAACGACGACTGCCAGTGCAGGGCGTGGAGACACTCTTCCGTACCACGACTTAATACAAACTGCTCCGAGATGCCCCACCAGCGACGAAGTGGACTTCATCAGGACTGTTGTCCGCGGTTCCCCATTCGGCGCCTTGTCAAAAACGACGCTTATCACTTTCGTCTCAGCGCTAACGGGTGGGAGCCACGTCAGCCGATCCATCTTAACGACTGGGGCGTCAGCCAGCACTGCGCTGAACCGCGATCGCGAATGAGACCATGCACCGATGACCTCGGATATGCGATTCGGGCAACCATCTCCACTGCGTCCAAGGATTGCTACGTTCTCACTGTCTACGGGCACGGCTATGCGAGGACTGGCCTCGTAGTACACGCTTCCGAACTTCATCGCATCCTCCTTAATTCCAATTACCGCGAAGACGACCCCAAAACGGACTCTTTCTCTTCAATCCTGGACGACTTGTCCCGGCAATACGGTTTTGTGCATTCGCAGACGGTGATCAGCAGTACGTGAAAAACCCCTGGCCGCTTTTTCTGCCTAGCCTTCCGGCGTCCACCATCTCGATGAGCAGCTGTGCCGGACGGAACTTCTGATCTCCGAAATCCGATGCCAGTACCTGCATAATCGCTAACAGCGTATCCAGGCCAATCAGATCCGCAAGCGCAAGGGGACCAATGGGCTGGTTGCATCCGAGCTTCATGCCGAGGTCAATGTCTTGCGCAGTTGCCACACCTTCCTGAAGGGCAAAAACGGCTTCGTTTATCATCGGGCAGAGCAGTCGATTGACCAGGAACCCGGGGCTGTTTCGAACGGAGATCGGTTTCTTGCCGATCTTTTCGCAAAACGCTAAAACCGACGAATGCGTCGCATCGGAAGTACTCAAGCCCCGCACTACTTCAACAAGCGGAAGGACAGTAACCGGATTGAAAAAATGCATGCCGATAAAGCGCGTCCGGTCTTTCAGAACAGATGCCAACCGGGTAATTGAAAGCGAAGATGTATTGGTTGCGACCAACGCCTCTGACGAAGCCACAGCTTCGAGCTTGCCCAGAATCGCCGACTTAACGGTGAGATTTTCAGTAGCGGCCTCAATGAAAAGATCCGCCGCCGCGGCGGACTCGTAGTCAGTGCTATAACGAATCCGCCCGTAAGCTTCGTCGCGCCGCGCCCCGTCTATTTTCTGCAGCTCGACGAGCCAGACAAGGCGCTGATCTATCGCGGTCGATGCTTTCTGTAATGCCACTTCCGACACGTCAAGGAGGATGACGTCAATGCCGCAAATCGCACATTGCTGTGCAATTCCCTGGCCCATCGTTCCTGCGCCAACCACTGCGATTTTGCGAATGTCCATTTCTTGAAAATTTCCTGACTCGGGTCTCAAACTGCGGCCTGTTTTCTGACTGGTACCGGACGACGCCTCGATCGTCATGGAGCGACGATCATTGGATAGTCGTTTTCATTCAACACCCAACCATCCTTTTGCGAGAAATCGATTCGCGGTGGAGAGAAAATGTCCACCAGCTGGTTGATTCCTTCGGACATGCCACGTGACGTGTGAATGGCAGGCGGTGGGATGACTGCCAGCGATGCAGCACCGCAATACTCGTGGTCGTCAGCCCTCCAGCTATTCAGATTCGACGTCCATGGCCAACGGACATGATGTGTGAACGAACCTTCCAGCGCTAACGATCCCTGCTCGAACGAATCGTGGAAATGCGGAGACAGCTTCGTTATATCCCGCGGTCCATGTTGAGTTGGTAATACGTTCACCATGAAAGTGGTGCATCGCCAGATTCGCCCAAACCGCCCGGGCTGGTCCGGAACATCGAGACTATATTGGCGGACCATGAACCCTTCGGGGGGATCTGGCCACGGCGCGAACGGTGGGATGTTGGGATGGGCCGAGCGATACGCCTTTGCGTTCGCAGATTTCTCGCACAGATCTTCACTAGCCGCCGTGAACATCATGACGAGGCGACCGGGCGCCGTGGCTCGGATCACGCTATCTCCGGCGGGGACAAAGACTATCGAGTTCCCCGCTACCTTGCTCGTTTTCCCTGCCCAGGTCACTTCGATCGATGTCGCCGCGTCAGGAATCAGGATGACGTACTCATCCGGTTGCTTCGGCCGGACATATTTCGCGCCGTCCAACACCTCCGCGTAGGCCACGACGAAGTTCTGGCCTCTTCCATACCAGACTTTCATTGACTCGGATTTCTCCCGCGGTTCCGTAGCGTAGAACCGAAGATATTCAGCGGCCGCAAAGTCTGTCGCTGTTGAGCCGCCTGAAGAGAGCGTGGATCGGGGATCCGATTGATCGTACATGGTCATCCTCAACGGTGGATGGTGTCATTTGCTGATGTTGTTCCTGCATGCAGCCTGAAAATCGCCCAGGGCGAGTTTCGCGGCGCTTCGCATGAATCCCTGATCGGACGAGATCACAAACGCCGACACGCCCAGAGCATGAAACTCAAGCGCCTCATCCGCGTCCGTTGCCAGCAGGCAGACCGGTTTTCGCAACCGGCGCGCGGCTTCGATTACTCTGTGTGTCGCGGCCTTTACCCGCGGCGTGCCCGGTTCGCGGTCGCCGAGTGCCACTGCAAGATCGCCGCGGCCAATGAAAATTCCGTCGAGCCCTTCTATGCCTAGGATTTCGTCGATCTGATCGACGGCTGGTGGGTCCTCGATCATGGCGATGACCGTCACGGTTTCGTCTGCATCGTCGATGTGTTGCCACATGCTTTTTCCACCATACCGACCAGCCCGCGGCGAGTTTGAGTACCCTCGCGTGCCCGCGTACCGACACAACGATACAAGTTGAGCCGCATCACGCGCCGAAGATATATGGGGAGCGAGAATGCCAGTCGCACCATCATCAAGAGCTGCGAGAATATATTCAGACGCTACAACCGGAACGCGAACCAAGGCACTAGTGCCCGCCGCTTTCGCAGCCAGCAAGGTCCTGTCAACTGAGACTCTGTCGAACGGCGCATGTTCAGCATCAATGATGACGAAGTCGTATCCGAGCTCACCGACGATTTCAACTGAATGTGAAGAAGGCGTCTTTATAAACGTACCAAAAAGGGGGACCTCGCCGGATGTGAAAGTCCGGCGAAACGTCCGTTTTGATGTAGTGTCCATTACCATGTTCTTCCCCTATTTCAACCCAGGATCAGGTCGCTGGAGCGTGCGAGTGAAGTTACGGTGTCAAGCGCAATCCATTTTCTCCACCGCTGCTTCGAACCAGCGTCGTCTATATCGAGCCAGCGGTACTTCGTACCTTGCTAACCAATCAGAATTTGTGTGTGTAGCCGATCGTATAGAGCTGGAGATTCGTGCTGATGTTGGTCCCCGTGCTAGGCCCAGTACCTACTATGGTTCGTGGGATGTCATATTCGAGCGACGCTGTCACGAGGTTCCTCTTGTCGATGGCATAGGTAACGCCAAGCGTCACCGCCTTATTGTTGATTCCGTTCGCGAAGAAGTTGGCTAGCGTATGATCAGAGTCGAGGTGGCTGTTGGCCATGCTATAGCCTGCGCGAACTGTCCAACGGTCGCTCAAGTCGTAAGAGGCTCCAAAACGGAAAACATTCTGGTCGTGCCAGTTGAAGCTCGATGCAATGTTGTAACCCGCGGCTTTCGACCATTCGATCCGCATGTAATCCATACCGACCGTCAGTCCTGGGAGTGGACGCACCGCGATGCCCGCACCGTAGTGGGCCGGACTGTCCACGTGTCCATGGCTTGGTGCGAAAAGGTCGTTTTTGTACCCGCTCAGCGCACTGAACCAGGTCTTGGTGTAGTAGGAGGCCCCCAGCGTCACGGCCGGAACAGGGGTCCACAAGACGCCCACCCCACTGCCGATACCCGCGGCCCACGAATTACCATGGCTCGGCAAGGCGAAAGGAATGCCGTCAGGGCCCGCACCGATAACACCGTTTGCGCGAAACTGTTCGATCCCCAGAACCAGCGAGAGGCCGATCGCGAGATTAGGCAACGGTTTGTATGTAACCGTCGGCGCGGTGTTCACGACGGTGAGACTTGCCTTTGCCGGGCCTGCTCCGGGGATCGGTAAGAGCGGCTGACCGTAGTTTGAGGCAAGACCTGCGCCGGTCACTGAAACGCCAAACGTCCATTGAGGAGCGATCTGAAAATTGACTCCTCCCCCCGGCGCGGGGACTATCCCTCGCGAATAGAACTTGTTAGCCGTCGAGCCAAACGTGGCATCAGCCTGAGTCACCAGCAGAAGGCCATATACATCGAAGCGGGCACCTAGCTCAGCCATACCGGCGGGGTTGTTCGCGGCTGCGGTGGTATCTTGGGGTAACGCGATTGATACTCCACCCATGCCAGAAGCGAACGGACCGTTCGCAGTGAGATAAGATCCATTTGTGGCGAACGCGGTACTGCTCAACGCCCCCATGCCGCACATCGATAGGGCGAGTTTGATGCCTCTGGGTACTCGGTGATTCATGTCTGTCTCCATATTTTTTATGAGTCGATCGAGCCTTGTCACCCAAAAGGATGTGGTTCGCCGATGTGTTGTGTAACTACCTGATTAGCCTTCGCAAACTCCTTCCGCACGATGACTCGATTGATAGCTGCATTCGCTGTACGAGAGAGCGTCGCAGAGAAAGCTGCCCAAAAGCTCCCATTGATCTCTGACCGCGCGAAGATCGAACGCTTTCAGCAAAGCTGTCACTGTCCCTGCTGTTGCGCGCCTGCACGTCTTCAATATCTGTTTCATATTCCCGTCCATTTGCCGCGCACCGGATTTCGAGGAACGTTCGCCGCTGCAGCATGCCGATGCGATTCTCCAGTTTGATAGACTCAGTCAGAGATCCAGAATCAGTCGAGCTGATTTTGAGCGTGAGCAACACGGAGTGAATCGATCCTTCTGGCGATGTTCTGCTTCGGTCAGGATCATGTCCCGATGGTCCGGATCACCATCAAGTACTCGCGTTACACAGGTACCGCAGACCCCTTGCTCACAGGAAACGGGGATGTCAATTCCATGTTCTGCGAGAACCTGTACAACTGACTTCTCGACGGGAATTTCGAACACCTTTCCGGTACTGGCAATTTCGACCTCAAACGTGCCTGTGCTCTGATTTGCCGTGGGCACGGCGGCGGCAAAGTATTCGCGGTGCAGGTTTTCCTCCGCCCAACCGAGCTTCTTTGCGGTTCCCAGGACATGCTCGATGAATCCGCCTGGTCCGCACACGTACGCGTGTGTGGACGACTCGGGGCGACCGAGGACTCTTTCCGCGTTGAACTGCTGGTCATTGGGACCGTCATCAAGATGCAATTGCACTCTCGAAGAAAATGACGAAGCGTTAATCTGGTCTACAAACGCCGTTCGGCTCAGCGAACGGCTCGCGTAATGCATTTCGAATTCCGCCCCGACAATCGCAAGTCGGTGGGCCATACAGAGAATCGGGGTCACTCCGATCCCACCCGCAATCAGGATTGTTTTCTTCGCATCACGCTTCAATTCGAAAAGATTTTTTGGCTTGCTGATCTCCAGAACCTGACCTTCGTTCACAGCGTCATGCATGCAGGAGGACCCACCCCGCGTTTTTGGATCACGGAGCACCGCGATCAGATAGCGATGATTCTCTGCCGGCGAATTGCAGAGGGAATATTGCCGGACCATGTTATTCGGAAGATGTACATCGATGTGAGATCCGGCACTGAACGGTGGCAGTCGATCGTCGCTCGCCGGCGCCAGTTCGAAACTGGCGATCCCATCGGCCTCCATCAGTTTCTTTACCACCCTAACCGTAATATTTCCGTCCGACATGATTCGCATTCCTGATTTACTTAAATACCTTCCCGTGGTGGAACAGGCGTTGCGGTATCTGGCGCCCTGGACGATCTCCAGATCTAGAATCCCACCCGATTGCGTCCCTTCAGTCGCAAAAGACCTCGGGCCTCCTCCGGAGTCGCGACTTCCAGCGAAAGAGCTTCAATGATGGTTTTCACCCGCCTGACCTGTTCTGCATTCGTCTGGGCCAATTGACCTCGCCCCGCCCACAACGAGTCCTCCAGCCCGACGCGACAGTTGCCACCCATCGACGCCGAGAGGGCGCACATGCGCATCTGATGCGCCCCCGCTCCAAGCACTGACCAGACGTAGTCGTGACCGAAGAGGCGATCAGCCGTCCGTTTCATTTGCAGCACGTCTTCTGCATGAGCCCCGATGCCGCCAAGAATGCCGAAGACCGACTGAATGAAGACTGGCGGCTCGAGAAGTCCCCGTTCAATGAAGTGCGCTGCCACGTAAAGGTGACCGATGTCATAGCACTCAATCTCGAATCGGGTATCGTTGTCGCGACATGACCCGAGGATGAACTCGATATCCTTGAATGTGTTCCGGAAGATGCGATCGTTGCTTCCCTCCAGATACGGACGCTCCCAGTCGTGCTGGAACTCCTTAAACCGATTGAGCATCGGATACAGGCCAAAATTCATTGAGCCCATGTTCAATGAAGCGACCTCGGGCTTCAGTTGCAATGCAGGTTGCAGGCGCTCTTCGACGGACATCGTCGGAGCCCCCCCAGTAGTCAGATTGATGATCACATCGCTAGCCGCGCTAATCTGCGGCAGAAACTGACGGAACATTTCCGGATCCTGGGTGGGGCGTCCATCGCGGGGGTCCCGGGCGTGAAGATGCACCATCGCGGCGCCGGCCTGCGCTGCCTCAATTGCGGATGTAGCGATCTGCTCAGGCGTGACTGGCAGATATGGCGACATTGAAGGGGTATGGATAGAGCCTGTAACCGCGCAGGTGATGATTACTTTGTTCATTTTCAGCTCGTAACTCAAGGGTCGACCGATCGGAAAAAACGTCAGGCAGCAAGAAAGGTGAGCGCCGCGCGCTGGAAAACATCCGACTCAGGCAGGTGAAGGTGATCCACGCCCGGCACCAGTTCAACCTGGCATCGCGGAAGAACCTCGGCCAGAGGTTCAAGTGGAAGCGCAATTGAATCGCGATCTCCGCAGACAAGCAGCGTTTCGCAGTCGACGCTGGAAATGGCCTGGGAAGACAGCACCGGGTTTGGCGACCGACGCAGGCATGCGGCAACCGACAGCGGGTCGTTACCCGCTGAAATAGCGTATTCGACAAGCGCTTTGATACCTGCAGGGGTGTCTTGCGTAACGCCCTGCTCCAGTGCAGATGCGACCACGTCGCCCAGCTTTTCGGGGGCAAATACGTTACCGCCCACCCCGGCGAGCACCAGTCGGCTGAACCTTCCCGGTGAGCGCCTTTCGATTTCGAGCAGGAGCTTCCCGCCGAGCGAATAGCCAATGCCGTACATTGCCCCGGTTTCTGGCAAGTCCAGGACCACCGATTTTGCGAGGTCTGCATAGTCGGCAGGGTCACTTGAATGCCTGGAGCGTCCATGGCCCGGCAGGTCGACAGCGATAGGTTCCATGCCCGCGGCCTCCAGCCTGGTTATGAAACCAGTCGCGCGCCATACCTTGTCGTAAGATCCTCCCCAGCCATGGAGGAGCAAGACCTTCGGGACCTGTCTTGAGTTATCGGACACAATTTGCTCCTCAGATTGCTAAGCCACGGGGATCGATTTCGCTAATGGACATCCGAGAAAAATCGAGTCACCGCGACCAGTCTGCCGGCGCTTTTCGGATCAGCGGGCGTGCACGATACCGACGCCGACAGCGAGGGTGGTGTTCGGCGAGTAGAAGTCCACGGTCAACGTTGAGCGGTCGTCAAATTCCTGGGCGGCCGCGACAGCCGCGATCCATTGCCTGATTTCACTTCCGCCGTAGCCCGCCGCCTTGAGGACATCCGCGTCGGTCCAGGTGTCGAAGACTGTGAGGTCGCCGCCTGTCAATGCAGTGAGAAATTCCTTATCCCAGTCTTCGTTGATCCAGGACGCGTGGAAGCTCCCGTCGAGCAGTTGGCCACTGAGTTTATCCATCCCGGTGCCGATGTCGGCCATCCACTTCTCGCGCGACAGGGTCCCTCGCTTGCCGCCCGATACAATGTAGTCGCGGACGACGTCGGTCGGAGCCGTGTCGTATTGAGGGAAGATAAAGTCGGTCTGATGCGAGAGACCGCCTGAGCCGAGAAATGCGACCCGTTTATTCAGCGTTCGTGCAAACCGGCCGATTTCCGCGCCAATCTGGCGGCAACGCCGAAACGTCGGACGTGGGTCGGCAATGGTGTTGATGTGAACAGGCAACACAGGCTTCGCGTCCAGTTCGCCGAGAAAATGATGGAGCACATTGGAGAAACCGTGGTCGACTTCCATTGCATACGACGTGGCAACGTCAAAGTCCCGCTCTACCAGATGTGCTGCGGCGGCCGATGCCACGTCGCGCGGAATATCGAGCCGACCAGGGTAGCCGCCGCAATCGTTGAGCGCTGTGGCAATCTGTCCGACGACAAATTGCGGCATCAGGTTCAGATGGATGCCATCGTAATGGTCACCCCCGAAGACGATTACCAGCTCGGGATCGAACTCCTTGAATTCCCGGACCCGCTCGTCATAGACTTCCCAGAAGTCCCGATTGGCCTGGCGCCCTTGAACCGTAACCAACGGCACGTGCGGAACGCAGGCCAGATAGCCCTGTCCGTTTTGGCTGGTGTTTTCCTGATTGATCATCTCAGTCTCCGTTACTGTCATTTCTAACGAGCAAACTTCGCCGCTCCCGGCCCGACAAAGATCGGGTGGATACTGCGACGCTCAAACAACCATTCCCCTTCGGGACCCCTGATACACACGTCGCTGACGTCGGCAATCGTCGACGGGAGGTCCGAGGCGATCGGTAGCTCTCCATGCCCCGCAAACACGACCAGGACAGAGGTAAGGGTTGCGTGTTCGGCGTCATGAACGCTTACATCGAGTCCGCTTACGACATGTCGTGTCTGTCGCTTGGTTCGCACGTTGTCTTCGTTGCGCGCAGCGAAGAATTCCTGAATCGCCCGGCGTCCATTCAGTTCCATCGAGCCAAGCTGCAGTGTTCCGTTCTCGGTGAAAAGAGTGCCCGCGTCGGTGTCATTGCGACGATCGGCACATGCCCAGTAAGCAGCGTCCAGGCCGATAAGTTCGAAGGTGTCGCTCGGTGTTCCCATAACGTGCCTCGGATAAGAAAGTCTGTTCCCCGGGTGAATCAAGACCGCAGCCCGTTAGCCGACTGGTCGGAACTCCACGGGTTAATGTTGCCTAGCGTCGAGACGTTCTCGCGCATCATTGAGATGTCTGCGCAGGAAAGCGGACGCTCCGCGAATCGCTCGCCAGCCTTCCTCGAGAACGGGTGCGAACGAATGCCATACGTGCGGCATTTTTGGCCAGACCTCGAGACAAACCGCTACGCCTTGCGCTCCGGCCCGGGAAGCCAACCGAATGGAGTCATCAAGCAGGATCTCGGCGGATCCTGCCTGGATAAGGAGCGGTGGAAAGCCCCCAAAATCGGCGCCAAGTGGCGACGCAAGTGGATCTGAAACCGCTGCACCACCTAGGTAGGCTTGCACGCACCCCAGCAGCATCTGGGAATCGAGCATCAGATCCTCAGCCTGCTTGGACACCACCGTATTTCCCTGTAGCGAAAGGTCAATCCATGGCGAAAACAGGACGGCAGCGGCGGGCATCGGCAGATCCCTATTACGCGCCACTGAAAGCGCCGCCAGGACCAGGCACGCACCGGCAGAGTCGCCAGCCATCACAACAGCCGATGCAGGCGTGCCGTTACTCAACAACCATTCATAGGCGTCGGCTGCATCCTCGACCGCGGCAGGATATGGACTTTCTGGCGCCAACCGGTAATCGACAATGAGAACCCGCGCCTTGGCGCCCTCCGCGACTGCGCCGGCCAGACCCCTAAACCCTTCCGCATCGCCAAGTACAAACCCGCCACCGTGCAGATAGAGCATGACTTCGCGCTGGCCTCCGCTCGAGGGTGTGCCCTGAATCATCTGCAACGCGGGCTTGTCGATGCGTGCGACTTCTACCCGGTCGAACCGCATTGCCTCCGGCAAGGGAAATTGCCGGTTTCGCTCATCTACAGCGTGCCGAAGATCCTGCAGCGATCCGGTTGGACGACCGCGGAACTCTGTCAGAAGTGTCTGCACCATTTCCAGTTGGGAACGATTCATTGTCTCGCCGATATTCTGTTGTTCAACCGATTCGCCAAGGTGCTGCGCGAGCGGTCATGCCAGCTCTGTCGTTTCAAGTGATTCCGCCGCTTCTTTCTTCAGCAGGTTGTCAAGAACCCACAACATCTTGCCAGGGCCGGCGTCATGAACAATGCTGACCTCTCTGGCATCGCGCCGATCTTTCATGTTGCGATGCTGACCTTCCAGCATCTCCTTGTCTTCAACAAACGCGGCGTTGACCGCCTCGTACAGCATGTCGCTCATGCCCGGGCCATCCGTTGACACGTTTGAACCCCACGAGTAGTAGTAGTCCACCCAATCTTCGTCGCGAGGCGTAATCGCCTGGCAGGTGTAGCTGTCGAGTACCAGGTTGCCGTCCGAGGGTCCCTCGGTTGCCGAGCCCGCGGTCCATACCTGAAAATGCAGAATAAAATTGCACGGTACCGTCATCTGCACCTCGAAGTTCAGGTCGAAGAGCATGTCGGGCGGAAAGAGATGTTGAGCAAAGACCGGCGCGGGAACACTACGAACCCAGAATTTGGAGTCGACCCCGCGAGGCGTAATAGCGTGTTCGGGGCGTACTTTTGTGTACCCGTCGGTACCGCCGAAGGTATTGCGATGGACCCATGTGAGATGGCTCAGGTCCATCAGGTTTGCGATCTCGAGACGGTAGTTCGCGTTTACACTGACCTTGGACGTCTTGATGTTCCACTGCGGATCACTCGGGCCGACGGCAAAGCAGATCAGTTCCGGGTCCGCCTTCGCCGGATCGCCCATCCATACCCAGATCCAGTTGTGTTTCTCGACCACGGGAAACGTCCGTACGCACGCTTTTTCGGGGATTCGTTCCTGGCCGGGGATTTCGGTGCACACGCCGTCCGGACCGAACTTCATTCCGTGATACATGCATCGAATCGAATCACCCTCTTTCTGCCCAAGATGAAGCGGCGCCTGCCTGTGGCAGCAACGGTCCTCCATCGCCACCACCGCGCCGTCGGGCTTGCGATATAACACCAGGGGTTCACCGGCGATACGACGGCTCAGCAACGCACTCTTCCCCTGGCTCACTTCATAATCCCAGCCCGCGCAGTACCAGCTATTCCGAAGGAACATGTTTGTCTCCATTTAGATTTGGGCGGTGGTAACCGTCACCGGCCTTTCGTGCTTGCTTGATGGCAAGTCTATAAAAGCGAATCAGGTCCCGCTCCCTCCGTTGGGGAGGGTGCTCCCGATACGCAGACCAGGAAAAACCCGATGACGAGGAGCCCCGCTGTAAGAGGCTTGCATCGATGGCGACGCCTGTGAGATCGTTCGCGCCTGTTGACGAGTTCCGTCTCACACTTGGAAAGACGGTCGAACCGCGGCTTCGAAGCTGTCACCGGTGCGGTGATGGCAACTGCTGGTACTCCCGTCGGTCGTAACGCGGGCAGGCCGTCCAGGCCCGGCTTGTCGCTGTGTGGAAGCAGGTCCAGAATCAATTGCCGTCTTCAAGCCCGCCTGTGTCTGAGAGCCCGCAAGACACTAGCGCGAAATATTAAGGGGCAGATTGCACGGACGGCCGAAGGAAGTCATAGCCTTTGAAGCCGAACGTGCGACTGGAGACATGAATGCAGTTACCGGAGATCACCGGCCTATCGACGATCGACACCAAGCTCCTGCCCCCAACGCAGAAGCGTGAGTTACTGAAGCGCGAAAGGCTTATGCGCGAATTCAGCCAGCACCGGCTGTGTCGGCTTGTCCTGATTACAGCGCCGGCTGGCTATGGCAAGACCAGTCTGCTTGGCCAGGTCATCGAAAGCCTCGCGGTGCAACGCTACCCGGTCGCATGGATCAGCATTGACCAGGACGACAATGATCTGATGCGGTTCTTCGCGCATTTGTGGAAAGCGGTTAGCGCCGCCCTTGGTGAACGCAATACATTCCAGAGTCTTGTTGCTTTGCAAGGCGTGAGCGCAGGTTACCTTCCGCCTGCCGCTACCTTGAAGGCAGAGCTCCTGAACCTGTTAGCTTCCCTGAAGCAGGATCTATATTTATTCTTCGACGATTTTCATCTCATCGAGCACCCCGACGTTCTCGAGCTTACCAGTGCGATCCTGCTTGCTTCCCTCAACCGACTGCACGTTATTGTTGCCGCGCGTCACATTCCGAAGCTGCCCATCCCGCGTTTGCGCGCGTTAGGGGAATTGCATGAGATCACAACCGACGACCTGGCGTTTTCAAGCGAAGAAACAACTGCCTTGATTGACGCTGCTGGCGGGATTTGTGTATCGCCAGATCAAGTGAAGCGACTTCATGAAAAGACGGAAGGATGGGTCGTCAGCCTGCAACTCGCGGCGTTTGCGATACAGAGCACGGGCGACACCGAAGCCTTTATAAGGGAGTTCACCGGTGCGGGTCGCGACGTGGGTGATTTCCTCATGGAGGAAGTTGTCAAGTCACTGCCCGATGACATGCACGAGTTTCTGATCGCCACCTCCATACTTGACAGGTTCACCGCAGAACTGGCGGATGCCGTCCTGTTGCGGAAAGACAGTCGGTCGAGAATTGACCGGCTCGAGTCGCAGAACATGTTTCTATTTTCTCTCGACAGGGAGAGGATTTGGTATCGGTACCATCATCTGTTTTCTGAACTCTTGCGTAAACGTTTGCCGGATAGCTCCTGCGATGCAGTGATGCCTGAATATCACAGACGCGCGTGCACCTGGCTGGAGAGTCGCGGACACATCACGGACGCCATACGACACGCGTTTGCATGCGGCGACCTGGACCGTGCCGGCGACCTCCTGGACACTGCCAGCACAACTTTGTTTGCTGCAGGGCAGGCGTCGACCTTGCATTCTCTGGCTTCAAGGCTTCCTGCAGCTATCTTGAACAGACTGCCGCGTCTTCAGCTCGAACTGGCATGGACAAACGAAATTCAGTGGCGATTCGAGGAGGCACGCGAGGAAATCAGCAACGTCCGGTCGCAGTTGACGCGCGACCTTCAGCGTTCCGATGAAGCAGAGGTGCGCCCTGCTCCGCCTGAGGCCGCCGTAAATCTCCATGCAAAACTTGAGCATCGCAACATCATGCTCAAGGTCTTCACCGATGACCTTAACGACATCGAGACCGCCGGTACCGCCTGGAACACAACGTTCGGCCGCAGGGATCACTTCATGAGCGCATCAATCGCTACGGCCATGATGTTGGCTCGTCGCGAACACTACGTCTGCGATTTGACGCAGGCCGAGTCGGATGACATTCGTCGAGAACTTGCTGAGGGGCGGGCCGTCTATGGAAACGTCTTCCTGGATACTGTGGTAGGCGGGACCTACTTCATGCGCGGCGAACTAGGTCTAGCTGAAAAATCCTTGCGGCAAGCTCACGAGTTAGCCAGTCGACTTCACGGTGAGCACTCGCTGCTTTCGGCGATGCCCAGCACGCAACTCGCGCAGATACTCTACGAAAAAGGCGAGCTGGAGGAAGCGCGAACGTTGATAGATGAATGCGCTGATCTTTCGCCAGTATTCGGAATACCCGACTCGGTTATTGCCAGACAATTGACCACAGCGCGTCTCGCCATGTCCGACGGAAATGATCAAGCGGCGCACGCTGCTCTGGACGCGGCCACCCTCATTGCCGATCGATACAAGATGCCGCGACTCCATGCTCATGTTCTCGCTGAGCGAGTGCGCCTTCTTATCGCAGCCCGGCAGCTTCGCGAAGCTGAACTCTTTGCATCGAACCAGCGATATGCGAAAGGACTCCAGGACGTTTCGCCGTCGGGACACGTTGACACGACGAAGGAACAGTTCGCTATCGCCACGGCACGCATCGAGGGAGAGAAGGGAAACTTGCCGCAAGCCATCGCACTTGTCCGCCGATGGGTCAGTTGGACGCGAGACCGACGGTGTCTGCGCTCCGCGATACGGCTATCGATCCTCCTTGCAAAGCTGCAATACCGCTCTGGAGAGGTTTCCGCCGGGCGTCGCAGCATGCTCGATGCGCTGGAGTGGGGCTCCAGAAGCCCATTTGTTCAGAGCTTCCTGGACGAGGGCCCCATTGTCGCGAAGATTATCGAGGAGATTGCCGCGGCTGCGGCCCCCGTGGCCCCGGCAACTTTCGAGTACTTCCGCCGCTTACAACACGCGTTCGGCCGAGACAGTTCGCCGGATCAGATTGTTCTTGATGCGACTGCGCAAACTCTCGAACAGTCAGCTTTTCTATCTGACAGAGAGAGGCAAATACTTGACTTAACTTCCAAGAATTATGGAAACGATGAGATCGCGCTAGCTTTGGGTCTGGCCCAAAGTACGATCAAATGGTACTGGAGACGGATTTTCGAAAAACTCGGCGTGCATCGGAAAACCGCGGCGGTACGATTGGCCAAGCAGCAGGGAATCATTCCCTAAACGAGGCTTATTGTTGTTGCGGGTGCTCGTGCCGTAGCGCGAGGTCTCGTTGCTCTGGTGGTAGAGACCCCGGGTCCAAAAAATCCCGGGGGAAATACAGCAATGAAGATCGGACGGTGACCGCTCGCTCGCGGCCACTGTCCGTGGCAAGCGGATGGGCGGCCACTCGGCGGACTGAGTGGAGTCAGGCATGCTGCAGCCCATCGCTGGCCGCACGCATGAATTGCAGGAGTTGACTTAGCGGAAGACCAGCAGGCGCCGTGTGTGAATTCTGTTCAGCGGCGCATCACACTGATGTGGAACAAGTTGATATCTGCTCGTTCGCTGCACGGCATTACTTTTCATTGGTTTTTAGGCATCGTGACTGTAGTGTCAACGGCTCTTCCACGCGTGCGACAATCGCGGTGTGACATGTGTTCCCACCGATCCACGTTCAAACCATGACGACGACCCTGATCGCGCCCCGCCCGCTCGATGCGCTCGACCTGCCGCCCGACCTTGACGGTCGCCACGGCGTCAACCGGGCGAACGGTCGCAAGCAGATCATTGCGGCAGACGACCTGAACGCGATCCGCGCGTGGCTCGCACGTGTCGTCGACACGAAGACCACTTTCGAAAACTACCGCAAGGAAGCTGAACGGCTCCTGTTGTGGTCCATCGTGCAGCTGGGCAAGCCTTTGTCATCGCTCACGCACGAGGATCTGCTCGCCTACAGGCTATTCCTGGGGGATCCACAACCGCGTTCGCGCTGGGTGTCGGATGGCGGGCGCAAGTTCCCGCGTCCCGATCCACGCTGGCGCCCGTTCTACGGGCCTCTGGCAGTCTCAAGCCAGCGCCAGGCGATGGTGATCCTCAATGCGCTGTTTGCGTGGCTCGTCGAAGCTGGCTACCTGGCCGGCAATCCACTGTCGCTAACGCGCCAGCGGTCCCGCCGTCAGGCGCCTCGCATCACCCGATACCTCGAGCGCGACCTCTGGCAGGAGGTCAAGGTCTTTATCGACGGGCTGCCCCGTGACAGCGATCGGGAACAGGAGCGTTACTGGCGCGCCCGATGGCTTTTTACCCTGCTCTACCTGGGCGGCCTGCGCATTTCGGAGGTCGGCGGCAACACGATGGGCAAGTTTTTCTGCCGACGTGACAACGAGGGGCACGAACGGTGGTGGCTGGAGGTGCTTGGCAAAGGTGACAAGGTGTGAACGGCTGTGAGAAGCCGACACTAAACGGCGGCATCGATCAGAAATGCGGAATGGTCATGCTCTGCTGAGCGGTTTGGGAATGGTTTGCGCGAAGAGGGGGAGGCGCTACCGGGTGCGTCGGAAGGAGCCCGTAGGGCGAGTGCAGACGCACCCGACGCGGCTCGTTTCAGGAAGTGGTGACGCTGAAGTCGGGATGCGGTAGAAGAAGGCTTACCGCCGAAGAAACAGGCCCGACACCGGCTCAAACCGCCAAGTTCACTCCGATGTCGAGCCCCACACGCGCATGGGGCACGGGTGCCGGGCCAGTATGGCACGACCTACCAGTCCCGTCGATAGCGTTTCGGCATTGACGGGGATTGCCGATGCCGGCCACCGGCCGCCTGTTTGTGTGCGCCCGCTGCCGGGCGCAGGTCGTCGTTTGCCGCCGTTGCGACCGCGGCCAGATCTACTGCGACGGTGACTGTTCTGAGGTCGCACGCCAGGCCAGCATGCGCGTGGCCGGCCAGCGCTATCAGCGCAGTCGTCACGGCCGCTTCGCGCATGCCGAACGGATGCGCCGCTATCGCAGCCGCCAGAATAAAGTGACGCATCAGGGTTCCGCTGTACCTGCCGCCGATGCTCTACTGGCACCGACTTCGACGACGTCGGCGGCAACAGCGGCGGTGTCCGCCACCGCCCCAGCTATGCCTGAGCGTTGCCATTTCTGCCACTGCGTCTGTCCGGACTTCGTGCGCCTCGGGCCACTACGCCGTCGGGTCTTCCGTGATGTTCGCACTACTATCTACTGCACAGGAAGTGACCCATGACCATTGGAGTTGAACTCGAGGCGCAGATCCTGCGCTACTACCACGTCGAGAAGTGGCGCTGCGGCACCATCGCACGGCAGTTGCACGTGCACCGTGGCACGGTCCAGCGCGTGCTGGCGCAGGCCGGTCTACCCCGCGTCGGCGGGATGCTCAGACCTTCGCAGATCGATGCCTACCTGCCGTTTATCCATGACACGCTCAAGAGGTTTCCGTCGCTCACGGCCAGCCGGCTGTATGCGATGGTCACCGAGCGCGGCTACCGTGGCAACCCTCATCATTTCCGGCACCTGATCGCGGTACACCGTCCGCGTCCTACACCAGAGGCTTATCTGCGGCTGCGCACCTTGCCTGGAGAGCAGGGCCAGGTTGACTGGGCCCATTTCGATCACCTGCAGATCGGGCGCGCTCGCCGGCCGCTGATGGCCTTCGTCATGGTGCTGTCGTGGTCGCGGCAGATCTATCTGCGCTTCTTCCTCGATGCCCGCATGGACAGCTTCCTGGCAGGCCACGCCGGCGCGTTCGCGGCGTGGTCCGGATTGCCACGGATCCTCCTCTACGACAATCTCAGGAGCGCTGTGCTCGAGCGTCAGGGTGATGCGATCCGCTTCAACCCGACGCTTCTCGCGTTCGCCGCTCATCATCGCTTCGAGCCCCGTCCAGTGGCAGTGGCCAGAGGAAACGAGAAGGGACGCGTCGAAAGAGCTATCAGGTATGTACGTGAGAATTTCTTTGCCGCGCGCAAGTTCGCCGATCTCGACGATCTGAACATCCAGGCCGCGCAATGGTGCGCGGGCATGGCGGCGGATCGTCCCTGCCGGGAAGAGCCCACGATCACGGTGCGTGAAGCCTTCGCCCGCGAGCAGCCAAGCCTGCTTACCTTGCCGGAGAACCCGTATCCCTGCGAACTGCAACTGGCCGTGAAGGTCGGCAAGCAGCCGTATGTGCGCTTCGATCTGAACGACTACACGATCCCGTATACCCACGTGCGGCGCGTGCTCACGGTCCGGGCCGATCCCCGGCAGGTGCGCATTCTCGACGGCGCCGATCTGCTTGCAACCCATGTGCGCAGTTACGATCGCGGCGCGCAGATCGAGATTGCCGCGCACATCGACGCCCTCGTTGCACGCAAACGCGAAGCCCGTCACCATCGCGGCCTCGACCATCTCGCCCGCGCAGCGCCGGCCAGTCACACACTCATGCTGCGCGCGGCTGAACGCGGCGCCAATCTGGGCAATATCACCGCTCACCTGCTGCGGCTGCTCGACCGCTATGGTGCAGCGGAACTGCAGGCAGCGATCGAGGAAACGCTCGCCAGCGATGCCGCGCCTCACCAGAATCCGGTGCGTCTGGCGCTGGAGCGTCGGCGCGGGTCGCGCAAGGTACCGCCGCCAGTGACGGTGAACCTGCCCGAGCACGTGCGTAGCAAGGACACGCTGGTGACCCCTCACCGGCTCGACATCTACGACCAGATAACGGGAGGTACTGATGAGCTCGCCTGAGAACCTGCAGGAGCGCGCGAACGCCCTGCGCCTGTACGGGCTGCTGGCGCATTGGCCGGATCTCACTGACGCCGGCTGGGTTGCGCCGCTGCTGCAGTGGGAAGAGGACGAGCGTGCCCGCCGTTCGCTCGAGCGACGCATCCGGGACGCCCATCTGGGCAGCTTCAAACCGCTGTGCGACTTTGACTGGGCCTGGCCCACGCGCTGCGACCGGGCCGCCGTCGAAGAACTGATGTCGCTCGAGTTCGTCAGGGACACCGCCAACGTTGTACTGATCGGCCCGAACGGCGTGGGCAAGTCGACCCTGGCGCTGAACCTCGCCTACCAGGCGCTCGTCAACGGGCACACGGCGCTGTTCACAACTGCTGGCCAGATGCTCGGTGAGCTCGCCGCGCTTGACAGTGACTCAGCGTTACGCCGGCGGCTGCACCGGTACGCCACGCCTGACGTGCTCGTAATTGACGAGGTCGGATACCTGTCCTACTCGAATCGCCACGCCGACCTGCTGTTCGAGCTGATCAGCCGCCGGTATGGCGCAGCGAGCACCGTGGTCACCACAAACCGGCCGTTCGCAGAATGGTCGGAGGTGTTTCCGAACGCCGCCTGCGTCGTCTCGCTGGTTGACCGGCTGGTGCATCGCGCCGAAGTCGTCGCGATCGAAGGCGAGTCCTACCGGGTGAAGGAGGCACGTGAACGGGCCGAGCAGCGCGCAAAGAAACGCAGCGCGGCACGCCTGGAGAAGAAGAAATCATGAAGCGCCTTCACCTGCCTTCGGGCATCACTCACGGGCTGGACTTCCTGATCCCGGAGAACTGGTCCGCAGATCAGGCGCTCGCCGTCGTGGAACTCATCGACGATCTACGCGAGCGTATCGCCTCGCACTATCAGATTCCGCTAAACGACCTGCTGCACGAACAGCGCGCGCCTCCCGACAATCCTCACCCTCGCGACATCGACGATCCATTCTGATGTCCATCACCCAACAACAGCGGCCCATAACCGCCCCTGTTGTTGACGCTTCTACTCAACCTTGCGCCGCCATCTAATGGCGCTTCTACACCGCCGCTAACACAAGGAACGACTCGTTCCCGCCTCCGCTGAGATGATGGTCGAACTCGCGCGCTACCGGCGCGCGCGCGGGCTTGCGCCACTCCCGTCCTCGCGCGAGGACACGCCGCTGGTGTTGCCGCTCGGCAAATCCATGAAGCCTCTCACGCGGGCCGCGCTGCACTCGATCATCAAAGGCATCTTTGCTGGCGCAGCGGACAAATTAAGGCTTCGCGGTGAAGACTATGCCGCGCGTGCTACGCATCTCGAGCGCGCATCCGCACACTGGCTGAGGCACAGTGCCGGGTCCCACATGGCCGACGGCAACCTCGATCTGCGACTCGTGCGAGACAACCTTGGACATGCATCGATTTCGACGACGAGCATCTATCTTCATAGCGACGACGATACCCGTCACCGCGAGACAGAAGAGAAGCATCGCCTGAACTGGTGAAATGCGGATTTCGCAGCCGTACTGCAATTTCACGGGAAAGCGGGACGGCTCCAGCCGGACCTCTGCGCGTGCCGCTGCGGAAACGATAGGCTTGGAGGCCGACTATCCGTCCAAACACGAATGACCACGCACATCATTCGGCATCCTTAATAAAACCGCTATGCAATCCCGATACGGTCGGCGTCCAGATTGTTCAGTATGGGCGGTACCGCTCCTCTGAGCCGGCATTCGGTGTCGATCTCAGCGACCGATTGCTCCAGCGCTCATCGCTCCGCTCTGGAAGCAAAACAAGGCACGACGCCCAGGCAGCCTCCTCGCCTGCCCTATTCGGCATCTGATGCCAACAGGACTGCCACCACCATCGCAGTCACACTGATGTCGCCATTACGATGCACACGCAAGGGGTCGGTCACTGCAAGGTCGCTGTCGGAACTCACGTCGCGTCTGCGCCATGTGGGCATAATCAGCCGTTCTGATGGCGCCGTGTCTTCATTCAGCGCGAGCAGATGCCGCTGCCGGTGATGTTCGCCATTGACCTGTGGCTTTGCTTTTTCGGCGATGCGGTCAGTTCGACCACGGGCGACGATCAATCGTAAAGGCTCGGCCTTCCCTTCCGAATCCCGGTCCAGCACCACCCATTCCCGTTCCTGAAAGTCCACCACGGGAAACGGCATCCACACAGGCCCCGAACTGCCGGTCCCGTCGTCGGCTTCCCGCAGATAGCAATTAAAGCTGTCAAGACAGGCCTGTGCGAGCGCATGAAGAATTACCCAGCGGTCCGCTGCCGTGCTCCAGTGTGCGAGGCCAACCGGCGCAAGAAGCGAGAGCCAGACCAGAATGCCCAGCGGCCCGTGTTCACTCCGGGCTAACAGATGGGATGGAATGCGGACGCCTTCCCATTTTGTTCGCCATCTGAGTAGTGCGTGCGCAACCGGACAGAACGGCGTCGTCGTTCTGGCATCAAGGCACCACGTCAAATGGCGGGCTGCGCTGACAGAACATGAGCGATGCCCGCGTCCAACAGAGCGAAGGACGTACCGCTTTATCGCCTTGTAGCAGGCGAGCGCGTCGATCGTTATATCCTCGCCGGGATGTGAACGGGGCGCGCCGTTCCCGTACGCACAGTCACGGTCGTAATACAGCGCCAGTAGATGCCGGCTGGCGTCAGTCTCGCCCCGAACGACCCGCTGGCAGAAATCCTCGCCCGGGTCCAGGCCGCTCCCACAATGCGGCGCCGAAGCGAGCCATGAAAGCCGTTTTGCGGTTTGACTGGACAATCGCAACAGTCGCGCTACGTTTGGAGACCGGCGTCCAAACCAGCCCCGGCCAAGACCCTGTGCCGTGCTATGTCGATAGGCGGGAGACAATCGTAAAGCGCGGTCGTCAAGCCTACGAAGCGCCGGCGCCCAATCATGTCCGCACGACGGACAACTGAACGGCGCGCGAAAAAGGCTGGCCCGCAGGCGATACACGATCATCGCCTGCCCGCATTGCGCACAGCGGTCACGAAGGGCGCAACCATGAAGAGGACACGTATTGCAGCGGGTGAACTGGAACACGGTAAGGTGGACACCTTTCGACGCGCACTGCGTACACCAGCGTAGCGAAGGACCGCACGTCGCACCGGTCCGTTGGAAGCGTTGCGGAAAGGCAGCGGCGACATCCGGTAGGGACATGCGCATCAGGTTCGACATCTGAACGAGATCGAACTTCTCCGCATCGCGTAAATCAACATCCAGCTGAAGTCTCGATGTGCCACGGTTACGCAGGAACATCATCGCGACCGCTGTACATGACAGGCTGTTGAGCTGCTGGAATTTGGCGAGCAGCATAAAGGCGGACTGTCCGGATACATTCCAGTCGTCCCGCCAGCACCATTCCGACGACGAAGCTTCATGGGCGAGTGGTAGCAGGATGTCGAAGCGCCGTTTCATGGACCGGCCGGCATGTCAACAAACACGATGCGCAGATCCTCCAGCGCCGCGAAGTAATCTGACTCCTCCACGGCCAGCGCCCACAATGCCGGACTGAACGCGAATCCCGGCGCATCATGTTCCAGGTTATCGCCAAGCACGATTTCCACCGCACGGGCGACATATTCCATCGGCAGTTCCATCGTGAAATCGAAGCGCGCCTTCCTGTGCGCCTGGCCGAACGCTTCCCAAACCAGCTCGCTCTGATGTCCGAGCCGAAAGCCTGAGTCGTAGGCACGCTGCAGGAAAAACCTCGTGAACGTCCAGTCGCTTCCTTCCGGAAACACCGACTCATCGTACGCGCTGAGGGATACTTCGAGATCTGCGGGAGACTGGAAGCCCTGGAAGCGCATCTCCTCGATCATGAACCGCGACACGATCTGCGACGTATCGATGCTCTGTCTGAATGACGTCTTGCGATTCAGGATGCTCGGCTGACCCACCAGGAACGTGTACATCCGGATGCCCCGGCGTTCCATCTCGTCCTGCACGTCGCGCAGCCACTCGTAGTGTTCAAGTTCGAGACGTTGGGCCTCATCAACAAACACCACAAGCGATTTACCCGACGCACGCTCCACGATTTCGGTCAGCCTGTTGTAAAGACGGAAACGTCGCTGCAGGGCCGAGCCACTGTCGGGACGTTCATGCCGGGCGGCCGCCAGAAGCATTCCAAAAAACAGGCTTTCTGAACGGCTTGGGTTTTGCGGCATGCCCAGATGGAAGATCGCGACTCGGGGCAACTCGTCGCGCAGCAGGCGCTCGCAGTACCGGATCGCATACGTCTTCCCCCAACGGGTATGCCCGTAGATCATGGCGCCGGATATGCCACGCCGGATGCAACGGAGAATACACATGTACATCGCGCCGATCGATGGCGTCGGCACCATGTAGCCCCGGTTCAGCAGCGGATGGGCGTCGGGCGCAAGAGGACGCGTCGTCGAGCGAAGCATGCCGTCAGGAAAACGTGAAGATCTGCGTCAGTCGGAGCGCTGGCCGGGCGATACGTGATTGCCTTTCCCTCTGAGTCGCCGGAGGTTGCGGCAGAGTGTCCGGTGATGCCGGGGCGGAGGAAGCCGTTCCCGTCGTGTGTGACTTCGCCCGATCCGTAAGCATGCGGGCAAGATCGTTTGCACTGCGCTGGTGATGGGTCGCTTCGGACTTCTTGTAGGCGAACCACGCCTCGACCGGGTCTTCTCCGTCCCGGTACGCCATCTTGCGTTGATGGACGAGTCTGAAGATTTCCTGTCGCACACGCAACGAGTGCTGGGAAAAACACCACGGCCGTACTGCGGTCAGCATGCCCACTTCAGAACCATCCATGAAAAAGGCATGAATATGCCGGATGTCCTTCACATTGAAGTAGACACGCAACTGCTGACCGATCAACGATGCATTACTTGAGAGGACACTGTTGGAGTAGCGTACGTACTCGAAGTTGATGTGCGGACGTACGCCCCGCTTCGCACTGCCGCGTATCGTGATGACCCGAGCCTCCTGCAGCAGGCACAATGTGCTGCGGCGGGCAATGGGTAACGTCTGGATGAGACCGGAACCGCGTTCAAGAAGAAAACGCATCGCCTCGAGCGGTGTGCGACCGCCCAGGCCGGTATGCGGTTCGCCATTGTAATCGGCGAGCACCACGTCAATGACATCTTCGAGTTCATCAAGACTCATCAGCAGCGACAACTTCCCGCCCACGTCATTGAGCGCGCGTTCCACCGCCTGCGGCGCCCGTCCCGTTGTTCCGGGCAGCCGATGCGCAAAGTGAGACGCGATCTGGTCAAAGAACCGCTCGACGAACGCTCGCTCATTTTTTTCGCAAAGCGGCCCGTTATCGGTCCAGCAGCCGACCACGCCAGTCAGTCGATCAAGCGTCGCCTTCGCGAAATGCGCCTTCGCAGCGTCGAACCGCAAGGTATCCCAACACGCCCAGGCAGTCGTGGGGATAGCTTCTGAGGGAAACCCGCCACCTGCGCGCACGCGCAAGCCGGGAATGCGGTACGCCCGCGTTTCATGGGGCTTCAGGGTCGCCTGCAACGCTTCAGCGATATCGTCCTTGTTGTATTCCCTACCCAGCGCGAGGCTGTAGCCGATTACCGAACGCGTCGCGACATCAAGCAGTATCAGGATCCAGACCCGGTGAAGCGCGAGAAGGGTCTCGAAGCCGAGCGGGTCATCGATTCTTAGCGTGATGCGCAGGTCGATCTTGTGACCGTCGAATTCGACAACATCAAATGGCCGGGCAACGGGCTTGCGCACATGCTCGCCACTATCGTGCCAGGGATGGCCGATCTGTGCTGCGCCGGCTGCCTGCGCCGATCCATCAAAATGCCCGTCTGCGAGGCGTCGAATATAAGTCGCCAGAGAACGCTCGCCGAGTTGCTGCTGATTGAACGGATAGTCGTTTCCCCCAACACCTGCCCGCCGGCACTGGTCGAGAAAATCGCGATGCAGACGCCGCAGACTTCTCAGTACCTCGCGTCGTCCGCCATTCTTTCGGCCGCGCTCGTTGACTTTGCGTTCGATCCATTGCGAGATCGCCGGATATCGTTCCAACAGTTGTGCGAACGCCCCGGTCGCCCCGCCTCGGGCGCCGTCGCGGGAAAGAACGACAACGGCCGTGCGCTGGTACCCGCGAATATGGCTGTAGGGGATCAGTGCGCGCACACCGAAAATCCTCCCATCGTCATGAACCGCGCCGCACCGCTCAAAAAGCCTGTAGAGATCGTTGAACCTTATTCCGGTCAAGCGACCGATTTCACGCAACGATGTCTGTTGGTCGATAAAGAGCGTTATCGCCTGAATGCGCCTTCGCAGCAGATCACGATCGGCACTGGACAGGCCGCTGTCATCTGCGGATGGCCACTTCGCAATTTCACGCAATTCCTCTGGGATCGATTGCCGGTCGAAGCGAAGGTCGCCGAAGGCCATCGTCTTCATCCGCGCACCAGCAGGGTATGTCGACCGATTAGCTCGAGGGCAAGAGTTGGACAGCGCAGGCGACCGTCGAGGACCAGCATGAATGCGACAGTCCGTGCCAACACGGGGTCCTGGGGGAACAGTCTGCTTTCGAGCTCAAGCAGGCTCCCGCCTCTCTCGCTCGAGTCAAGCACGTGCTGCTTCATCCTTTCCGAGACGAAAGCGTGCCCTGCCGCAACGTGGTGAAGTATGGTGGCCTGATTGCGACGCAGTACTTCACCTGTCGCCGCTTCTTCCGGCTCGACAAGACAAACCTGCATTCGGGACTTCGCGGCCCACACTTCGAATGCCGCGAACCAGCGCGGGGGCATTGTGGTCCATTGCCGTTCCGAAGTCCGAAGCAGGATGAGAAGGCGCTCGGTGTCATTGGCTTTCGCCCAGAAATCTATCCGACGAGCTGGCAACGCACCCGGAGCACGCAGCGGGCGTTCGCAATAGCTGACGATACCGGGATCGAACTCAAGCTGCAGCCACGCGTTCAACGCTCGATGGCCGAACAATGTCAGGCGACGGTCGATCTTCAGGCCATAGACATCGTAGCGATGCACTCCGTAGGGACGCGCATCGTCGACTGGGCAGACGTACCGCGGGTTGGCCATTGCGGCCCCCAGTTTCCTGAGACGACTATGGAGTTGTAGTACAAAACCGGGGGAAAGCGAGAAGGAGTGAGTCGGCGCCCCGCACCGGCGATATCACGCACTCGCGCTGCCGACAGCTCACGGACCCTCTTATCTCCCGGAAGGCGCAAAAAGCGTCGGTGTACGGATACTACACTTTACGTAATGAACCATACGTTCGGCGTGTCGACTCCCGCCGCGTAGCTTGAGCTAAGCAGGAAAGACCGCAACGAAACGCGTCCAGGTGGCAGTATGCCGATTTTCCCGTGAAACATTTCATGCAGTCGCCCAGCAAAGCCTTGGTAGACGGCGGTCGGGCGGATACACCTTTTGTTCACGAACGTTTCACGGCTGCTGCGAGCCCTCTATGGCGATGCAGGCGGAGGCGCGAGTCAAGGCCATTGCATCAGGTAGCCATTTAATAGTCCTAAGTTTATAACATTTACTTCGACTTTTCGCGATTTCGAACTTTTGCTTCGTTTCGACCGCAAGCGAATCTGGAAGCAAGGCGCGGCCGAAGCCTTATAAATAGGACGGTCGCGCTTCCGACGGTGCTGTTTCTTTTACTTCAACGGACGGAAGACGGGAGCGGCCCGCACGAGCGCGGCCTCCTGCCCGGCGTCCTTCGGAGCGAGGGCGGACCGCTCTTCGCCTGTGTCGTCACGCCCGCGCCGACCGCTCGGCCGGATTTCCAGACGCCCGCTCATGACGCGCTATGCCAGGCCGCCTCGGCACGCGAGTCGGTTCGTCCCGGCAACTACGATCCCGGGCCGCTGACGTCAGAGCGCCAGACCGGACGCATGATGCTGCCGCGGACGCGGCCTTCGCCTGGCTGGCGTGTGCGGCAGGTGGCGGCCGGTGCGAACCCAGCGGGCTTGATCGTTAGTTGCGTTACAGGCGACTTCGACGGAACGACTGACCTGATGTTCGGAGCGATCCGATGAGCGGCCCCGACTTCGACGGCGCAATCACCGGCCGGCCCGCAGCCGTTACGAGCCGGCCCGCCGGCTCGCCCAACCGGCTCGACAGTCCGATCCTGCCGCCGGGCCTCACGGACGAGGACGTCGTCGGCCGCTGGCTCGCCGCGAAGGCGAGCGGCCGCGGCCGGCTTTCGCCGGCGACGCTTGCCCAGTACCGCACCGAAGCGGAGCGGCTGTTCTGGTATGCGGGGCGAACCGGCACACTCATCTCCGCCTGGACCCTCGACGACTTCACGGCCTTCATCGGCTTCCTGCACGCACCCGCGCCATGGGCGATCCGCAATCCGGGCGTGCGACGGGGCTCGCCCAACTGGCGGCCATTTCTCGGGCCGTTGTCGGACCGCTCGGCTGGCCAGACCCAGAAAATCGTCACATCGCTGTTCGACTGGCTGCGCGACGTCGGCTATCTGCAGCGCAACCCGGCCGCGGGTCTGCCGGCGGTTGGCCGGCGCCTCCCGGAAAAGCAGGCGCGCTTCCTGTCGCCGGACGACACCGCGCTGCTGCGCGAGGCGATCGCCGCCCGCCCCGAACCCTCACGCGAGGCATGCCTCGCGAAGGCGCGCGACATGTTTGCGGTCGACCTGTTCGAGCGGACCGGGCTGCGGACGACGGAAGCGGTCCGGTGCAGGATGGGCCACGTGAAAATCGAGCCCGTTCCGGCGGAATTGCGCCGGGAGTTTCCGGACGCCCCGCCCTTCCAGTGGCTGCTGCGCGTCGAACACGGCAAGGGCGGCAAGGCGCGCTGGGTACCGTGTGACGAGATCGCGCTGTCGCTGCAGGCGTACCGGATGGCATACGGACTGTCGCCGGTACCTGCCCCGGACGAGACACTGCCGCTGCTGCTGTCAGTCAGGCGCACCAGATTTGGAATATGGAAAGGGCTACGCAGTCGCACCAGCGTCTGGAACCTCATTACCGGTCTGTGCGACGAGGCCCTAGCCTACGCCCGTGCGCACCGGCGCCGCATCGACGCGGAACGGTTCGAGACCGCATCAACCCACTGGCTGCGCCATTCCTACGCAAAGGGACTGGCGGCAGCCGTCAGCAACGGGCTGGATGCGCGCGCCGCGCTCGAGAACATGGGTCATTCGGACCTGCGGACCTTCAACCAGTACGTCGACGACGAGCCACTGAAGCGCGCACTGGCGACAGCCCTGGCCCGAGCACGCGCGGCCCGGTAGCGGTCCACATCCTGTTTCTTTCGAACGGATCGCCATGGCCCCAAGGCAGCGTGCGGATGAACGGCTTCGTGGCACCTGCTCCGCCGCAAACGACCGCCTGCGAGTCACCTCGACAGCAGGGGTTGATCTGCTCATCTCGCGCCTGCGATCCGCTCAGACCACTCTCGTCCGAGCCGGGGCGAACCGGCTCAGAGCACCGCGCAAAAGCGCCAGGTGGTCGGTGACAGCCGCCGTTGCGACGCGGGGGACGTCGGCAGCCGTCCAGATGGGTGCGCTCATCTGACGACGCGTCTGGGCGAACGCTTCGAGGTCCGCCGCGGTGGCCACCCGGATCTGACCTGCACGCAAAGCCTTCGCAAAACGGGCTTGCCACGCCCCGGCCTCCCGGCGCGCCACGCCCTCCTCCACGCTGTAGACCGACAGCGACATTCCGTCAGCATCAATCACGAGCTTGCGCTCACCATTCGTATCCACGAACGACTGACCGGCGAACTGGGCCACCAGCGCCTCAGCTGTTTGCCGTTCCTCGGCCGCAGCGCGAATGGCGTTGCGTTCGGCATTGCGACTGCGGATCTGGAATTCAAAGTCAGCGGTGCTGCGAAGCAGGGCCTGCAGATAGCAGATCGGTCGGTCGGCTTTTTTGAGGTGCTCCCAGGTTGCCTCGACAACATCAGAGAGTCGCTTGCCCTGCTCCCGCGCTTCGCGCATCAGTTTGAAAATCAGAAATTTCTGAAAACCCAGGGGCCGCAGACGCTGAAGGTCCGCAGGCACGTGCCCCGGTTGTCTCTTTTGAAAAGCAGTTGGGGAAAGATCCTTATATATACCACCGTCTGCCAATGTGGCAGACCGATGGGGAAAAGTCCTAACCGGGTCGGCAGAGACCGAATCCTCTGGGGGTGCGTCGTTGGTTTCGGTGGGCGCAGCGGCGACGGCGACGAGGCCGAGGATGGTCGCTGCACGTTCAGTGAGATGCAGGTACGCGCGACCGAAAAGGCCGGCGTGGCCGTAACGACGTTGTTGCGCTCGCTCGACCAGTCCAGCGGCTTCCAGGTCTTGGAGGCTACGGTAGAAGGTCCGCTCAGATTGCATCGCGCGCTCGGTGAGAAGCTCACGGCGTGCGTAGATATGACCGTATGGGTTCGACGCATCGACGGTGCGGGCGAGGGCAGCGAGAACGGAGCGGGCACGGGCAGGGACGCCATCAAGGCGCGACGCGCGATGAACCGCTCGCAGAATGATCCACGGCAGATTGATCGAGTCAGAGCTAAGAGCAACGGCAGCAAGAGAGGGGGTTTCGGCGTTCTCAGGAGGCACGGGACGAAGTCCAACCTCGCAAGCAACGAGATGTTGCGCGATAGCCATAGCAAGTCACTTCCATTTTCGAAAATGGATTTGAAAAAACTTGACTGACTTGATCCATCCGCTACACTCAGAGCCGTACGTTCTGGTCCTCACCTTTTCGTACTTCTCGCCCGATTGGCGTCGGGAGAGTGCCACGGACCGACATGCAGTTAGTCAAGCCCGTAAATTCAAAAGCCTCCAGCTTCCAACTGGAGGCTTTTGTTTTTCTAGGTCAGCAGATCATCCTGATCTCCAAAGTTCCGACTTAAGATTTTTAAGTCTATGATTCTAAAGGGATTGTGGTTTATGAATCCCTCTGCGCCGCTGTGAACACTGCACTTTCGGCCTCTAGCACCTTCTGGAGTGCAGCCTGTACACGCCTTGCCTCATCGTCGGACTTGAATTGCAGGCGCACGACATTGCTGGCTCGGCGCATCACACAATAATCCGCCTTCCCCGCCTTGATCTTCACTGTCTCCGCTGACGTTGCTGCTTTAGCTGGTTTCGCGGAGGCAAGTTTGACGGCTTGAGACTGATCGATTTTCCCTTCGGCCAGCTGGGCCACTGCTGCGATCACTTCGGCAGTCCGCCCAGTTTTTGCCAAGCCCGCCAGTGTCTTTCCGGCCATCGACCCGATCAGCGCGGGCTGCTGTTCCAAGGTCGTAATGACCTCTGGCGGCAAATCATCGAACGCCAGAATGTACGAAATCATGGCTTCGGAGATCCCCGACTGCTCCGCCATCTTGGCTTGGGTGATCGAGGGAAAACGCTCCTGCATTTGTTTGAATCCACGATACTTCTCATAGTCGGTCAGGTCAGACTGCAGCAGGTTGGCGTAGAACGCACTGGCCGCTGCTTCATCATCGGTCGACTCTTCAAACACGGCCCGGATTTTGTCCCGCCCCAATTCCTTGTACTGGTCGACCCGGTTGTGACCCGAGACAATCTCGAGTCCGCCGTTTGCCATAAGACGCACGACAATCGGGTGAACGAGTTTGTTATGTCGAAGGTTTTCGCGTAACTCGAGCTTCTTCTCCGGAGACATATATCGGCGTCTACCGGGGACTTCAACCAACCTTGAAATCTCGACATCCGTTGCAGCCGATGCGAGCTGCTGTTCCAGTTCTTTCAGGCGCGCTTCCGTCGCCCCGTTGGCGCCGTCGCGTTTCGCAAGTTCGCCCTTCAGGTCCTCGATCTGCTTTCTGAGTGCGGTGATCTGCATCGTCTGGCCGGGACCGGTGGTCGGCATGCTCGGCTTCATGGACGCGGCTGCCGCCTCGTCCTCTTCCGTCAGCATGATCGCCAGCCCTTTGGCCATCCTGTCTTTCAGCGCGCTCATGCCAGACCTCCGATCACCCACGAAGCGCTCGCCTTCTCGTCGACAAAGTCCACGAACTGGTCAATCGGATTGCGGATCCGGCGAAGTGTTTCCAGCCCTCCCTCGTACTTGTCGATGTCGTAGATGGTCTGGAAATGGAGGTTGGTATTGCGCGCGAGATCGGTTTCCGGAATCTCGACTGGTATCACGCGCGAGCCGTAGAGGTTCGCGATCCACTGCTGCAGAACTCGCGTGGCTGCCTTATTAGGGGCCACTCGGGTAACCAGCACATCCACGAACTCAAATCGCTTTTTCTCGGTATCGCCAAACTCCTCCATCCCGGTGATCAGATCAGAGAAAAGATGCCAGAACTGGACCATCGACGCGAACGAGAGCATGTCCGGAACCACCGGCACGATCACGCCGTTGGCGGCGAATACCGCGTTGATCGTCAGGTAGCTGAGCGTCGGAGCAGTGTCGATGATGATGTAGTCGTATTCCTCGGTCAGGGATTCCAGTCCACGATGCAGCACCTGCTCGAACCGCAGATCGCCCTCCTTCGCCATGTTCGCGCGCGCCGGCAACATGAACTCGGCATTGAACAACTGTGGCGAGGCGGGGATAAGATCGAGGTTCGGCCAATAGGTTTTGACAGGCAAAGTGCGCATGTCAAACTCTGTCCCGTCCACATACGCTTGAATCAGCGGGATGACGGTGTCTTCTTCGTTGATTTCGGCGTGCGGGTTGTACCCGTACAGGGTCGTTGCGCTCCCCTGCGGATCGAGGTCGATGTGGCAGACCTTCCGGCCACGGCGCATCGACAGACCCTGCGAGAGCAACGTCGAAGTCGTGGTTTTGGTAACGCCGCCCTTGAAGTTGGCGACAGTGATAACCTTGCCCCGTCCGCGGCGCGGTGTCGGTTTCAGCTCGGCCTTAACCCACGCTATCGCTTCTTCAACGGAAAACGACCGGACACCCCCGGGACGGGTTTGGGATCCTTGCGGAAGCGAGGTCGTGTTCAACGCGTAGGCCATCCGCTTCCGGTCGATGCCGCACATTTCCTGGACGCGAGTCGACGATACGAGGGGGGGGACCTTGCGCGGCTCGGGCTTCAGAATCTCGTCGCGAATCTTCTTGAGCATCACCGTCGAACGGTTCGCGAGCAAAAGCAGATCTTCGGCTGTGGTATCGCCTGGCGCAGAGATCGAGAACGGGCCCGAGTCGGGTTGCGGATGCTTCGCGCCCGGCGGTTCGTCGACGACAGAACTGTCAGAAGCACGCGTGGTTGATGTCATCAGGATTCTCCGTGGTCTTTTGGACAGCCAGGTGGAAAAGTGCCTGTGGCTGTCGAATTCCGTGCAATGTAGACTGTGCGGCGGGTAAACGCAAGTAAACTTTGCGCACTCCGACCCCTCTGAAACCCGCGTTGAGTCTGGCACAGAGCCAAAAAGCTAGAATCAGGTTGAAAATCCCGCGGGCGTTCTTATGAATTAGGGTCGTAACAATGACCGTCTCTCCCCATGTTCTAGGTCTCAAAGAAAGGGCGGGCTAGTGCGTCAATCAATCAGCCGCCGTCGTCGTTTGCAGGTCGTTATGCCCGCGACGGCAGCTTAAGAATTTTAAGCCGATGATTTTTAGGGATGTTTTCCTATTCAATTCGACCCTCCTACTTTCTGAGGCCTTCTTTTCGTTGCGGCCGATCTTGCTTAACCGCATCCTTTACTTTTGCAGGGGTCGGCGAGCTTGCTGCAGACATCAAGGGCGTTGTCGTTTTCGAACACTCCGCGTAGGGTCACGACTGATTTGTGTCACGTCGAGTACTTAGGTTTAAACCTCCGGGAACCAAATAAATGAGGTGTTCTACGGGACGGTCCGGGGACGGACCTTGTCAGCTCGACGAATCAATTCGACACCGAAAGATTCCACCACAAGGCACGACAAGAGCATGTAGACGACGCGTGGAAAGCAAATAAAGTGCAGCGCCGTTTTGCGAAGTGGCGAGCCATGCCGAGATGCTGCGCGGCGTGGAATATTCGTGTGCGGAGTCCACAAGCGATCCAACCATACTGCTTTGAGGAAGAAAGTGAAAAACATGTCGGCCGGACGGAAGCACGGGAAAGGGATGTCGGCCTCGACCAACGCGATTCACTGAGCCATGGAAGTCCATACGCGCTGGGAGAGGGTCGCTAAACACACACTTAGTTCGTCAGCCCAGAGCCGGGGAATGGGGTGGCTACGCGATAGCTGGTCGTGATGGTCTATTGCGACCGACATCTGGAAAAGTACGGTGAGGATTTCCCTCGAACAGCGGTCCGTCTCTTCCATGGAGCAGAGCTGCAACGACGTCGCCATTGCGGTGCTTTCTGTCCCTGTTAGAGCGTGTGCGGCACGATTCCCATCGGTACTTGCATTCGGCAAGCCAATGCGACGCAGCCTCGCCAATACCGAATGTCCAGTGCGTGCAGTGATAGCTCGTTTCCGCGGAGTGGGCTTTCGAAGGCACGCGGCGGCAGGGCAGAGAGGACCGTCAGGCGGCACCGCTTCTTCAGCCCACTCACGCGATGCCCCGGATCCTCACCGAGGCAGCAGGCGAACGGCTTGCCGAGATGAAGAACTTGCTGCGTGACAGTTGCCGGCGTTGGTGCACACAGACGCGGTGAGCGTGTGCGGGTGCGCGTCGCCGTGCGGAAGCCTTGCAGGTGCCGAAGGCGGAGTGTAGGATTAAATCCTACACTCAGAAGGGGGATTTCCCGTGCGCTCAACCCAACAATTCAGTATCACGCTGCCCAACGAAATGGCCGAGGCAGTCAGATCCAAGGTGGCGGCTGGCGAATACGCGACGGAAAGCGAAGTGATCCGCGATGGACTCCGGGCGCTCCTCGCGCGTGACCGTGCAGTGGAAAGCTGGCTACGCGAGCAGGTCGCGCCCGCCTACGATGCGCTGAAGGCTGACCCGTCTCGCGCCGTCGGGGTCGACCAGCTACGCGCGTCGCTTGCCGCTGAACACCGCAAGGCCAACGAAAAAGCGTAATGTCCTATACCGTCGTTTTTACACCGGAAGCACAGGAACAGCTGCTTGAGCTTTATCGCTACATTGCGGCCGTCGCCTCGCCGGTGATCGCAGAACGCTATATCAGCTCGATCATTACGTACTGCGAAGGGTTGCGGACGTTTCCGCATCGAGGCAATCGCCGGGATGACATTCGTGAGGGCCTGCGCGTCACGAATTACCGCAAGAGGGTCGTGATAGCCTTCGACGTTGACGCGGAGCAGGTCTCTGTGATCGGCATTTTCTACGGCGGACAGGACTACGAGGCGGTCCTGCAGGATGACACCGACGACTCCTGACTCTGCCGGCGAGATTTCCCGCCAGGCTGCACAACAACTATATTGGCGGAGTCACTCTCGTTGTTGGTTTGAGCCGTCGGCGGGGTGACCCAAAGAATTCTTGAAACTATCCGATATGCGCGACGGGCCTTCAGTACACGCACATCATCGCCGACGCTCAATTGCTCGACGCGTTGAGTCTTACCCGGATGGCGTAGAGAACATTCGTTGTACGTCAAAAATTACAGGGTAGGTGGGCATGTACCGATTCGACGATTACGACCTTATCATCGACGCCCGCAGCGAACGCGAATACGCCGTGGATCACATCCCTGGGGCAATCAATCTACCCGTGGTCAGCAATGACGAATACGCCGAGGTCGGCACCCTGCATCGGACCGACAAAATGCGGGCATATCTGATAGGCGTGTCCTATTCGCTGAAAAACATTTCGCGTCACCTTGACACCGTAATTGCGGGCCGCCCGCGTCATGGCAGGGTGCTTGTATATTGCTTTCGCGGCGGAAAGCGCAGTCGACTTTGGTTTGATGCGCTCGATACAATCGGTTATAAGGTGGACCGTCTGCCTGAAGGCTGGAAGGGCTATCGACGGTGGGTCAACGAACAACTGGCAACGCGGCCGCGTGAGTTCTCGTATGTGGTCCTGTCAGGCTCGACTGGTTGTGGAAAGACTCGCTTGCTCGATCAACTCGAAGCCGCCGGCGCGCAGGTGTTGAATCTGGAGGCGCTCGCGTCTCACCGGGGCTCGGTCATCGGCGCGATACCTGGTACGCGGCAGCCGACACAGAAATACTTTGATAGCCTGCTGCAACAGAAGCTTTGTACCTTCGCACCCGGTCGCCCGGTGTGGGTCGAAGCAGAGAGCAAGAAGATTGGCAACGTACAGTTACCGCCGGCGCTGCTCGAAACGATGCATATGAAGGGCACGCTTGTCCGCGTGAATACGCCGATGGCCCAGCGTGTCATATTGTGGCGAGAGGACTATCACCATTTCGAGCAAGATCCGGACGCCTTCGTATCGAAGCTCGCCCCTCTACGGGACCTTGTCGGCGGCAAAGAGTTTGAGGCGTGGCAGGAAATGGCCAGATCACGGCGAGTACCCGAATTGTTCGAGCGGGTCATGGTCGCGCACTACGATCCTGCCTATGCGCGTTCGACAAGGCGCAGTTATCCCGCACTGGCAGACGCACCGGTCATTGACTTGCAGGAACTGTCGCCAGACAGTCTTCGCGCCGTCGCACATAGGCTCATTGAACGCTTCGGCTAAACGGCCCTTATCGCAAGTTTGCTAACGCCGCTCCATCGCCAATCGCCCGCGATACGGAGTGGAGTGCGGCATATTTTCCAGATCGTCGCTGGGAAGAAACTCCGGGATGCAGAAAGATTTCCTCCTTTAATGCTGGGCGCATTTCTCTGTGTTTCTGTTTGTAACTGAATTGGCGGAGGCGAGAGGAGGGCGGTATGTTCATATCTTATGAATTGATCTAATCGGGACAGATTTACTGATTGGGATTGCTTCAGAATATGACGACGACGATCGAAGACCGCATGATCTTGCTCCTGAATGAGCAGGCACGCCTCGCTCCAATTGAAGACGAAGGGACGAAGGGGGCACTTCGCAGGGCGTCCGGTTCTCTGCTCCCGCGGCCTGAGCCTGGCCGGGGCTACCTGGAGCGGCTGACGGAGTACACCCGTATTTCCGTTCAGCGCTGGCGCAAGGTTTTTCGTCGCCGACAACGGCCGACGCCCGACATGATCGAGGCGTTGGCGCGGCTTTTCCCACACTATGCTTTCTGGCTTGTCACGGGCATTACGGACGCGGCGAACGGCCATGTTGCGCCAGATAACGCGCAAACATTTCCGGAGCGCCTGTATGCGCAGTCAGATGGCGCATTCCAGTATTTCCGCAGGTCACTGGTGCTATTTCGCCGACTGTTCGAGGAGGCGGGCGTAAATCTGGAGGATGACCATCAGCGCATGTACGCAGCGGAGCGCACCAGGCCGCTCGCGCACTGGCACGACAGTCCGCTTGTCGATGCGGCTTACCGGGTCGCTCAATCGAGGGAGTACTGCGAGCTAGGAGAGATCTGGGCGTCCCGCGAGAAGTACCGGGCTGATGAGCTGAAGCGCATTTGGCCAACTTCCCCTGACGGTCGGCCGTGGGTTCGCCGTGCCAAGGATGCGAAGGAGCAGGGTCTCTCGTTTCCCATACTGGGCGTCGATCCCCGCACAGCGCACCAGGACCACTGGGATCTTTACTACGTCCCACGAGCGCCCTGCCCAACGCGCTTCGCGTTGAGCGTTCTGAACACATCGCCGGCGGAGTTGACCAGCGACGAGTTGGAGCGCGTGCGCACGTGGCTGGAGCAGTTGCAGGACGATGATCTGTCGGTCTTCTTTCAGTATCTCGAGCATCACGGCATCGACGTTGACTTAATTTTTCCGAGGGAGCCCGGAACCATACGATTCGCATGGCTCGGAATGGCCGAGTCTGAGATAGACCAGTTCGTCAATTACGTGCAAAGCCTGCGTTCGAGTCGAACGCGCGATACGTATCCAGCACGGACGGGCTGAAGACTGGGGTAGCACTCTGGTGCTTGAGGTGGCCCGGCGATTCGCCGGAGTGAAGATGATTAGTTGGATTGGAAACTATGAGCGAATGTATCAGCATTGTGTGCCCCTCTTGTGGGGTCGATCACGGTGATGATGGATGGGAAGTCTTGCAGGAAAACGAAGTCCATCGGATGAAGTGCGAAGCCTGTCATGCGGAATTTTTCGTGTCGATTTTCGAGTGCGAAAGCTGTGTGGCAGACAATGTGATTTCGTCTCGGTCTGAGCATGAAGTCAAGGATCGAACGTGTCGCGCGTGCGGATATCGCCCCGAGATCGAAGGCGAGGATCATGAAGAACCTGGTCTATGAGCGAGCCATTAGCGCCGATGTCGAGCAGGTGGGCATTCGCCTCTATCAGGTGCCAAGCGGCTTCATTGCGGAAAGGTATCTGATTCAGGGCGACGAACTTATGCTGGTTCAGATTTTGCCGGTTTCATCAAAAGACGAGTTTGAAAAGTTCGCGCTTTCGGACCCGCATCATTCGGCGATGCGGGTAATTTATATGGAAGTGCGAAACATTGTCTGGGAAGGTGGGGTTGGTAAAGTAATCTAGACGGATCGATCATAATGGAACTGAGCTTTGATGCCGTTATAAACGCAGCGGATGAATTGGAGTTGATACCGCTTGTTAGGGACGCGATTCGATCGAAGGGGGCCGAATGGTTCGTGTTCGTTTCGTTGCATCCTACCGATCATTCAGCTGGTCGTTCCACCCATCGATTCCTGATCGGTTGCCGCCCCGAATGGTGTCAACTGTACAACGCAAATAGATGGTATCTGACGGACCCCTGTCTCGATTACGCGCGATCGAACACGGCGCCAGTGCTAGGCTCGGAGTTGCCAGTGCGGACTGCTGGGCAAAAGCGGATGCTTGAAGTGGCCGCGGAACACGGGTTTCTCAGCGCATTCCTCATTCCTGCGCATGCCAGCGAGAAAGGGCGGATTGGAGCTCTCTACCTTGGCTCGAGCACGAGGCGCGACGAGGGTGAACCGAAGCTCAGGGAGGGAAGGGCATTTTTCCGGGCCCTGGTACTGGAGCTTCTTGATTGGTCGTCGCGAGCAGTGCGAGAAGATGCAATCAGAAAGTGCGGTCTTTCGCAACAGGACGTGCAGTTGATTGGCTTCGTGCGATCTGGCTTTAATGCAGGTGCAATCGCCGACGAACTGAAGGTGTCTTCGACGACTGTCTACAGGCAGTTCCAGCGCATCAACGAGAAGATTGGCGTATCGCACATTACGGCGGCGGTGCGGTTTGCGGAAGAAAATGACATCTTTGCGCAACCGTAAAGGTGGGTTCTGGCTGTCGACGCTATTACCGGCGGCCGCGGCGGCACTGTTCTTTTTCGGGTATCCCTGGCTGTTTTTGCTTCTCTTGGTTGCAGTGGTTCCGGCTGCTGACGCGCTTATTGGCCAGGATGTGGAAGTCACAAACCGGAGGGCGAGCCACGCGCCGGGCGGGCCCGCAATTCCGGTCACTTACATTTGCGTCTGGGGCATCGCGGTGCTTGTTGCCCTCGACAGAGTGGTGACCGCGAGACCGCTGGAGTTCGCCGGACTGGTAATTGCCTCCGGCGTGGTGAGTGCTTTCGCAATGGCGCACATTCATGAGGTAATGCACCGGGGTGGGCGCCGGTCGAGGTTGATCTCCGACGTAGCGCTAGCAGTCGCTGGATACCCTCACTACCGAGTCGTACATCAACTCCATCACGAGCATGTCGGCGATCCGCGATTTGGCTCAACGGCTCATGTTGGCCTGTCGGTCTGGTGTCATGTCGGCCGCTCCTTCTTCGCTGCGCTGAGATCCGCTATCGCTTACGAGCGTGGGCAGATCCGCCATTGGAGAGAAAACAGGCTGCTGCCAATCGTCCTGGTCAGCGTAGCAGTAGTGGCTCTTTTCGCGTGGTTTGGCGGTTGGCGCGGGGCCGTTTTCTACTTGGGGCAGGGCATACTCGCCGTTTTCATCGTAGAAACGGTCGGCTATCTGCAGCACTATGGTCTGTGTGGCAGTCCCGATGAATTGGGCAATCAGGTCGCATGGGATGTTAATTTCTGGCTGTCCAACCGGTTACTCGTAAATAACGGTCTTCACACTCGCCACCATCTAGAGCAGACGCATACCTATGATCGCCTGGTTCAGGCCGGCAGAGCGCTTCCTGGCGGCTATCTGCATATGTTCGGCCTGGCGTTAATTCCACCGCTCTGGTTCTCGGTCATGAACCATAGGCTGCCCAGGGCAAGCGACTAGCATAAACCGCTGGCGGCCGCAAGGCTAAGTGGACCTATTGAATTCGTCACCTCATCTGTCGGAAAGTGTCACTACGGTGTTGTCTTAGTAGTGCGTTTGCGCGCGGCAAGAGCGAGCATGCGTTCGGCGAACATCGTTATCTCGTCTGGGGTCATGAGCTCGGCGAGAGACATTGTAGTGACGGTTTCACGCAATTCGTCGACATCGGTATCGTCGCGGACGCTGAGCTGGGGATAGGTCGACGCCAAACGAGCGACCAGCTCAGCGTTGAGTGGGCGCTGATTCTTCGTGGCGGATTCCTTCAACTGGTGGTAGAGGGACCACGGTAGCCGGAATTGTGAGCGGTAGCTGTCTTTCATAGTGACATTTGACACTATGACGGTGCTGGAATATAGTGACAACATGTCACTATATAATAGTGACTGTAAAGCACTGGAGGAGAGGGAATGGGTGACATCGTTCGCTCGCAGTGTCGACTCCCCCGAGAGCTAAATGATTGGCTCATCGAGCGGGCGAAGCAGGAGACGCGGTCGAAAAATGCGCAGCTGGTTGTTGAGCTTCGCACTCGTCGGGCCGAACTGGAAGACGAGGCGGTCTGCAGGGGATGCGCATCGGATGCACCGGCGTCGCCAACGTCCCGACAGGAGGAGGTGTCAGAGCGGGATTAACTTGGCTCCCATCGCGATCCGACCAGGTTGTTGATGGCACCCGGAGCGCGATAAGAGCGGTTGATGTCGGTGCTACCAACACTGACACCAACCTGACCATTTCGCAACCCTGTGAGGACTAACCATGGCTGCCGCCATTATAGGCGCGCTCACGCTCGCCCCTGCAATTCAGCACTTCTTGCTTAGCAAGCCCCCCCTGCTAACGCGCTCTCAAACAAAGTCGGCGGCCACGCTGATCCTGTTGTTCGTTGCCGCGGTGTTCCCCGAATGCGCCAATGCGATGGACTACAGCACCGGCACTGGCCTGGTTCGCGATTTCGTTAGCTGGCTGTTCGTCGACGCGGGTCCCTATGTCTTCATGGCGATTCTCGGCATCTGCGTGCTCGGGGTGCCGAAGGGTTGGATTCCGATGAAGGGTGCCGTAATCGCAGTTATCTGCTCATTTGTATTCTTCGCGGTCCCTTCCATCGTCCGTTATGCGGCATCCGTCGCTTCCTCGCAGATCTGAGGTGAGGTCATGCGTGAAGTTCACGAAATCCCGAAAGGCATGGTGCAACCCTGGATGATATGGGGCTGCCTGGCTGAGCTGTTCCTCGGCTCGTTCGTATTGCCCGCGGTTGTCTTCATGTTCCTCAAATGGTGGCCGGTGATGCTCGCCGTGCCCTTCTTGGTCATCGGCGCCTATCTGATCACCGCGAAAGATATGTTCGCGTTCTCGGTCGCGTATCAGAGTTTTGGCGCGACGGCGAAGCCACGTAGCCTCAAATACTGGGGCGGAGCGAAGACCTATGCCCCTCGGTGACTTTCTTGATCGTCATTTCGGCGCGTCGCCATTCGTTCAGCGGAGCGAGGCAGACAAGGATGATGCGGCCGATCTGCACGCCTCGCGCGAACTTCCGTTCGGCCTGAACGCGTACTACAACGCCCATACGTTGCGCACGCTCGACAGCGGACTGGTGCAGATTGTGCGTCTGCAGGGACTCTACGCGGAAATGCTGGATGACATCGGCGTCGATGCGTATAAGCATCAGCGGAACACTGCGCTGGAGTCGATCGCTGACAGCAACGTGGGCATCTACGTGTACGAGATCCGGCGCAAGGCCAACCGGTGGCCCGCCGGCAAGTATTCGAACTGGTTTCCGGATTTCCTCAATGAAAAGCTGAAGGCGCGTTTCCAGACGCGGTCGTTGTATCAGCACGAAATCTATGTTGCCATCGTGCGCTACCGGCACTACAGCGGAGTGGTGGGGCAGCTCGATCGCGTATTCAATGCGTTCAAGCCCTCCGGCGCCAACGACAGGCTTGAAACGGAGTCGCGGCAGGCGCGTGACCTAGAAGAGAAGGTCAACTCGCTGATGAAATCGCTGGCGCACTACGCGCCTCGCCGGCTGGGCCGGGTCGAAACGGAAGTCGGACCCTGCTGTGAGATGGCGCGTTTCCTACGTTATCTGCTCACGCAGGAAGACGGTTTCGTGCTGGCTGATTCATATAACCTGGCCCAGGCGATTGCAAGTTCGTATCTGCACTTCGGCCGCAACCCGATCCTGGGGAAAGACGTCTTTGAGGTCAACGGGCTCAACCATCGCCGTATCGGACAGGTGCTCGCCATGTCGCGCTGGCCGGATGGCGCGGTGGCCGGCATGGCTGACCGGTTCCAGCGGCTGCCCGCCGAACTGATCGTCGCGCAGAAGTTTTTCCCGATCGACAAGCTTGACGCCAGCATGGCGACGTCGACCAGTGAGGCCCGGCTGTCGCACGACCGGACCACTGCCGGCATGTCGGCGGAAATCACTGCGCTGCGCATGCGGCAGGCGGCCAACAAGGCCGTGCTCGGCACGCATCACATGAGTGTCCTCGTTCACGTGCCGGTAGAAGGGCGCTCGCAGGCGGCCGCATTGAAGGCGCTCGAAGCGCTGGACGATGCCGTGGGAAAAGCCGGCGAGTGTTTCAAGAGCTGGGGAGTGAAACCGGTTGTCGAGACGACCGGCATGGAGCGCGCCGTATGGTCGCAGATACCGGGTGCCAGCAAGCGGCATAACGGGCGCGTCGGCAAGGTCGAGACGATCGAGTTCGCCTGCTTTGCATCGCTGCACAGCTTTCCGCAAGGGCGTTTCGACGGAAACCTCTGGGGCGAATGCCTCATGGTCCTGCCGACGGAAGGGCAGACCGGGTACTTCCTCAATCTGCATGAGGAGCGCCCAGGAATGGTGCCCGCGCACGGCAACTTCGGCGCGAAAACGGGGACCGGTAAAACGTTGCTTGTCGCGACAATCACCAGCCAGGCCGACAAGTTCGAGCCGCGGGTGCACTGGTTCGACCGGGAGAACGGGAGCACCGTGTTCATGCAGGCGATGGGCGGCGCCGACATCGTACTCAGCCTGTCACGATCCCTTGGCAATCCCTGCAAGATGCCCGACACCGAACAGAACCGCGCGATGCTGCGCGAGCTGCTGCAGATGATGGCGACGTGCTACGGCTATGTGCTTACCGTCGATGATATCGAACGCATTGCGACGGCGGTCAATGACAACTTCAACGACCAACTGACCAGGTTCGAAGACCGGCGCCTGCGCAATCTCGCCTGGCGGTTCGGCGCAAAGAATTCAGCCCTGTACCAGGCGATTGCGGTTTGGCACAGCGGTGGCGCGAATGCCGCAGTGTTCGATAACGAGCATGACACGCTCGACGTGACAACGCACCGTCACTACCGGTATGAGATGCGGGAACTGATGAAGGATAAGGAAGCGAAGCTGGAGCTTCCTGTCCTGCTCAACTATCTGACGCATCGTATCGAACAGTCGCTCGATGGATCACCCGCAATCATCGTGTGGGACGAAGCCCAGATGCTGATCCGCAACCCGTTCTGGCAACAGAAGATCGAAACATACCGGGAAACATTCCGCCGGCGCAACTGTGCGACGCTCTTCATTACGCCGGAGCCCAGCGCGCTCTATCGACCCGTGGCGGCTGTGAAGAACCAGGCGGTGACGAGTTTCTATCTGGCGAACGACAAGGCCGATCGACGGGACTACATCGATAACCTCGACTTTTCGCAGAGCGAGTTCGAGTTTATCGAGCGCGCCGTGCCGGAGGAGTTCAAGGTGCTTATCAAGAAGGGCAACGGAGTCAGTGTGCGCGCCTCGTTTGATATGTCGGACATGCCTGAGCTCGTTGCCGTGCTGTCGTCGAATGACAGGTCGGTTGAACTGATGAATCGTGTTCGCGCCGAGTTGGGCACAACGGACCCGAGCCGGTGGGTTCCGGTGTTCATGGCGCGGGCGCTCGCTGAACGGACGCACAACGTTTGACCTGAGACGTGGAGGTGACCCTGTGATCGGACAGATTGCAATCGGCGTACTTGGTGCCGCGAGCGTTTTCCTCTCGCAGGACCGGCGCGAACACTGGCGGAAGTGGGCCTGCATCTGTGGACTTGCAGGACAACCGTTCTGGTTCTGGATGGCGTGGGAATCGCAGCAGTACGGCGTACTCGCGCTTTGTTTTGTGTATGCGTGGTCGTGGGCGCGAGGCTTCAGGATGTACTGGACGGACAACCGGGAGCTCCGGCATGCAGTTCACGCTCGGTGAAATCGAAGGGGCGATCCACTGGTGGCGTGTGCGCGCGTCATCGGATGCTGGGTTTGCCGGCAGCGCCGTGGGATGTGCGCTGGCGCGACTTTACGGCGAGACGATCGCTGAACATCGCGTGGTGCCGGATAACGAACTCTACGACCTGCAGCGCGATGCTTTGCGCATTTTCGTCCGGGTGTCGACCGTGCTACAGGAAACGGAGGTGCAGAGATGAAAGGTGCATTTGTGGCGGCCACCGCGGCGATGGCCATATCGACGTCAGCATTCGCAACGGGCGTTCCCGTCGGTGACGCCGGGACGTGGACCGCGCTGGCCGCGCAGCTGGCCCAGCTCAAGCAGGAATACGACACGCTCAAGCAGCAATACCGCGCGGTGACCGGTTCATACGGGCGCGGCGGGCAGGGGTTGAGCGATGCAATTGACGCATCGTCAATCGTCCCTGGGAGTTGGCAGGACGTTGTATCGCAGCAGAAGAGCGGCATCTACGGCAGCCGGCAGGCGACGTATGAAAAGGTGATGAACACGATGTCACCCGATGACTTCGCGGACAAGAGCGAGGGCGCGAACTACAGGATGAGTACCGACTCGGTTCGCTCAGCACTGGCTGGCGGAGAGTCGCTGTACGACGAGGCGCAAACGCACCTGCGTAATTTCCAGAACCTGTCGCAGCAGGTCGACACGACGCAGAACGTCAAGGACGCTGCCGATCTGCAGAACCGCATGTCGGCGGAGCTGGGCATGGCGCAGTCCGCGCAGACGAAATTGCAGGCCATCAACGCGAATCTGACGGCGAACCAGCTCAACGAGAGTAACCAGGCCACCGCAGAGCGCGAGAAGTTTTTCAGCAACGTATCGAAGTGAGGCATGACATGCGACGCATCGTTTTTTACCTCCTGTTCGCCGGCGCTGCGTGTCTGGCTGGTTGTGCACATTCCGGCGCGATATCGAAGTCACCGTGCGCCTGCGATTTTCATCCGGTCGGACAGCAGACCTGACAGGTGCGCGGTGACGCCCGGGAGCGCACGGGTGACTGACATTGGAGATGGGCATATGACGTGGGCAGGCAAACTCAGCTGGTTTCTTCTCGCGGTCGCCGTCGTCGGATGCGGTGGCCTGATCGTGTACGTAGTGCATACCGGCAGCACGGGAAGGGGCGCGGTCGAACCCCCTGCGCAGACAGTGCCGGCGTTCGAGCCGAAGACGCAAGCGTACTATCTTGCGCATCGCGCCGAGATGAAAGCGCGCGAAGACGATTGCACAAACCACGGCATTAGCCCCTTTGCGGACACCCCGGAAGCGCGCGACTGCAACGCCGCCGCTGAGGCCTCCAAGCAGATATTTTTTGGCCCGGGGAAGTGACATGGCTGATCCGGTAGATCAATTCATCCAGACATTGTTCGACAGCATCCCGTCGCGGACGGAAGCGTTTCTGTCGACCAACTACCCGGTGCTGGGGCATGCGGTCACGCAACCTGCGCTGTATCTCGCGATGATCTGGGTGGCAGTGAAGGTAGTCCGGGTCCATTCCGGGCGCGATCCCGCGGACGTGTGGCCTCTCGTGAGAATGCTGCTGACGATCATGTTCGTGTTCGCGGCACTGAACTGGGGCGGGCTCGCCGGACAGATTTTTCATTCATTCCAGGAGCTGCGCGACGACACCGTAAGTTCGCTGATGGGCGGGCAGTCGATGACACAGTATCTGGAGAACGACTACAACAAGTTTTCAGATGCATCGGGCCAGATGATGAAGCAGTCGATGCTCAAGATTGGCATCGTTCTTCTCGGACTGGCCCTGCAGATGATCAATTCAGCGATGGTCCTGGTCGCTCTGGTCCTGAAGGTTGGATCCGACATGGGTTTCGCGGTCACGATGCTGCTCTTTCCGCTGTTTGTGCCAACGTTGATGTGGAGCAGCACGCGCGGATTCGGCATGAGCTGGTTCGCGGCGATGGCGAAGTTCGCATTGGTCGGCATCCTGCTGGGTGTCATCGTGAAATTCAGCTTTGATATCACCGACCAGTTTGTCTCGAAGATGGATCCCAATGCGATGACGGCCAACGATGCTTTCGCCGCCATCGTCATCGCCGGCGCAATAACACTTTTCATGGCCTTTACCATTCGCCCCCTCGCGTCCGCGCTGACATCGAGCGGCGCCGCCGGCAGTGGCATGGCGGACATGATCGGCGGTTTCATGATGTCCCAGATCATGTCGAAGTTTTCCGGTGGTGGGCGAGGCAGCGCCAGCGCGAATCCAGGCGCGGCGACTGCACTGACCAGTATCAGCATCACCCAGACTGCTCACGGCACCCAGCTTGCGCGAATCGAGCGGGCGTTGTCCTCGGGCGTCGCTACGAGCCCTTCAGGCATGTCGAGCCCATCGGGTGCCGGTCAACCGGGCGGCCCAGGCGGCACAGCGCCGTCGAGCGGCACATCTGAGGGAGGTCAATGGTGAGCGAGATGATCCAGAAATCATCCAGGGTACTCAAGGTGCCAGCGCCTGACGCACCGCCAGCCGAATCCTATGAGGCGATTCGCTTATCCCGGAATCGTGCCTATCTGCTTGCGTTGGTGGCGTGGCCGATCGCGGCCCTCGCACTGGCTTCGCTGGCCTACGACAAGGCCAATCAGGCGTATGTGCCGCCCGTGGTGCTCACCCTTGACGCGCACAACCACGTCGCAAAAAGCGAGATCGGCACACCTGCGGTGCTCAGTTCGAAAGATGCCGTGATCGAAAGCGAACTTGCCCGATACGTGACGGAACGCTACACGCTCGATCGCGCGTTTCGTCAGGACCATATTGATTACGTCAGGCTGCATTCGGCATCGAGCGTGGCGGATAGCTTCAATCACGAGATGGACGCGAAGAACAGGGACAACCCGTACTACAGCATCGCCGAAACGACGGTGCGCCGGGTCAAGGACGTTCGCGTGCGGATTCTCGACAGGGACGATCACAAGGCAGAAGCAACGTTCACGACCTACAACGACGGGAACGGCGACAACAGGATGGTGTACTGGCATGTGCTGTTCCGCTACGACTTCGTGAAGCAGGCACTGACGCCGCAGAACCGCTACATCAACGGGACGGGATTCATGGTGACCGGCTTCGAGCCGAACACAGAGCCGGGAGCGCCGGCCCCATCTGGAGGTTGAGATGCGAACAGTCAGGAGCGCCTTGACGGCAGTGGCGGTAGCGGCGGCGCTGTCGGCCGTAGCTCACGCAGTAACCGCTGCTGATCCTGTCCTGCGGGGTACGGAGGGCAACGTGCAGCGCCTGCCGTACATGCCGGACAAGATCTACGACCTGACGGTTGCTGACAGGACCTTGCTGGCGATTGACTTTCCGCGCGACGAACACATCAAGGCCATCGCGCAAAGCACGGCCCCGGTCTTTCATGTTCAACGGGCGGGCGACACGTTGCAGGTGACGGCAGACAGGCCGGGCGAAAAGATGGGACTGAACGTCACGACGACGCGCGGCACTTACCACCTGCAGATAGCGTCGATCGACGATGCGTTGCGCGCCGCGCATATCGTGCATTTCGTGACGCCCTCGGCGTACTAACCAGGAGAGGGAACGACATGAAAGCGATTCGCCACGGCGTGCTGGGATGGTCAATTGGGATTGCGTGCGCCTTTGTGGGTGTGAATGCACAGGCGGCGAAAAATCCACGCTGCGTGATCACGGACAACCGGGTATGCCAGCTTCAGTTCGATCCGAACCAGGTCTACGAAATCACCGGTGTCTATGGATACGCGACGACGATCGAATTCGCGCCTGGGGAGAAGATCCTTAACAAGGCGATCGGCGATTCAATTGGCTGGCAGGTCCTGAAGTTTCGCAATCATCTTGTGCTCAAACCGGTCGAGCCTGATGCAAGAACCAATCTGACGGTCACGACCAGCAATCACGTCTATTACTTCCGCCTGTCCAGTTCGAAGAATCCGGAGCGCGCGACCTATGCGGTCCGCTTCATCTATCCGGCTGACGGAAGCGATGTATGGAGCGACGATTCTGGCGGTGTTTCCGACACATCCTATTCGCAACCCCGCATGGTCAACAGGAATTATCAGGTGTCGGGTGACGAGAGTTCGTTCGGGCTGCAGCGCGTGTTTGACGACGGGCAGTTCACTTACTTTCTGACCACGATCGGCAAGCCCAAGCCGAGCATCTACGTAGTGGACCGGGACGGTACCGAGGCGCTTGCGCCCATGCGCAGGGAAGGGCCGTACCTGGTGGTCGAGCAGATGGCTGACAAATTCACGCTGCGCGATGGCGATCGCACATTGTGCGTGGCGCGCACGACGCAGGCTCAGGCGACGCAGGCGCAGCGTTCACCTTGGGGAGGCGGAAATTGAATACGCCTGACAACCCGAATGATCGTCCGCATGACAGCGGGCCGCCAGGAGGCGAGCCGGGCGGTGCAGGCGACAGCCTGAGCGAGCGCCGGCGCGCAGCTGATGCGCTGCGGCAGACGTCGCTCGCGGCCGATCCTGCGCTCGCCCGGCGCCAGACCTTCTTTACGGTCGCCGGCGTGATTCTGTTCCTGCTGTGTGCCGGTGGGTTCTACGCGATGAAGCATGACGCGCCGGCGCCGTCGGGCAGTTCCGACAAGCCGAAGATTGACGAAGACACGACGAAGGCCGCGCCGCTGGATGCTGGCCGGCAGAAACTTCCCGCGTCGATGGCGGCAGCTGCGTCGGCACCGGCGGCAAGCTCGGGCGTTGATCCGGACGAAGCGCGACGGGCTGCGGAGCGTCAACGTCAGGCGGCCGCAGCGGCTGAGCAGGCTCGCAGAAAAGCCGAGGCAATGCGCGAGGCGCGGATGAAGTCGGGTCTGTTTGGTTCAGACACGGGAGGCGATGGTTCGGACGATGCAGGTGCCGCTTCCGCTGATGCTCAGCAAGGTGAGGCTGGCCTCGGCCGTCGTTCTGGCGGCGACGGTCCGAACGATCCGAATTCGGCTTTCGCGCGCAGTGTTGCGAACGCCGACGATTCGACTGTGAAGGCGCAAAAGATCGAGAACCTGCAATGCAGGATGGAGCCGGGGGCCATCCTTGAAGGCCATCTGCTGCCCCGAATTATCTCCGACCTGCCAGGCTCAATCACGATCATGCTGGATCGGGACGCTTTTGGGGAGAAAGGCCGGATTCCACTGTTGCCGTGGGGCACGCGCATTACAGGCAAACCGAATTCGTCCGTGCGCAAGGGTCAGGAGCGAACCTTTATCGCGAGCGCCGTCGCCTTGCGTCCGGACGGCGTCAAGATCCGTGTGGACTCTCCGGTTGCCGATCAGCTCGGATCGGCTGGCATCGATGCCGACGTTGATAACCACGTTGGCCAGATTCTCGGCATGAGCGCGGCGCTGGCAATCCTTGGCGCCGGTGCATCGAATTACGGGGTGTCGTCCTCGGACCGCAATAACTCATCTTCGATGTACCGCGAGAACGTTCAGTCATCGATGGCCCAGTCGTCGCAGCAGTTACTGGGCGGTTACGTCAACATCCCGCCGACGCTCAAGAATGACCAGGGCACGCGCGTTCGCATTCAGGTGGAGCATGAGCTGGACTTCTCCGACTATTGCAAGCCGGGTTCCGAGGAGGATTGATGGCAACGGATCTCGTTCAATGTGAAGCCGCCGCTAGCGAATTGCGTCGGCAGCTGGACGACGCGGTTGCTGACGCGTTGCAGGCACAGATCTTCAGGGACTTCACCCGGGATGGTGGACAGTATCTGATGCTCGCACAGGCGAAGCTGAAGGCCGTTGCCCGCCAATGTTTCGATGCGCAGGTGTGTCTGGATCGTCCCGCCGTTCAGCAGGCCGGCGCGGTGGCTCGCGCCGAACGCATCCGGGGGCGCTGACATGTCGATCGTGCCGGCATTTTTTAATCGCACTGCGTCCATCCGGCCACTCTTCGATGACGCCGATGTCTCGGAGATCGTGGTCAATGGGCCCGGCGCCGTATGGGTGTCCAGGCGGGGCAAGCGTTTCATGGAACGCGTAGACACCCCCGTTCTGACTGAGAGCACGTTGCGGGACTTCGCCGAGCTGGTCGCGCATCACTCGGATCAGGAGACGGACGCGAGGCGCCCGCTGCTTGCGGCCTCGATTCCCTCGGAACTGACGGGAGAAGGCAATCGCGACTTCCGGATTCAGGTGGTTCAGCCGCCCGCTGTGCCGCCCGGCACGATCGCGATCGCGATTCGCAAACCGTCGACGCTCGATCTGACGATGCAGCACTACATCGACACGGGAGCCTTCGATCGGGTCAATGAACCATTGCCCGATTCTGAGGACACGGCGAGGAAGCTGTCAATGCTGTATCGCGACGGCGATTGGCCCGCCTTCCTGCGGCTCGCAGTCCAGACGAAAAAGAACATTGTGGTGAGCGCGCCGACTTTCGCCGGCAAAACCGAGTTCATCAACATGCTGCTCAAGGAGATCTCGCCGCACGAACGGATCGTCACCATTCAGGATGCACTCGAGCTGAGGCCGCCGCAACTGAACGTGGTGCACCTGGTGTATTCGCGTGGCAATCAGGGTACGGCACAGGTCACGCCAGTTGAATTGATGGAAGGGACATTGCGGCTGTCGCCTGATCGTGTGATCCCGGGCGAACTGCGCGGCGCTGAAGCATACGTCGCGCTCGAAATGCTCAATTCGGGGCACGGTGGCTGGATGACGACGCTGCATGCAACGAGCCCCGAGCACATGTTCGAACGGCTCGCGCAGATGGTCATGCGCTTCGGTTCGACCTTGCAGCGCGCCGAGATTATTGACTATGCCCGCAGTCTCATCGACGTCGTGGTGCAGATGCATCGTTATGACGATGGCGTGCGGGGAATCAGCAAGGTGCTCTATGTTCCACATTAAACCGGCTGTCGCGCCTCTGGCGGTATGCCTGATGCTGCTATCCACTCAGGCGTCACAAGCGGATACGCAGGCCGCGTCCTCATCGGTCCCGGCGTCCTTTGTCTCGCTGGCCCAGGAGTGCGCCCCAGACGTTCATCACGCGCTGCTGGGTCGTGTGGCGACAGTCGAGAGCAGCGGCAATCCATTCGCGATCGGCGTCGTCGGCGGTCATCTTGCGCGCCAGCCAAAGAACCTTCCGGAAGCCCTGGCCACCGTCAGGGCGCTTGACGCCGGCGGCTGGAATTACAGCATGGGACTGGTGCAGGTCAACGTACACAACCTGGCGCGTTACGGACAGACCGCAGAGAGCATTTTCGAGCCCTGCACGAACCTCAGGACCGGTGCCGCGATTCTAAAAGCGTGCTATGCCCGCGCGAAGCCGCAATTTGCGCAGGCTGATGACGCGGTACGTGCGGCGCTGTCCTGTTATTACAGCGGCGATCTGACGCGGGGCGCCGCCTATGCACAAAAGGTGGCGGCTGCCCTCCCGGCGTCCGGTGTGCAGGGGGCGCAGCCGATTGAGGTCGTTCCAGACGTTCGCCCTGCAGGTGGACCCGCACGACGCGCGGCGGCACGGCCAGGGCGCGCCGCAAAGTCCGCGGCCAAAGACGACTGGTTCACGACCTATGGGGACGACGATGAAGACGGTCAGCTCAATGGACAGCCCAATGGACCGATCAGCGGCCAGCTCACCGGCCAGGTGAGCGATACGCGCAAGGCAGTGCGTGCACCCGGAGTGGTCGATGATCAATAACCGGTACCGGCTACTCGCTGCGGCCCTGGTGCTGGACGGCTATGCCGTCACGGCGGCCGTGGCGGCGTCGCAATGGTGGCGTCACTTGCCTGGGGCCGGAGTGCAATTCGCGGCGCTCATGGTGCCGATGTCTTTTTATCTGATGGCGCGACTGATGCGGGAGAGCGGTGTCTGGATCCTGCTGCCGCCCGCGGTTGCCATGATGTGGCTGGCTGCGGTGGCCGCGTCGCCGTTCTGTTTGCTGGGTCTGGCCGTGCGTAACACGTGGGGTGCCTGGCGAACCATGAGGGTCGGGCGCAAGGCGCTTACCTGAGAAGGAGGTGGGATATGACGATTAAAAACGGAAGCAGGCTGATGCTGGTCATGTCGGTGCTCGCTGCTGGTGGTCACGCCGGCATGGCCCGTGCCGATGACGACTACGGATGCCGCATTGTGATCTGCCTGGGCAACCCCTCATCGAATGGCGGCCCGTGGGCGCCGTCTACCTGCGGGCCGGCGATGGATCATCTGATGGACGATCTCCGCCACGGCCGCGGCTGGCCGCAGTGTAAAGACTCGGACATGAGCGTCCGTCAGAACAACACGCCGTACGATCCATGCCCTGCTGGCACAACGGCCGCGGCGGCCGGTGCGTGGGTGGCCGAAGAGCAACGTAAGGCCGGGGCCCGTCCGTATAGCGGCATGAGCGGTTTCGCGCTGGTCGGAACGCCGAAGCCTTCCGTGGCGGATCTCAACAGCGGTTACGCGTATTACGGGCCGCAGGCCTGTGTGGGCAGCCAGGTCGGTGCATATCAGGTGTACGGCGATCCCTCGGGTGATGCATCCGCTGTGAGCAGGCGAGATGGGCGAAGCGCGCGTGACGGTGGCGGAGACGACGGCGATCCAGTCACCGTCACGGTGTATGACCACATCGTCTGGCAACAGCCGCAATCGCCGAACGCGGTCGACGTGTACGAGGCCGGCCAGTTCCAGACACGAATTCATTACTAACAGGGTGGCGGGGATGACTTACGCGGCGGCGCATGGTTGGACACGGGTGGGTCCCTATGAACCGGTTCATCCGACTGGATGGCGAATTGCCAGTTGCATTATTCAGGGTAAGCCTGGACACATTCTTTGGCACGGTGGCGAGACGCAAGGAAATTTTTCTAGTGTTGACGTCGCCGTCGCAAAGCACGTCGAGTTATTGGGTCAGGGCCGGTGAGGGCGAGGATGAGCAGACTCTACCGTTCTCTCAGATCTGCAGCCGTCACGGCGGCCCTGGCGGCCCTGGCGGTTCTTGCCTTTCCCCTTCTGACCTACTCGAGCAGTGCCCAAGCGGAATGTGTAGCCCCTGACGGTCCCGCAATCGACACGGGTTTTTCGCCTGAAGGTTCTGCCGAGCGACTGGTTCTCAAAGCCATCTGTACGGCCCGGCATTCAGTGCACCTGTCGGCGTACAGCTTTACGTCGCCGGCGATCGTGCAGGCGCTGATCGACGCGCATCGGCGCGGCGTTGTCGTGGCGGTGGTTGCCGATCGGAAGAGCAACCTGGTCGAGGATCGCAGCGGCAAAGGCCGCATCGCGCTCGATCTTCTGTCGGGTGCGGGCGTAGGTGTCCGGACGATCGACGTGTATCCGATCCATCACGACAAATTCATGGTGATCGACGGTGAATCGGTCGAGACGGGCAGCTTCAATTACACGACGTCGGCGGCCAGGTACAACAGCGAAAACGCTGTGGTGATGTGGCATGTGCCGGTGGTCGCACAGGCGTATCAGCGGCACTGGCAAAGCCGGTTTAACCAAGGGCGCCCATGGTCCGGGCAGACGTCGAACTGACGGAGGTTTCTATGTTTGAAGACACCGTATTGCGGTTTAGCGACAAGGAGCGTCAGCAACAGCTTGCGGAGCAGGAGCAGGCGCTTGCCCAGCGTCGTGCGAGCCTTGAGGCGCGCCAGAAAAATCTCGCATACCGGCAGGACTGGCTTAAAAGGGAGCCGCGCGCAGTCGCGCAGGCGGTCGAGCGCGAGGACCAGCAGCGCCGTGAAGACAGGCAGCTCGCGACCGATGCCAAAGCGCTCAAGACACGTTTTGGTCTGAGAGACGGTGAGCTGATCGACACCGCCGCGATGCGCGGCGCGCTTGAACAGGCGTTAGCCGAAAAAGAAGTCGAGCAGGCGCAGCGGGCCGAGCAGATTACCGATCGGGCGTCGCTTCTAGCGGGTCTGAACAAGCTGGCGTTGATCGATGCGAAGAAGACCGCCGAGATCCTTCATGCGAACAAGGATCTGAATGTGGTGCGCGAATGGAGCCGGCAGGAAGTTGCCGACATGTTCGCGAAAGCGCAGGCGCGCGTCGACGACAAGGGCGCCACTCACACCTACCCCAAGACGCTCCATGGCTGGGCGAAATCGTTGGAAGCCCGCAGTCGGGAACTGGATCTTGCGGAGATCAAGCTCGATGCACAGGAGCAGGCATTACGGGCGCAGGTGCGCCGTGCGATCGAGGGGCCGGAGAAGACCGGGGCGCGGCCCGTCGCGGAGCAGGCCGCGCAGAAGGCCGCAGACCGTACGGTAGAGGTGGCGGCGGGCGTGGGTGACGCATCGTCCGGGGCCGCGAAAGAGAGCATCAGTATTGATACGTCTCTGGAGACATTGAAAGATCCGGCCAAATTTGCAGCGACTGTCGATACGGTTGCGAAGACGACGGGGGTTAGTGCTGAACAGGCCAAAGCCACGCTCGAAATGCTGCGTGAAACGAAAGAGGCCCACGCCGGCAGGGAGCCAGAAGCGGCGACGTCTGACAAGGCCGCGATCGATGCCGCGCGCAATGCGTTCTTCGCGCGCGGCAGTGGGAAGAGTATGGCGCCCGTCGGGAAGGTAACAGAGAAGGCCGCGGAGAAACCGACGGCGGAAAAGTCGAACGTCATCGAAATGGGCGCTGGCAAGCGAACGCCGTCAGCTGCGCCAATGGAGAACAGTGGCCAGACACCGGAGGCAAGGAAGTCCGTCGACGGGGTTGCGGGTTTCAGGAAACCTGGCCGAAACAGAACGAAGGATGCCGCCGACCGGGGCGCTACAGCTGCCGGCAAGCCGGCCGACGCTGGCAAGACGCAGCAGGCGGAAGGGGCCAGCGTCGCGCGTGCCGACGCAGGACCACGGAAGAAATTTTCCGAGCTGAATGCGCATGAAAGGCTTGAGCGTCGCGCCGAGTTCTTCGGGAACCTGCGCGAGTCGGCCGGCTTTACGCGCGATGGCAAGCAGGCGGTCTCGGAACGGGCCAAGGAGGCCGTGAGGCCGGGAAAGCAACGTGAAGGGCACGGACTCTGACCCATGCAAAAGCACGAGGTCGTGATGATGCAGTGGACGGGCGCGGTGCTCGCGCTTGTTCTTGGCCTTTGCGTGTCCTTCACACTTGCAGGTTATCCGCCGCTGTCATTTCCTGCTGGGATCATTCACGGTTTCTTGGCGGCTGTGCGTGATCCCCTGCTTTTCTGGGGTGCTGTGCCGGGTGTGGCGCTTGCAGCGGGTGCCGCATGGGCGTGCCATGAATACCTGTTCAACGGCTTTGAAGGCTACCGGTACGCCAGATTCATCCGTGGCACGAAGATGGAAAACCGGCATCAGCTGAGCAACCGGATCACGCGACATAACAACCAGTACCGCAAACAGGCCGTGAAGCATGGCGATGCACCGCGCGCGCCAGTCGCGGTGTGCGGTGTCGAGATGCCCACGGATCTGGAAACGCAGAACCTGATCATCGTGGGTGCGCCCGGCACCGGGAAGAGTCAGGCAATCAATGGCCTGGTCGCGTCGGCACTGCGCCGTGATGACCGCATGGTGGTGGTCGATCCGAACGGTTCGCTCATGTCGCGTTTCTATCTGCCTGGCGATGTGGTGATCAACCCGTACGACGCTCGATGCGTCGGCTGGTCGCTGTTCAACGAGGTCGATCATGGCTTCGACTTCGAGCGCCTCGCGCATTCGGCGATTCCGCCGCAGAACGGGGACCAGGCCGAAGAGTGGGCAGGGTACGCGCGTGCGGTGCTCGCGGACACGATGAACAAGCTTGACCAGGACGACATGCGCGACATGGTGACGTTGACGGATCTGCTTGTGCGTGAGCAGCGCCCTGTGTTGCAGAAGTACCTCGAGGACACGGATTCGGTGGGCTTCTTCGCGAAGGATGCAGACCGGGCGACGGCCAGCATCATCTTTACGCTGAACAGGTACATCCGGCCACTGCGGCGCATTCCCGATGGCGATTTTTCAATCCGGCGCTGGATGAGCGATGAAAACGGCGGGAACATCTGGCTTACGTGGCGCGAGGACCAGCGCACGGCGCTGGGTCCGACGATCCCGGTTTGGCTCGATCTGATCTACGCGATGATCCTCAGCGAAGCGCCGACTTTTGACCGGCGACTGTGGGTATACAAGGACGAACTCGCCTCGCTCGGCCGTCTCTACAGTTTCGAGGCTGCGGTCTCGAAGGGGCGCAAACATGGCCTGTGTGTGGTTGGCGGTGTTCAGGATCTCGTCCAGATGGACATGCAGCTGGGCGAACTGCCCGCGAAGGCCGTGCTGTCGTGCTTCCGTAGCCTGCTTGCGATGGGCGGCGCCAATGCCCTGACGACCAAACGCATGTCCGAGATGATTGGTACGCACGAAGTGGAGCGCCATCCGATCGGCGTGCAGGGACAGTGGCGTATCAATACACGCGAGCGCCGCCGAGAGTCGGAGCATGTCGTCACGTCGTCGCAGATATCGAACCTGCCCGACCTGAACGGCTACCTGAAATACGGCAAGGATTGGCCGCTTGCAAAGATCCGGTTCGGCGTGCGCGATTATCCGGTGCGTGTGCCTGCTTACATCGAGGCACTCCGGCGTGACGTTCTTCCGTCAACCGCTGTTTCCGAAGCTGTTAATCCAGCGCTTGCTTCGCAGGGCGAACCCGGGACGAATGCAATCATCATCGGCGCGACCCTTCCTTCAACGCAGTCGTAGAGACATCGATAGAGGTAACGCTATGAGCGAGTTTCGATTCGATGACGTGATTGTTGCGGCTATTGCCGATGACCTGCAGACGTATCTTGCCGGTGCCCACAGCGAGAAGGTTCGGCCGCTGTGCATGTGTACGCCGGTCGGCGTCCCGATGTATGTCGCAAGAGTCGGCGAACATTATGTGATCAAGCGCATGCCTAATACGGGGGGGGCACATGCGCCGGACTGTGTGTCCTACGAGCCGCCGGCGGAACTCTCCGGACTGGGCGAGGTGAAAGGTGAGGCTATTCGGGAGAACATCGAGGACGGTTTTACCACGCTCAGGCTCGATTTCAGCCTGTCGAAGTCTGGTGGTAACGGGGCGCCGGCATCCTCGGGCGTGGCGGCCGACACGGTCCGCACAGACGGCGCAAAGCTGACGTTGCGCGGCACCTTGCACTACCTCTGGGAAGAAGCTGGGCTGAATCGCTGGTATCCGGCGATGGAGGGCAAGCGCAGATGGTACGTCGTGCGCAAATTCCTGCTGCAGGCTGCGGCCGGCAAGGTGTCCAGGGGGGAGCCGCTGGGGCGGTCACTGTATGTGCCAGAGTCGTTCTCGCTGGAGCATGCGGCTGGCATTACACAGCGCCGCATCGCTCACATGGCAGAGCTGGCCATCAACAGGAAAGGCCGCAAACTGATGATCGCGATTGGAGAAGTGAAGGAGATTGCGGAGTCGCGCTATGGCTTCAAGATCGTCGCGAAACACCTTCCCGACTTTCCGTTCATGCTGAGTGAGGATCTGCATCGGCGACTGCAGAAGCGTTTTGCCAATGAACTGGCACTGTGGGACAGCATTGAAGACGCGCACCTCGTGTTCATTGCAACGTTCGGGCTGAGCCCGACCGGGATCGCAACGATCGAGACGCTGGCCCTCATGGTCGTGTCGTCCAACTGGATTCCATTCGAGCACGCTTACGACAAGCTGATGCTCGATGCGCTCACGGCGCACAAGCGCCGCTTCGTAAAGGGCCTTCGTTACAACCTGGCGGAAAACAAGCCGCTCGCCTGCGCGGTGCTGGCTGATGTGTTACCGAAGCCCGTTGCGCTGTATGTGCAGCCGCCCGGCGTCGAACAGGAAGACGAGGATGCTTTGTCGAGCTTGATCGACGACAGCGATATGCCGTCATGGATCTGGCGTGCGGGCGAAGAGATGCCAGAGTTGCCGCCGCCATCGTTGGCTCGGGCTACGAAACCATGGATCCGTACGGCAGACGCGTTGAACGAGGTCTATGCGTCCGCGGCCGCATCGTCACCGAAACAGGCGACTGCACGGTGAGAAGCGGCTTACTGACTCCGCATCGACTGGAAATTATTTCTATGTTCAGCAGGAGTGCATAGCGCACGACAAAACGGAACTCACAAAAGAAAAACCCTCGCCTGGCAGCGAGGGTCGTTCTTGACGACAGCCAGCACCGGAAAAAGTGCTAGATGCATCAACTTCAGTGACTGAAGTCGATTCTAGCAACTACTCATTCGGTGTCAAGCGTCGTCGGTGAGCGTTTGATCGCAAAAGATGAGTGACCCCATGAATCGACGACTACCCAAAGGGGCCAGACGGTTCCTTTCCATTCCTGACGCAATGTCCACGACACTACGCTCGATGAGGCGACGCAGGCGAAGGGCGTTTCGCTGTCCGGTTTTCTGATCCTACGCTGCATCTGCCCCGGAATGTCCGGTCACCTGCATGCTCGTCGTGTCGCGGCACTCCCGCCCGGGCTACCCACCCCTCCGAGGACAGGGGCGGGCGGGATTCCACGTTTGCTGACCGAACTCATGCACCGCCTTGGACGCTATCTCGACGCGCCGGATGACTGGTTGCCGAGTCTGAACCGGGCAAACGGCTCGACACGCCAGCAACGTACTGAACGAAGCGTTGCCTGCGTGCAGCTGCTGCGCGCGAGTCTCAAATACCTCGATCTGGTGACCATGCGCGTAGGTGTCCCGTCAGTGGGACGCGGGATGCAGAACGTGACGCTGCGCTTTCTCGCCGGGCAAGCCGGGCTTGATATGCGTCGTGCGGAGCGCGCGACGCGTGACCTGCAGGCAGCGGGGTTGACCTCGGCGCGATCACGCTGCGAGCGCGGGAAGGACGGTAGCTTTAAAGGGCTTGCCGCAATCAGATATCTACCGGAAGCACTGTTTGGCGCATTCGGCCTCGCCAAGTGGTTGCGGCACGAGCGCAGCAAGGCTGCGCTGCGCCAGCAACTGCGTACAGCCGCTGACGCCAAACAGTGCCGTCGCAACACGCGCGAAAATGCGCGCGGCCAATTGTGGCTCGAAAGCCTGAAAAATCGCGTGTCAAAATGCCCCGACCCGGCGCGGTCGGCGCCGGATGACGGAGACGCCGGTCTTGCCGCCGAGTTCGAGCGCCAGGTTCAGATCCGGGCCGGCCAGATCAAGCAGAACGATCCTTCCCTCGACCGTGACGTTTGTTTCAGGCTTGCGCGCCAGCAGCTGGTGCCTCCCCGATAGTTCTACCTTCACATGCTTTCTCCGACGACCCGCTTGCCGCGAGGAACGGGCACGTCCGGATGCGCCGTGCAGCGGCCGAATGGCCCGGTGAGCGCGTATCCAGCGCATCCACACTCAGAAACCTGCGGCATTGCGTCGCTTGCATGCGTCGTCGTCTGACCTTGTCCACATCAAAACCATGCACAGTCGAATAAGTGTCGGGGCGATTGAGCATTAAGTGTCGGTTCTTAATCACCGTTTCTTTTCACTACTCTCCAACGGGCAATAGCGGTCAGTCGCGTAAAGACTTGCTTGGTGAGTGATGCGTGGCGGTTGCGGTAGTCCGTCACGCGATCGACGCTGACCTTGGGCGGCATTGGAGGTGCGTCGAGCAATTGCAGGAAAACGACGAATTGGGGCTGCTGCCTACCTGCACTCCGCAAATCGTGGTTCGGGATCCGCTGGAGGGCTCACGGTGGAACGCGGCTCAGAATGCGGCGGGTGATCTGTAATCGCCGCCTTTTTGATGACCCGCACACGATAAGCGGTGGCTGCGTACGAAAATGCCCAACGTGCGTCGCTGGTCAACGATGGACGCGACGCGTTGGCCCCTACATAGGCGCGCAAGGCTCATCTCGAATCCGTCTCCGATGCGCTACTGCTTGATGACGGCATGGATCTGCCGATGACGGATTCGATGCCGCGCAAGGGCTTGCCGCTTGCGAATGGAAAGCGCAATTCTTGAATTCCGCAGGTCGTCGGCCTAATAAACCATGCTGCCGATGTGGTGGATTCCCTGCCCGATCCGGGAAGATCTCGCCGTCGTCGATCGACAAAATGGCACCAGACGCAACTAACTGTCAGATTTCCCCGCCGACCTAGCCGAACATCAAAAGCAGTTCCGCAGCGGCGGGCGCGTGAGCCCATGAGAGAACGAAGCCTGATTTTCACTGTGTTTGCGACTTGCATCGGCCTTCCGAGCCGGTTCGAATACAACCGACTCCGTATTTTGACCTGGATGCGAGCTAAGCACGCGGCGGATGCGCGCAGGTGTAACCGGGCCCGAGCTACCTGACCTCGCCACTTCGACGGTTGCGGCGTAGAACCATAACGCTTGACCTGTCGCGAGGGAGTTCCGAGACTTGATGCATTAAATGCAGTTTTGGTAATAGCAGTTATCAAAACTGGGAGGGGCATCGAAAATCGCCCGTCACGCCGTTCTGCTTTTCGTCCCCGGGCGCCCGCGAGGAGCCGCCCGAAGTGAGTTCGCGAGGCATGGTGCGTAGCCGGGAGGCGTGGCGAGCGCGCGGCCGGCGACGGCCCGGAGCCGGGCGAGGACGCCGGCCGCTGACCGCGCCGTCAGCGGGAAGGGGAGGGCGTACAAGGAGATCCGTCGCTCCAAATGGCGATATTGCATCCCGGGCCAACGGTTTCCGGCGCGCAACGCGTGACGGCTGCATTGCGGGGGGCGGTTGGTGAGCGCGCGCCGTTCGTGATCGTTCGACGGGCGACGGCATCGCTGGCACCGCGGGATACTGGGCCGCCCCACAAAGGGTGACCTTTCACGGCCATGCCACCGCTGGGCACCGTTGGGTGCATGGAGGTCAGCGCCGTTGGCGCCTCTCTTGAGCCGGTTGCGCACCGGTGCGGGAATCGGGTAGGGTGCGGCATTCAACCCCCAACCTGAAGGACACCACCATGAACAAGCAGGACCTCGTCGACGCTGTCGCCGCAAAAACGGGCACCAGTAAAGCCTTGGCCGCCGAAACGCTCGACGCGCTGCTCGGCGCCATCACAGCGACCGTCACGAAAGGTGACACCGTGCAGCTAATCGGCTTCGGGGCGTTTTCCACAGGCGCGCGCGCCGCGCGTGTCGGCCGCAACCCGGCGACCGGCGCCGAAATCCAGATCCCGGCCGCGAAAACGGTCAAGTTCACCGCGGGTAAGGCATTCAAGGATGCGGTGAACGTCGCCTGAGGACGTCCAACCCGATCACCCTTCATTTCGGGGCAGCGGCCCATGATGGTCTGAAGGGGCGGATAGTTGTGGGCGACACCGTGCAGCTGATCAGGTTCAGTTCGTTTTCGGCGGGCGCACGGCCTCCCCAGGTCGCCCGGAATCCAGCGACCGGCGCGGACATCCAGATTCCTGCGGCGAAGACGGCCGAATTGACGGCGGCAAATGCATTTACGGCTGCAGTGAGAGGCACCTGAGCCGGAGGCGTTGAACGCCGGGTCTTTCCATCGCGGCAGTTGCAACGTCGTCCAGTCGCTCGCCCGTGCAAGCCGGCTCGCAAGGAAGGGCCGCCCGGGCCGCCAGCACATCGTTGTCAGCGGCGGCGATGAGCGCAAGGCGGCCTTTCTGAACTCCGCGACGCTATCGGCAGTTGATTTAGCCCGCCGGGTAACTATATGATTGAAGTACCGAAAAGGAGGTCCCATGAAAGTCGTTCGCAGCAAGCGTCTCGAAAACGTCCTGAAAGACCCGAAGGACTAAACCGCTCGCGCGGTAGGGGCTGCGGTCTGACGCTGGAGGTGAGGGAGAGGCCGGTCACGCGGCTTTATGTTGGCGAATGAGGCAATCCGCCTCGTTCTTCAGCAGGAGCCGAATCATGACCTCCTTACCAGCAAACGTCAGCCCATTGCGCCAGCGCATGATCGACGACATGCGCATGCGCCAGCTTGCCCCCAAGACGCAGGACATCTATCTGCACATCGTGCGTGAGTTCACCCGGTTTCTCGGGCGCTCACCTGACACGGCCACCGTCGAGGACCTGCGGCGCTACCAGCTCTATCTCGTCGACCATGGCACATCGGCCGTGTCGCTGAATCACGCGATCACCGGACTGAAGTTCTTCTTTACGGTGACGCTCGACCGGCCCGAGCTGATGGTCAGGATGCGACCCGTGCGCGTGCCCCGCGTATTGCCCGTCGTGCTCAGTCCCGACGAAGTGCGGCGGCTTATCGAGGCCGCCGGCAACCTGAAGCACCAGAGCGCGCTGTCGGTCGCGTACGGCGCGGGGCTACGCGCCAGCGAAGTGGTCGCGCTGAAGGTCGCCGACGTCGACAGCGAACGCATGACACTGCGTATCGAGCAGGGCAAGGGCCGTCGTGACCGCTATGCCATGCTCTCGCCGGTGCTGCTCGAGCGTCTGCGTGTGTGGTGGCGCGTGGCCCGTGCGCAGGGCAAGATGCCCGATGGTGGGTGGCTGTTTCCCGGGCTCGATCCGCTCGATCAGTTGAGCACGCGGCAACTGAACCGCGCCATTCATGCCGCCGCCGAGGCTGCGCACATCGACAAACGTGTATCCATGCACACGCTGAGGCACAGCTTCGCGACACACCTCCTTGAACAGAAGGTAGACATCCGCGTGATCCAGGTGCTGCTCGGCCATGCCAAGCTCGAGAACACCGCGCTCTACGTCCAGGTGGCCACCGACCTGCTGCGCGAGGTCACCAGTCCGCTGGACCGTCTGCCCTCCGAGTAGGCCCGCGCGCTGTAGCGCCTCATGCTGGAGGTTGCGGACATCTTCCGCAGCCACGGGCCAGTGTGGCGAGCCACCGCACACCTGAGCCTGGGGCAGCTGAAGGTCATGTCGGCCATCGAACGGTGCCGCACGGCGGCACTGGGCGGACATGTGCTGCGCTGTTCAGGCTGCGCAAGCTCAGAGGTGTCCTTCAACTCATGCAGGAACCGGCATTGCCCGAAGTGCCAGGCCAGCGCCGCACACCGCTGGCTGCAGGCACGCCAGGCCGATCTGCTACCCGTGGAATACTTCCACGTCGTCTTCACGCTGCCCGCGCCCATCAGTGCGATCGCCTGGTATAACAAACGAATCATCTACGGCCTGCTGCTCGACATCGCCGCCGAAACGCTGCGCACGATCGCCGCAGATTCCAGACACCTCGGCGCGCAGCTCGGAGCCACGCTCGTACTGCACACCTGGGGCTCGGCACTCACCCATCATCCACATGTGCACGGCATCGTACCCGGCGGCGGACTCTCGCCTGATGGCGAGCGCTGGATCGCGTGCCGGCCCGGCTTCTTCCTGCCGGTACGAGTGCTCTCACGCCTGTTCCGCCGGCGCTTCCTCGAAGCGCTCGAAGTGGCCCACCGGCACGACCAGTTGCACTTCTTCGGCGAGTACACCGGGCTCGCTGATCCCGCCACCTTCGCCCAGTGGCTTGCGCCGCTACGCACCTGCGAATGGGTGGTCTATGCCAAGCGCCCGTTCGCCGGACCGAAGGCGGTGCTCGAGTACCTCTCACGCTACACGCACCGCGTTGCCATCTCCAACCAGCGCCTCGTCGACTTCAATGAGCACGGTGTGACGTTCCGCTGGAAGGACTACCGCGCGAAGGGGCGCACCCGCTACAAGACCATGACCCTCGAAACCGGCGAGTTCATCCGCCGCTTCCTGCTCCATGTGTTGCCCGGTGGTTTCCATCGGATCCGTCACTACGGGCTGCTCGCCAACCCGATGCGCCGCGCCAGTCTCGCCAGGATTCGCGACCTGCTGCATGTCGCACCCCAGATCAGCCCGCCACCGCACGACGCCACCGCCGAAACCCGGCCCGTCTTCATCTGCCGGCACTGCGGGGCCCCGATGATCGTCGTCGACATCCTCGCGCGCAGCGCCCCGATCCGCGCACCGCCGGTGTGCCGGGGTCAGACATGAGCACAACGGTGCCCCGATATCTGAACCGACCGTCGGCTTTGCGGCAACGCGGCCCACGAGCGGACGTTTGCGCCTGGCGCTTCGCAAAGCGCCTTCCGCGTCTGCTTCACCATCGTGATTGCACGCCAACACCGCTTCGCTACGGCGTCAGCGCACCTCCACCATCCCGCCTGCCTGCGCAGCAGCCGACATCGCTGAGCATCCTCACCTATCAATCCCCATAGCGGCAAGTGCCGATCACGTCGGAGCACTCCGCGGTTTCCTCCATCGGGTTTATTCGACGCCTGCCGGCACGCGCGGAGGCATTCACATTCCTGCGGCCGATGGCAGGCATCGAATAAACCTTAACGAAGGCGGCCGAGCAACTGCGTACTTTTTTGGCGTCGGCCTCGCTCACCAACCCCAGCGACGTGGAAATCACTGTCCGGGATTCCAACGGTAACGCCGTGCGCTATCAGCCCAGACTCGTCCGCGTGGCCGGGTCAGGCGCATGAACGTAGCATTTCCGGCCCTATTTCTCTTTCTCGTCGTTCTTCCTGGTTTCCTCTTCCGCCAGTTCTTCCAGCGCAACGAAGTTCGCACTTTTGATCACGCCCCGTTCAGCGCAGTGGTTCTGAAGGCGCTGTTGTGTGCTGCGCTGTTCAATGGCGCTGCTGTCATTGCCGCCAGGATCGCGGGGTATGTGATAGAACTGGGCGATATTGTCCGCCTTCTAGTGGGCGGCGCATCTTCCCTCAAAGACCTGGACGGACGCCTAACTTGGCTCAATCTCCATCCCGTCACGGGCGTGGGCTATTTCGTGCTCACCACCGGCCTTGCGCTCGTCGCAGCTTTCATCTGGCGTGGCGCGGTACAGTACTGGGAACTAGACCGGATGGGACATCCACTGGCTGGCGTCGCGCGCGGCGATGCTCCTTGGTATTACTTGTTTTCCGGGCTCGACCACCCGAGGGAAGATGCGATCGACGGCGCGATGGTTGCTGCCGTGGTCGAATTCAAAGAAGGATCATTCCTATACACCGGCGTTCTCGGCGATTACGAAGTGAACGTCGACGGACAACTAGATAGACTATTGCTGGTTCAGGCGCAACGCCGCAAGCTTGAGACCGACCGGAAGTACGACGCGACGAACGACCAGTTCATTGAAGGCCCGACACGGTTTTACCCGATCGCGGGAGATGTGTTCGTGCTTCGGTATGAAGAGGTCAAGACTCTCAACGTCACTTATCTCACTCTTGACGGATGAATAACCGGTGGAGCCCGCACCCAAGATCAGCGCGGTGAACGGTTTCGGGCGTCAGCGTTCTTGGTTCGCCACAGCGGTGCGCATGTCGGGCACTACAATCAGCCTCCGGAAGCGACAATGGAGGACGCCAATTAAGGCCTTGGTAAATGCTGATATAGTCGCGCGCTCCTGATGCAATCCGCGCTAAGTGCGCAGCCTTGATGACAACGACCGGCAAGACTAAAGAATGTAAACGGGACCATGATCGATCGAGAGGCTGGAGACAAGAAGAAGGGCGACCGTTTTCAAAAGCTGCGGGCATGTATCCGCCTGCTTTCGGAGATCGGACTCGACCGGAATAATCGCATTTACTGTGCGATCGAGCTGCTTGAAGATTCCCTTCTAATTCGCGAGCAGGGCGACGATGCGCCGTGCGTCGAGGAGAACAAAAACTATGGCTCTTCGCTGACGTTCAATTCGTCGCCGGTCAGGAATACGGTCGTTGCCTTCATCGACCTGGATTCCCGGTTCCTTGGCAATTCGCCGATCCGGTTCAGCTTTTACGCTTCTGCCACGGTCGGCGAAGAGCGGTTTGACAAGTCGCTTTTCGAGCGGGCCGGTCTTGTCTCCCCGGGCAAGTCGTCGATCCTGAAAAAGTTGTGCGCGAAGGAGCCGCTATCAGGGGATGACGTTGCGCTGTGTAAGGCGTCAATTCTTGACGAGTACGCGAAGCAGTATGCCGACATCGCCGGCCACGGCCATCTGGCTGCAATCTCTGCGTGGACGCCGGAGCAGTTCGGACAGTTCCTGTCCAAGGTCGAGTGGATAGTGACGACGGACGGCAACGCTGAGCTAGAGGACGCGGCAGTCGATTGTGTGAGGAAGTGCCCGTTCTACAGCCATCGCCATGAAGGCATGGAGTCGGTAATCGTCGGCGCGATCTGCAGCGAGTTTGAGAGACGTTCCGAGCACGGAGTGCCGATGGCGCGGCTTCTAGGCACCCCTGATATCGAGAATATTTTCCTAAGAACCCTTGGCGTCCAGCCACAGGGAAAGCCGCTTGATCCTGCGCACGAGAGCTGGAACGAGATCGACGTAACCGACATGCGAAGTCTTCAAGAGAAGATCGAAGCCGTAACGGCTAGCTACCCGCCGAAAGGTCTGAGACGCTTGAAACGCCGGGTGGGTCTGGCAAAGGACGAGGCGCGCCTGTGGCAGCGGGAGTATGTGTCCTTGCGACGCAGGGTATATGACGTCTGCGAAGATGTTCTCGATGCGAACCGGCATGGGCGTACATCGCCGCTAACGCCGGCGGAAATCGACGCCATCCTCGCAGACATGGTCACCCGGTCGATGGAAGAGCTGACGCGTCTGAACAAGACGTACCACTACCGAATACAGGACGAAATCACGTTGCGCGGAGCGATCCTGTCGCTGTTCGATGAATGCTATCTGGCGTTTGACTGATATGGACAAGAGAGACAGCGTCAAGCGGCGGCTGAACTTCATCAGCGGCGAAGATTTCTATTTCCTGACCTATGAACTGCTGCTGCTTACCGATATTCTGACGGCTGCAAACGGGATGTTCCGGGATCACCGCAAACTTGCTTATTTGGTGCAGCTGGCGGGTGATGAGAATGTGGTCCGTATCCTTGAGCGCTATGAAGACAGGACCATCAGTAACCCGGAAGATCGGGAGCGGCTGTTTGTGACGTTTGCGAACGGGGAACTCAACAAGCGGGAGATTTTCAAACTGGTGTTTGCGCTTGAACGGCGCGGCTTGCTGCGCGTCGAACGGGCTGCGATACCGGAAGTCGTCGACGTGCAACTGAACAGGTCTGTGCTGCCGGCCGACTTTCTGAAGAACGAAGTCTTCGGGGCGGACCGGGCCCGGATCGGCAGGATCAAGAAGGTCGTTCCGAGATTGTCCACGCTTAACATGGATACGTTTCTGCAGAAGGTGTATGAAAGTCGCGGAGTTAATGTATGGGCACTCTGAAGATCGTTCAGGTTGGCTACCAGGGTGACAAGTACGAGTTCGAGTCGCCAGAGTTCGGGCAGCGGCTTGCCATTGTCGAAGGGCCAAACGGGAGCGGAAAATCCACGTTCTTCAACCTGATCTATTTCGGGCTGGGCGGAAAAGTGGATGAGTTTGAGCTGCGCAGTGACAATCGGCACGCGGAGATAACCGGCGATACCAACAACTTCGTATGGCTCAAGATACGGATCGATCTGAAGGAGTACTCATTAATACGAAAGTTCGGCGAGAATCTCATCACCGTCCGGCCCCTTGGCCCGATTGGGGGTGAAGTCGACCAGAGCGTGGATACCTTTCCCCTGTTCCGGCGGGACGCGGATACGCGGATCTTCTCTGACTGGATCCTGGAGAAACTTGGGATCGCGGTTGTTGAGATCTTTCAGGGCGGGCGGAATTTCAAGCTCAATATCTCGGATCTTATGCGCCTGATTTACCACAATCAGGCGCCTGATCCGCACGGTATTTACAAGCCAGCCGACAACAGCAATTTCCTCTCTGACTCGCTGGAAGTGCGGCGGGCGATATTTCAGGTGCTCGTTGGAAAGACCCTGCTCGCGCTGTACGAGGCGATGGGCGATCTGAAACGTTCGGAACGGGAACTGGACGCTGCTCGCGCGATCCTGTCAGAGTATCAGAAGATTGTGGCCGAAGTGCTCAAGGAGCGTGGCGGCGCAACGATTCAGAATTCGCATTTTCTCGGAAAGCGGATCGACGAGATCAATTCGCAGCTGGACAAACTTGTTCGCGCGAGGTCAGAGCGCCTATCCCATCCTGTGCCGAGTCAGCTCATGCAATCGATTGATGCCGACCGGCGCCGCCTTGGCGAGTTGGTGTCCTCGCTGCGTCAGACGCGGGAAGAGGTCGAGGTGCTCGTTCGAGACAAAGGCCGTCTCGGGAACGTGATCGGCTCCATTCGTGACGATATTGATCGCGTCAGTAAAGTCATTTTCACGCACGAACAGCTGAAGCTGTTTTCAAGCGACACATGTCCATATTGCCTGAATGCAGTGTCCCGGATGCAGGGCCATTGCGTGTGTGGCAATCCTGTCGACGAGAACGATTATCAACGGTTCTTCTACAGCCCCACGGAGTACGTGGACATCTATCGCGCCAAGAAAAAGTCTCTGCAGACGATGCTGTCCACGGTTGGCGATGTGAACGCGGATATCTCTGACGCGCTGACGGAGCAGGCGGTACTAGAGCAGCAGGTGCAGGAACTTACAGACAGCATCGAGAAATCGTATGCGCTGCCGCAGGCAGAAGCAGCCGATTGGCAGGTCGAGCAAATTGACGAAAAGATCTTTGATTTGAAGAACGAGCAGAACGAGCTTCTCCAAGCTTTGAAGATGGAAGAGAAGATCGAGGGGCTGCAGAAAACCTACAATTCCAAGCGGTCCATCTGGACTGCGGCTGACGGTCTTGCAAAACAGCTCGAGCTGGCATCAAAAACAGAGCTCACCGGTCGGATTGCCGGATTTAACGAAATCTACAACGACTTCATGACGAAGGTGCTGGCCGGATGTCGCGCCGCGCGTATCGACGAAGATACTTATATGCCGGTGATCAATAACGGCGAATACCGAGAAGCAAGTGCTGAGGTTTCGAAAAGATTTCTTTACTATTTAACCCTTCTGTTGATGTCGTTGAAGAGTGACATGCCGTTTCCGCAGATGCTTCTTATCGATACCCCGGAAACTGCGGGGATTGACCGGGACAACCTGGTTCTTATGCTGCGGCAGATGAAGGTGCTCGACGAGGAGAACCGGGACTATCAGATATTGCTTTCGACGGGCGTAGAGAAATTCCCCCCGGAGTATAAAGAGTATGTCGTGATACGTCTGAGAGAGGACGCGAAGCTGCTCCGGGAGCGGAGATCCCATTAAGCCAGCTCGGCCCCGGACAAATTCCACCTGTTAGAAGACGAATCGACGCTGCAGTAGCTCGAGTACACCAACGAGAGCATCCTGTCACCGCCATTGAATATGCGTTGTGTAGTTGCTAGGCACTTCGCAACCGCATAGTGCCTCAGCCAACACCCATGGCGGCGCGGAGGAATCGTTGCTGCGTTAGCTTCGCCACGCAGCTGCGAGCCAGAAGCCGTTCGGAGAAGTTGCGTGCGCTGGCGAACTCTCAGCTGGCCGCACGTTCGTGGCCTTGCAACGGAAATACATCGGGCAGCCGATTTCCTTTGATTTTAAATTGCATGGTCGGTCGCCGCCCGACTGAATGCCTGTTCATCCCTCGTCAGCAGGCGTTCGCCAATAGAGTGCGAGGGACGGTTGATGGCCGGGAACGGAAGATCGGGCAGCCGATAAGGCAGCGCACTGATAAACTCGGGCACCGGCTGTTACTGTCGTTGATTTTCAGTACAGAGACATTCCTTCGAACCTTCGCCCGCCACTGCGCGGGAGTATAGGTCGTTGAGATATCCAGCGCAGGCGTCACGCATGATTCGGCGAAGCATTAGCCCTATTGAGTTGACGATTGCGAGCGGGGCAATTCCTAATTCTTTGTATGAATCTAGCTGCTGCACCGCCAGCGCCGTTGATTTCAGTCGGTATATTTGCAATTCATTTTACAATATTGATGCGGAGGCATTATGGGCGGCATTGTGTTTGGACCGGGCACATTGGCGGATGGCCTTCACGAAACCATCGGCTACAAGTCAGGCTTGGCAGTCTCGATTCCCGAACTATGCGATTTGCTGACGGGAACTGAATACCCTGACGCCATTCTCAGGAATGAAGAAAACGCGGTTCGGCTGCGATCGGAAGACGTTCAAGACCTTTACTATCACGCGCTGCACAAAGTCGGCTACAGCCAGAAGCGTTTCAACGGCGACCATCTTGGGGCCTTCGTGTACAGGAAGTACGCGGAGCATCGCCGGCAACTAGAAGGCGTCACCCGGCTAATGAACGAATGGTGGCCAAAGATGATGGCATCCGCATTGGCCGCAGGAACGAAGAGCATGGACCCGCGCCCGTTCATACAGGCGGCGTTCGACAAATACGGCAAAATTGGGCTAGACATTGCGATGGATCGCATAGAAGCGATTTCGACAGCACAAGACCAAGACCCCTTTTCCAAGAGCCAACATCAATCCGTATGGCTTGATCGGCTCGACCTTGCCGAACTCAAGAAGCGAAGCGAAGCGACACCGACGCACGGCGCATACTTCGATCAAAGGTTCATCAACTTCCTAACGAACAACGGCGAGAAGCTTGGGGAAATGCATTGGCGGCGTTTCGAACAAATGTCCGCCGAACTCTTCCATCGGGCGGGTTATGCGGTCGATATTGGAACTGGCGGCAATGATGACGGTGTTGACATCCGTGCTGGGGCGAAAGGAGAAGATAGGACCGCCGCGCCCACGTTGATCGTTCAATGCAAACGGCAAAAGGACAAAATTGACAAAGTGACTGTCAAAGGTCTTGCCACTGACGTTGAATACAACGAAGCGAAGTATGGAGTCTTGATTACCTCGGCTGAATTCAGCATTGGCGCGCGTGAAGTCGTGAATGTGCGCGGATACCCGATCAAGGAAGTCAACGCGGAAAAAGTGGCTGAATGGCTCGGAGTACTGCGCGCTCCAGGCACCGGTATCGTCCGCGTCTGATCGTCAGCGCGCGGCCTTATGTATTTCCGCGCTCACAGTTTATTTACTGCGCTGTGCACCTGCTACGGCAAAACCGACAGCTGTTGATGTTCGTTAATTCTGCTAGCCACGTCCACACCTCGCGCTAGCGGAACAAAGGTCTACAAGCCATGGTCAGCAGCCCTAAGCGGCAAAATTCGTCCTTTTAAACGCGTTGCGTTTTGGCAACGGATGCACGTCCGTTTGTCCGTTAATTTTGCTAGCGGGTTCGACGTGTCCTTTAATTCCGCTAATGCGTTCAACGTAAGTCGATGAGGGCCTGCGATGACGGGTGCGAGCGTGACGAACGACCGTGCTGCGAAGGTCGCATCAGTGCTTCGGCCATTGGGGCGGGGACCGCTTTCACGAGAGCAGGCCGTTCTCGCCGGACGCCTGCTCGGCGTGCATTGGACAACGGTGTATCGTCTGCGCCGGAGATTTTTAGCCGATCCTGTAGCGAGTTCCGTCGTTCCACATCGCCGAGGTCCATCGATGGGCGGCGGTCGGTTGGGGGACGACGCCGATAAGGTGATCGACGAAGTAGTGCATGTCCGGCTCCCTAAGCAGCGACAGCAGGCCCATCCTGCAACGGATCTTGTGCTGGAGGTTCGACACAGATGTGCACTCGCGGGACTGCAACTGCCACGCCGAACGACCATCGGGCGGCGATGGGCGAGGCATCGCGAGCTGGACGCTTTGAAGCGCGCGGCGCTGCCTGACGCGCTCAAAGCGCCGGGGTCGCCTGTTGCCAGGTACCCCCTGGAGATCGTTCAGGTCGACCACACACAAGCGGATGTGCTGCTGGTGAGCGAGTACGACAGACGGGCGATCGGCCGTCCCTGGCTGACCATCGCGCTGGACGTGGCGACGACGTGCGTGTTGAGCTTCTACGTCAGCATGGATCGTCCGGGGGCGGCAACGGTGGGATTGCTCCTGACCAGAGCGGCACTATGCAAGGAGCCTTGGCTTGCGAAGATAGAGGCGGACGCGGATTGGCCGATGCGTGGAATTCCGGAAGTCCTGCATCTCGACAACGCTGCCGAGTTTAAAAGCAGGGCGCTTCGCAGCGGGTGCCGCGAATACGGCATCGACCTCATGTATCGACCTGTGGGACGTCCCCATTTCGGTGGCCATATAGAGCGCCTGAACCGGACTCTCATGGAGCGGGTGCGAGGCCTGCCGGGGGCGACCGGATCGTCCCCGAAAGGTCGCAAAGCGCGACAGTCCGAAAAGACGGCCGCACTAACACTGCGTGAGTTTGAGCAATGGCTCGCGATTGAAGTCGCCAGACGATACCACCATGCGGCACATCGGGGGCTGCTTGGCGCAACGCCAGCCGACATGTGGAGAATGCTCGGCCGGAGTTCTGACTCGCGGCAATTGTCGGGGGCCAGGGACGCTGAGTTGCAGTTCCTGATCCGTTTCTTGCCTGCGGCGTCGAGGACCATCCAGGCGTATGGACTGACGCTTTTCCATATTCGTTACTGGCATCCGATATTCGTTGCATGGCGCGAGTCCCGGCGCACGGTCACCATTCGATACCATCCGGAGGATCTCTCACGCGTGTTCGTGACCGCCGGTACCCGTGACTACCTCGAAGTCCGGTATGCGGATATGCGGCGGCCGGCGATTTCGCTTTTCGAACAGCGAACCGCGCTAAAGGCGATCCGGTCGGAAGGACAACGCACCATCTCTGAGGCGCTAATTTTCCGAACCGTAGAAGAGCAGCGGCGCGTGATTGCTAACGCCAGGCGGGCAACGGCTCGAGCACGTCGGCGATCGCGGAAAAAGTATGTCCCATTGGATGAGGTGCTCGAAAGAGTCGTGCAATTCAGGAGTGAGACGTCGGGGCACGACATCGAGACGGTCGATTACGATGCGCCCGTTCAGGCTTTTGATGTCGAGCAATGGTGAGGTAGAACATGAAAAATGTCACGCTCGGACATCTGTTGCCGACCGCCAGAAAGCAGGCCGAGTTGGGGGACGACGAACGCATTGTTGCGCTTCTCCGCGATCGATGGATTGACTACCCGCGCGCCACGCAAGCGTTGCAGCAACTTGAGCGTCTGTACGAAACGCCTCGTCGCGATCGGATACCATGCCTGCTCCTGCATGGCGACTCAAATATCGGCAAGACGAAAATCACCGCGAAATTCCGGCGCTCGCATCCCAACGAATTTGACGACAGGACTGGGGTAGAACGCTGTTCGGTCGTTTCCATGCAGATGCCGCCGACGCCAGACCAGCATCGTTTTTATCGGGCCTTCTTTTCGAGCTAGGCGCTCCGCACAACGCCGCGGCTGGTCTGGCGTCCCTGGAGCGGCTAGCTCGTGACATTCTCAGGCGGGTATCGCCACGCATGCTTGTTGTCGATGAGATCCACCATCTGCTGGCGGGCAGCTATCGGGAACAGCGTGCGTCCCTGAATCTTCTCAAGTTCCACGCCAATGACCTACAGATCAGCATGGTCTTGGTCGGAACACGCGACGCAGTATTGGCACTTCAGACCGATGCCCAGATGATCAGCCGTTATACCCCATTTAGATCCCCCGCTGGCGCGAAAGCGACGGTCTACGGCGGCTGCTCGCCGCATTTGAACGGGTGCTGCCGCTGCGCAAGCCGTCGGATCTCGCGCGACGCGAGATCGTTCAGTTTGTCTTGAGCGCGAGTGGGGGATTAACCGGCGAAACATCTGCGCCGCTGAATAACGCCGCGGAGCTAGCGATTCGCAACGGCGACGAATTGATCGATATGACACACCTTGAGCATGTCTGCCGGATCACGCAGTAGCTCGACGCGGTGGCCGGTCGCTCCAAGGCCATTTTATGAGGAGGCTTTCGGAAGCTGGCTAGGCAGGGTTGCGGCGCGCTATCAGCTCAGCGTCGGGACATTGTGGGAAATCAGCGTTTCGGAGGAGATGCCTGTACTGGGAACTGCGGGCTGGATACTTTTCCCGGCGATTTCGCAATCAGCGTTGGAAGCATTTGCAACGCTCGCGCGTCTTGATGACGACAGGTTGAGCCGCATACAGACGCCAGCGGGCTGGCTCACCGATCGCCGCTGCGTGCCGTACTGCTTCAGATGCTTTGTGCTCAATGACGCGGACGTGGCGGCGCCTCGCTGGAACCGTGAGTGGCTTGATCCGACAGCCGAATTTTGTAGCGTACACCACAGGCTTTTGGAAACGGTGCCAGCGTCCGTATTCCGGCTATCGAATCACCTCGATGCCGCGCATCGTGCGATCAGCCGTTACCGCAAAAAATGCCTGTCGCGGGGTGCCGGCCGCCTGCGCTAGCAAAATTAACGGACAACACTAGCGCCCTAATGGGCACCGCTAGCAGAATTAACGACCTTCAACAACAGACTCGGCTGTTGAAATATCCATCTGTGCGAGACCCGACCGATAGCGGGATTTCAAGTCAGATCCGAGCTCGAAGAGGCGCGAGAGCGGCGCCCCGACTTCCGCATCGCGTGATCTAAAGGCTCTTGTCTTTGTACGCTTAGGAGTTCACGCTTTTCAAGGAGAAAGTCCACGAGGACGCGGACTTTTGGAGGCATGCGCTCACGAGTCGGGACGTAAAGGTAGAAGCCCGCGAACGGCTTGCACCACTCGCGCAGCACACGAATGAGCGATCCGTCGGCCAACTCGCGGCGTACCGCAATATCGACATGCTGAACGAGGCCCGCACCCTGCAGCGCCGCGCGAATCATGCTGTCATCGTCGTTTGTGGTCAGCGTACCTTGAGGTTCGACAACGAAGTCATGACCCTTCGATCCGGGCGAGCTGAACTCCCATCGGAAAATGGCGCTACTGCTCGTATGTCGATACGCCACACAGTCATGTGTCGCGAGGTCCGCCGGTGTTGCGGGAACACCGTGGCGTTCTAAATATTGGGGCGAGGCTACCACCGCCATTTCAAGCAGTGGCGAGATCGGCACGGCGACCACGTGTGCTGCGAGACTCTCACCCATGCGAATACCGGCGTCGCATCCCTCTGCAATGATGTTTGATAAACCATCGTCCAACACGAGTTCGAGTTTCAACTGAGGATAGCGCGCGAAGAACTCGGCCAAATGGGGCTCTAGCAGATTCCGCGCCGCGATCCTCGACGTATTCACGCGCAGAAGGCCAGAAGGAGCCGCGTTCGTTTCGCCAACGCTGCGCACGGCCTGCTCGATCGCGCCAAGTGCTGGACGCAGTTGATCAAAAAGCCGCTGGCCCTCTTCCGTGAGCGACATCTCGCGCGTCGTGCGATAGATCAGCTTGACGTTCAACTGTTCTTCGAGCGCCTTCAGGCTTTGCGACAACGCCGCCCGCGAAACACCCATCTCGGCGGCCGCCTTGGTGAAGCTGCCGTGTTGGGCAATGTGGGCGAACGCAGCCAACGAGGGGAGACGCGAAAAGTCCATTGATTGTATTGGTAAGCCTGGCTTACAACTGTGATTGGATATTTGATCTTGTTGCGCAGCAATGCAGGTTCTAACATTCTCCCCATCGAGAAGGCAATGATTTTTCGGGCGCTTGCTCAACAATGGAGTTCAGGACCATGCAGAAAATCAAAATCACGAATCCGAGCGGACAGGACATCACACTTGCGGCGGTGATCAATTTCCCGCAAGGATTCGATGAAGGCAGGACGTATCCCGCCTTGGTCGTCGCTCATCCGGGCGGCGGCGTAAAGGAGCAGGCAGCCGGGCTTTATGCGCGCAAGTTGGCGGAGCATGGCTTCGTCACAGTCGCGTTCGATGCTTCCTATCAAGGCGAAAGCAGCGGCGCGCCGCGTCAGCTGGAGAATCCCTATGTCCGCACCGAGGATATCAGCGCAGTTGTCGACTATTTAACGACGTTGCCGTATATCGCCAAGGACAAGATCGGCGCGATGGGGATTTGCGCGGGGGGCGGCTACACGGCCAACGCCGCAATCAACGATCGCCGCATCAAGGCCGTAGGGACGGTGAGCGCGGTGAATATCGGCTCGATGTTCCGCAATGGCTGGGAAAACACAGTCAAGGATGCCGGCGCTATCCCGATGCTCGAACGTGGTGCCGATGCGCGCACCGCCGACGCCGGCAACGCAGAACACGCTGCGTTCCCGCTCGCGCCGATGCGCAAGGAGGATGCGCCGAACAAGGAACTTGAAGAGGCGTGGGAGTACTATCACACGCCTCGTTGCGAACACCCGAACGCGCCGGGCTTCATGACGGCGCGTAGCCTCACGCAGATCATCACGTACGACGCCTACAACAAGGCCGAAGCGTTCCTGACGCAGCCGCTGCAGATCGTGGCGGGCAGCGTGGCCGGAAGCAAATGGATGAGCGACGACCTTTTTGCGCGCGCGGCCAGCCAGGACAAGCATTTTCACGTGGTTGAGGGTGCCAATCACATGTCGCTGTATGACGGGGAAAAGTTTGTCGACGAGGCCGTTTCGGTGCTCGCGCCATTCTTCCAACGTACGTTGAAGTAAGCGGCGAAACAATTCGGGAAGGTCCGGTTCGCCCGAGCCTGCCTTCGAACCAGAAACTCATATCATGGCCCCAGGCAACATTCGAAGCGTCACTTATCGCAATCTGGGATGGGACTCTGCGGCGGACATCCACCACCTGCCGCCGAACTTCGACTAGACGAAGAAGTATCCCGCCATCGTGAGCACGCATCCTATCGGCAGTTGCAAGGAGCAGACCTCCGGCAAAGTGTACGGCGCGGCCCTCGCGAAGGAAGGTTTCGTCGTCATCGCCTTCGACGCGAGCTTTCAGGGCGCGAGTGGCGGCGAGCCGCGCTTCATCGAAGATCCATCGATTCGGGTCTCCGATATCCGCTTCCCCACCGACTATCTGGTCACGCTGCCTTATGTCGGCGCAGACCGGATCGGTGCGGTCGGCGTGTGCGGCGGCGGTGCTTACACGATACATGCGGTGATGACCGACCATCGGATCAAAGCTGTGACATCGATTACCGGAGTCAACTTCGGCAGACTGATTCGCGAAGGCTTCAGCAACTTTGAACCGTTCGCGGCGCTGGAAACCATGGGCAAACAGCGCACGGCGGAAGCACGAGGCGCACAGCGCAACGTGATCAATTACCTTCCCCCGTCGGTGGAGGAGGGTAGGAAAGCCGGGATGACGGATATCGACGTGCTGGAGGCCACCGACTACTACAAGACCGCACGCGGCCAGCAACCGCACCGCGTCCCGAGCGGACTGTTCTCGTTCAACAGCGCCGCGATGGGCTGGGATGCGTTTCTGCATACCGAAGTCCTTCTCACGCAGCCGCTGATGGTCGTCATCGGTGACAAGCCCGGTGGTTTCGGCGCATATTATCGTGACGGTTGGGAGATCTATGGCCGCGCGGCGTCGAAGGATAAGCAGATCGCGGTTGCTGAAGGCTGGTCGCACTACGATCTTTACGATCGCTCAGAACCAGTGGCACTGGCGCTCGCCAGCGTCGTTCCCTTCTTCAAGGAACGCCTGTAAGGGCAGTGGTACCTGCCGGTGTGTTGCCTACATCGGCGGGTCACTCATGGTTTTCCGAGTTTCCGATGACCGACTCCTGGATGACAATGAAGAACGTATTGATTCTCGGCGCGACCGGGCAAATCGCAAAGTGGGTGATCGATGCCTTGGCGGCGCGCAACGACACGAAATTAACGCTGCTTTTGCGCGATCCAAAAAGGATCTCTGGCGGGGAGCCGGCGAACGCGAAGCTTGCCATCGGTGACGTGCTAGACAAGGACTTTCTGAAGCACGTGATGCCGGGCCACGACATCGTCTATGCGAATCTCACAGGTGAGGATCTCGACGTGCAGGCGCGGACCGTCATCGCGATGATGCGAGCGAGCGGCGTCAAGCGGCTGGTATTCTTCCTTTCATTGGGCATCTACGACGAAGTGCCGGGCGAATTTGGCAAGTGGAACAACACGGCCATTGGCGAGGCGCTTGCGCCTTTCAGGCGCGCTGCGGATGCTATTGAGGCATCAGGGCTGGACTACACCATCCTGCGCCCGGCATGGCTGACCGACGAGGACGAAGTCGACTACGAGTTGACTGAACGCCATGAATCTTTCAAGGGCACGGTGGTGTCGCGCAAGAGCGTGGCTGATCTGATCGTGAAGATCATCGATTCGCCGACGTTTCACGTCGGCGCAAGCCTCGGCGTGAACAAGCCCGACACCGGTGGCGATAAGCCGTATTTCATGTAAGCGAGCAATTCTTTCGAATGATATCGACAACAGACTCGCCAGACATTCTCCTTCTCCAACGGCATCACGCTTCGTAACCGCGTCGCGATGGCTCCAATGACGACGTGGTCATCCAACGCCGATGGCACTGTCTCCGATTAGGATCTGACCTATTATCGTGCACGAGCCGGCAGTGTCGGCATGGTTTTGACCGGATGCACGCACGTGATGGAAAACGGCGTCGGCTTCACGCACGAGTTCGCCGCGCATCAAGATCGATTCATTCCCGGATTGCGGAAGCTGGCTCAAGCCGCCAAAAGCGGCGGCGCGCCTGCGGTGCTGCAAATCTTCCACGCGGGCAACAAGGCCGTACCGGGTTTGATTCCAGGTGGCGAACTCGTGAGCGCGAGCGCGACAAAGGCACCTCTGGGTCCTTTCCACGACGGCGTGACGGGCAGCCCCCGCCCTGACTCACGATGAGATTCTCGACGTGATCCGTGCGTTCGGACAGGCCACGCGGCGGGCGATCGAAGCGGGTTTCGATGGCATCGAACTGCATGACGCGCATGGTTTTCTGATTCAGAATTTTTTCTCGCCTCTCTTCAATCAGCGCACCGACCATTGGGGCGGCTCGCTCGAAAGCAGAATGCGTTTCCCGTTTGCCGTGGTTCAGGAGGTCAGGCGCGTGATTGCGGCTCATGCGAAGAGGCCGTTTCTCGTCGGTTACCGTATTTCTCCGGAAGAGGCCGGCGAAGGCGCATTGCGTATCGACGATACGTTCGTGCTCATCGATCGTCTGATTGCGTCCGGCGTCGATTACCCGCCCTGATGCAGACCTTGCGAACTCGATGCTCGACGCTGCCGTAGAGACGGTCGCGTCTGGAAATGACCGACCTGTCGTGCACTCTGATCGTGGAGCGCACTATCGCTGGCTGCTGGGTCTCCCGTATCGCCAACGCAAAGCTGGTTCGCTCGATGTCACGCAAGGGGTACTCTCCGGACAATTCGGCATGTAAGGGTTTCTTTGGGCGATTGAAGAACGAGCTGTTCTATCCGCGAAACTGGAAATCCACCACGATTGAGCAGTTCGTCAGCATACTGGACGCCCATATCAGGTGGTACAACGAAAAACGGATCAAAATCTCGCTAGGCGCACTCAGTCCAGTCGAGTACCGAAAAAGCCTGGGATTCGTCGCTTAATCAGTCCAGGATTTTATCCGCACCCCCCGACGCGATCTTCGCCGGCGCTACGCCCCTACGCCTGTACAGAGGCGAGCGGTCCGTTTATCCGCTGCCCTGCCTCATATCGAATGGCTCGCCGGATCTGATTTCGCTTTGCCTCTCTTCGTTTTCTGACTGCGAGGCTTGCCCGGCTGAACCTGTGGCGGGCTCGCCCACCTGTTAACCACGCCGGCCGTGGACGCTTCCACTCTTTCGCGTTTCGCACCAAGTCCGACAATCAGGTTGGTGCACATCGGCACAAGGACTTCTGAAAGGGGATCGGTCAGATCCGTGAAGTGATCGGCAAGTTCGAGCATGACGAATCCATGCACGGCACTCCACAATTGCATGGCGATGAGAGAGGCACTGATCTTCTGCACGCAGTTGGCGTCAACCAGTCGGGCGCATGCTTTGACCAGAAGCGAGTAGACGGCATTGAACGCAGGCGAGTGCTCGCTCGAGACCTGCGTCGCTGTGCCCCATGAGAGGCTGTATCTGCCGTGAATTGAGAGGCCGAACATCAGGTCGTACAGATGGGGATTGCGCCGTGCAACGTCCCGGTATGCCAGGGACATCGCGCATAAATCGGCCAACGGATCGTCGGTACTCTGGACCAGTCCGAAGGCTGCGGCCAGCCTTCCGAGCCCCTCGTCGGCAACTGCCTGAAGCAGTTCGGGCACACCGCCAAAGTGGCTGTAGACGCCCATGGTCGACAGCCCGGCCTCATTCGCCACCGAGCGGGCCTTCACTTCGGATGGTCCGTTCGTCGCAAGCAAACGGATTGCAGCCTCGATGAGGCGTGTGCGGACATCAGGGTTTGACCTAACAGTAGACATGTTGCGAAGCCTCCATAACATAGTTATTCTACTCAATAACGATGTTATTTGACGTCGCACCGATAAATCGTCGGCGACACAGTGCAGAACGCAACCGTGATGCGATCAATGGCGCTTCGGGGCACCACGCATTGACCGCGTGCATCGTGAGCAGCACCGGTCGATGGCAGCAGGAACCTGAAATCATTAAAGGAGAGCGTGCGCGCTCTCCACGCTTCATTCAGAGGATCCAAGAAATGAGGAAGACACGCGCGATGCCAGGGCGCCTTGATGTGGAGACCCGCGGTTCCGTACTGGTTGTGCGGCTGGAGGGTGGGCCCTACGGCCTGATGGGGCTGAATATGGCCGACGAGCTTTCAGCGCTGGTCGACAGGGTGGAATCGGACCCCGCAGTCACTGCGGTGATACTGACCGGAACGCACCCCGGTCGTTTCATCGGTCATGCAGACGTTCGCTGGTTGCAGGAAGGCGGAAAGAGTATCCCTTCTGTCGGGCCTCGCCTGGCGTCCGCGATCGCCCGCACGTCCGCGGCGGTCCGCAAGGTGCCTCCACTTGCGGCAGTCGCATCCATAACGCCCCTGGAGGGAGGGATGCAACTGGATCAACTGCACGACACGTTTTTGCGGATGAACCGCTGCGGCGTCATCTTCGTCGCCGCGCTGAACGGCTCTGCGCTGGGGCTGGGCAGCGAGCTCGCGCAAGCTTGCGATGTCCGCCTGATGGCCGATGGGGATTTCTTCATCGGGCAACCCGAAGTCCTCCTTGGTATCCATCCCGGTGGCGGTGGCACGCAGCGACTGACGCGACTGGTCGGCGCGCACCGTGCACTCATGATGATGCTCGAGGGCCGGCCGGTCTCTCCGGGAAAGGCCCTCGAAATCGGTCTCGTTGACGAGGTGGTTCCCCCCGACGAGCTCCTCGACCGGGCGATTGCGCTGGCCGAGTACATGAGTTCCCGTCCAAGCGATGCTATCGCAGCGATCAAGCGGGCGGTGTACCTCGGGGGATCGATGTCGCTCGATGAAGGGCTGCATCTCGAGCGCGCGGAATTCATCCAGATATCTCCGTCAAAGACTGCCCAGTCGCTGATGGTCGGATACCTCGAGCGCACCGCACGCGACGGAGACCTGCCTCTGTACGACCCCGCAATCTACAGCGAGGCCCTTGAGGGCGGTCGTTTTCCCTTGAACAGCAAGGCTTCAAGGAAGTGAGCAACATCGCTATGCTTCCGTCCACTTACCCATTCACCCGCCGGGACATCCGCTTCGTCTCGGGCGAAACCTACTGCTCCGCCTGGCTCTATATGCCGGTCGGAGTCACGCGGCCACCGGTGGTAGTTCTCGGACACGGGCTCGGCGCCGTTCGCGAGATGCGCCTCGATGCCTTTTCGGAACGGTTTGCGGCCGCGGGAATGGCGACCCTGGCCTTCACCTACCGTTATTTTGGCGACAGCGGTGGCAAGCCCAGGCAACTGATGTCCGTGAAGCGTCAGCTTGCAGACTGGGACGCTGCGCTGGACTTTGTCGGAGACTGCGGCGACGTCGATGGCAGCCGCGTCGCAGTCTGGGGTAGTTCGTTTGGCGGCGGCCATGCGATCCAGGTGGCCAGCCGACACCCCGAACTGCTGGCAGCCGTCAGCCAGTGTCCATTTACCGACGGGCTTGCCTCCGCAGCCGCGCTGGGTGTGAAGGCATCGATGAAGGTCACTCCGGCTGTCGTGCGTGACTTCGCGGCCAGACTGCTTGGGCGGCCGCCCGTGATGGTTCCGATCGCAGCAGCGCCGGGCAACCCGGCCTTGATGAATGCCCATGACGCATTGCCGGGCTATCTGGCGCTGGTGCCGAAGGGGACGGAGTTCGTCAATCACGTTGCGGCAAGGGTCATCCCGGAGATCGCCACCTACCGGCCCGGACGTTCGGCGCGCAAGGTGGCGATGCCCATCCTGTTTTGCGTCAGCACCACTGACACTGTCACGCCGCCGGATCAGACCATCGCGCTGGCCCGCCGTGCGCCGCACGGCGAGATCAAGCTGTATTCGGCCGGTCACTTCGATTTTTACCTCGGCGACGACTTCGAAAGGATCGTGTCGGACCAGACGCGATTTCTGGCCAGACACCTTAGGGTCGCAGGTTAATCCGAGCGGATTCCCACTGCCATTTTTGCGGAGAGAACAACGATGCGTTTTTCCAAACTTTCGGAACAGCGTGCGGCGTCGGCGCCCGGCGCGCCTTGCGTTCAGGATGCCACCACCACCCTGTCGAACGAGGAGTTCCATTCGAAGGTCCTCGCAGCAGCGGGCGTGTTCGCGGACCTGGGTGTCTGGGCGGGGGACGTCATAGCGATCATGCTGCCTAATCAGGTCGAGTTCGTGGTGGCGATGTTCGCCGCCTGGCGCCTGGGTGCGGCGGTCACTCCCGTCAAGCCCAGTCTCACCATCAAGGAAGCTACCCATCAGATTGTCGATTCGGGAGCGGTGCTGGTTGTGAATGGCACGGGCGAAGCCGTGGTCCCGGAAGTGCGATCGTTGCCGGTTGCCGCTCTGAGTGCGGGGAAGCGCTACGCAGGGGTGCCGTTCGAGGATCCGGCCGCACTGGCTCTGCTGATCTATACCAGCGGTACGACCGGCCTGCCCAAAGGCGTGATGCTCGATCATGCCAATGTCGAAGCCATGGTGGAAATGGGCCAGCATTCGCTCAAGGTTACGGCAGAGGATCATTGCCTCCTCGTGCTACCGCTCTTTCACGTCAACGCTATCCTGGTGAGCACCCTGACGCCGCTGTCAGCAGGCGGCCAGGTCACGATCCGCGAGCGCTTCGACATCGACACTTTTTTTGGCGACGTCGAGCGTCTGCGACCGACGTACTTCTCGGGCGTGCCGACGATCTATGCGCTGCTCAACGCGCTGCCAGGTCACGTCAAACCCGACACGTCCAGCCTGCGGTACGGCATCTGCGGCGCGGCGCCCGCGTCGGAAGAACTTCTGACAAGTTTCGAATCCCGCTACGGCTTTCCATTGATCGAGGGTTACGGACTGTCCGAAGGCACCTGTGGGTCGACCATCAATCCGTTTGACGGTGTGCGCAAGGGCGGCACCGTCGGTCTGCCATTCGCCGAGCAACGCATTGCGATCGCCGATCCGCGCGGCGTGCATCTGCCGCAGGGCGCTACCGGCGAGGTGCTGATCCAGGGCCCCAACGTCATGCGCGGTTACCTGGGCAAGCCTGAGGAAACGGCGAAGACCATCGTCGATGGCTGGCTGCACACCGGTGATATCGGGCGCCTCGATGAGGATGGTTACCTTTCCATCGTCGGGCGCCTGAAGGAGATGATCATTCGCGGTGGCGAGAACATCTATCCCAGGGAAATTGAAGACGTGCTGTCGGCGTTCCCCGGTGTGCTCGAAGCGGCGGTGGTCGGCGTTCCTCACGAGACACTGGGTGAAACCGTCATTGCCTATGTCGCGTATCGAGCCGGATTCACTGGCAGCACGGATGCGCTGCACGAGCACTGCGCCGGTCAGTTGACGCGTTACAAGAGACCCGTGACGATCAACGTCGTCGACAGCCTCCCAAAAAATGCGGTGGGCAAGATTGACAAATTAAAGCTGCGGGATCTATGGACGTCGCAGAACGCGTGATCCTGATAGGCATTCCATGTACGCGCTTTTGGGCCGCATGAGACCGGAAACCCAGGGATCGTCGGCGCGTATTTGTATCGGACTTCTCAGTCCATAGGGCAGTGCGATCGCAAGGTCGCCCAGGGAATAAGGCAGGCCGTGCGGCCGAGGGCCTGTTTGTCGGTCGCCGAACACGATCCAGATCTTGATTCTTGGCAGCGAAGGGAGACAGACGAAATGAAGACGGCCGTTACTGCTGCGCAGGATAGTCAGGCGATCCAACCGCCGCCTGAATCGCTTATTCCAGGAGGGCGGCCGACTATTTTCGTGACGGGTGCTGCTTCCGGGATTGGTCGCGCTTGCGCCGAACTGTTTGCGCGGCGCGGCTGGTTCGTCGGTCTCTATGACATTAACGCAGACGGTGTCGCAGCGCTCGCCTCTACACTGGGCGAGGGCAACGCCGTTTCCGGCCCGCTCGACGTCACTGATCCTGAAGAATGGCATCGTGCGCTCGCGGATTTCTGGAGACAGGGCGGCGGACGGCTCGATGTGTTGCTCAATAATGCGGGAATTCTTGCATCGGGTCGGTTTGAAGAAGTTCCTCTGGCTAAACATTTCGCCATGCTTCGCGTCAATGTTCAGGGAATGGTCACGGGTTGTCACTGCGCGTTCCGCTACCTTCAAAGGACGCCCGGCTCCCATGTGATCAATATCGCCTCGGCCACCGCCATCTACGGACAGCCAGAGCTGGTGACCTACTCGGGAACCAAGTTCGCTGTGCGCGGATTTACCGAGGGTCTCGATCTTGAATGGAACAAGTTTGGAATCCGCGTGAGCGATATCTGGCCGAGCTTCGTAAAGACGGCAATGGCGGATAACTTTGATCACATTCCCAGCGCAAAGTCGCTCGGCATCCGGCTAAGGCCGGTTGACGTCGCATCGACCGTATGGACATGCGCGACGGCGATTCAATTGATCCGCAAAATCCATTGGACTGTCGGTTTTCAAGCCTGGGTGTTGTCTCTTGCAACCCGTCTGGCACCGGCCGCGATTACCCGGTGGGTCGTTCAGCGTCTGGCGGTATGACAGCAATGTCCATGCTTCAGCTTCCGACTTCCCGCGGATAGTTGAGTGCGCCGTGCGCACGTCGTCCCCGTTTGCAGCTTCGTCGGCGTTTTCAGATTAATAGTCGCATGTTGCAGGACCGGTGTTCACTCCAGCAACACCCGATTGCCGGAATTGAATGAAGTGGAGCAAATTTTGATAAGTACTACTTTTGATTTTGACTGGATCATAATCGGTTCTGGCTTTGGTGGAAGCGTCTCCGCGTTGCGCCTCGCGGAAAAGGGCTATCGCGTCGGGGTGGTGGAGCGGGGCCGGCGTTACCAGGACAAGGAACTTCCCAAGTCGGCATGGCAGTTCAAAAGGTACTTCTGGGCACCGGCGTTGGGCTTGAAAGGCATCATGCGCATGTCGCTGTTTCGCCACGTCTTCTTTCCGAGCCAGATTGGCGTAGGCGGTGGCAGTACCGTTTACGGTGGCGTGCTATACCGCGCCAAGCCGGAGTTTTTTGAGAATGAACAATGGCGTGCGCTCGGCAGCTGGGATGCGTTGCTACAGCCTCATTACGATGCGGCGGAGCGCATGCTCGGGGTCAGGACAGTACCCTTCGATTCGCCCGCGCAAGAACTGGCGCGGAAGATGGCGCGACATTTCGCGGTCGAAGATACGGTTTCCCGTGCGCCGGTCGGGGTGTTCTTCGGGGAGTCAGGCAAGACAGTCAAGGACCCTTACTTCGGGGGTGAAGGCCCCAATCGAACCGGCTGCACGCGCTGCGGAGCCTGCCTGGTAGGCTGCCGCGTCGGCGCGATAAATTCGCTGGTGAAAAACTACCTGTGGTTTGCCGAGAAGCGCGGTGTGCGCATACTCGCGGAGCGCGAGGTTGTCGACGTGATTCCCGTTGGCGCCCAGGATGGCAGTGAAGGTTACCGTGTGACCACGCAACGCCCGGGTGCCTGGTTCGCCCGCGACAGACAGACCTACACGACGCGCGGCGTTGTATTCGCCGGTGGGGCACTCGGCACAAATGAACTGCTGGCCAACTGCAAGCACGGCGGCTCGCTGCCGCGGGTCAGCGATCGTCTCGGCGAATTGGTGCGCACCAACAGCGAATCGATTCTGACCGTACGCCTGCCCAGGGATTGCAACACCTGGAACGACGTAACAGCGAGCAGCAGCGTCCATGTCAGTCACGATACGCATATCGAGTTCCTCACCTACGGCCGCAATGCCGACTTCCTGAGTCTGCTTTACACGGTACTGGTTGGAAACGGTACCCGTTTGACGCGACCGCTAAGGTGGTTTGGCCGCATCGTGCTACACCCGGTGCAATGGCTTAAAACGCTATGGCCCGTGGGATGGAGCCGACGCACGGTGATGCTGCTGGTCATGCAGGCTCTGGACAATGCGATCGCACTGCGCGCCAGGAAGCGTTGGCTGGGTCGCGGCTACCGGCTCATCACCGAGCAGAATAGCTACAAGCCAAACCCCACGTACATCGAAGTCGGCAATCGGGCAGCCCAATGGCTCGCCCGACACACGGGCGGTATAGCCCAAAGCAACGTGCTCGAGGCACTGGCCAACATTCCGACCACCGCTCATGTACTGGGCGGCGCCGTCATCGGCGCCGACGCCGCGAGCGGCGTGATCGATCGGCATCTATGCGTTTTCGGTTACCGGAACCTGCTGGTATGTGACGGAGCAGCAATGCCGGCAAATCCCGGGGTCAATCCTGCATTGACGATCACTGCACTCGCTGAGTACGCGATGCAGCAGATTCCCGCGGCTGGTCCGACACGGCTCGCGTGGGCGACAGAAAGCCAGACTCCGTGTCGGGCTGCACACGGGAGGCATTGATGGTCAAGGAGGGACGCTCTATCGCGCAAGCGATCGCGGCAGGCAACTATCACCAGATCACGGTTTATCGCGCGACAGAATCCGGCCCCCGCCGCATCGTGCGCCACTATGATCCGCCCGAGTGCGAGTCGCTGGCCGAAGTTATTGAGCGCTACCGCGGACTGTTTGGCACCCTCAGCGAGGGATTCACCGCAGAAGGCAGCCGTATTGCCGGCGGCTCTAACCGGGGTCGTTTTATTGACGATGTTTGCGACGTTACGGAGCACCTCCGAAAATGCTGCACAAACAAGTATGTGCCGTTGCCACAGCACTGCTGATGAGCACTGCCGCCAAAGCGCAAAGCGCGGGCGATTTTGTCGCGAACGTCGGCTGGCTTCACTTCGCCCTGCAGGAGTCCAGCAAACCGCTGACGGTCAACGCACTCGGTACCAGCGTGACCGCGGCCGGCACCGGAGCATCGGTTGACAATGCCGATTCTCTGGGGCTCACCGCTACTTTTTTTATTACCGATCACATCGCCACGACCGCTGTGTTCGGCATACCGCCGAAGTTCAGACTCACCGGCACCGGATCTATCAGTGCACTCGGCCAGATCGGTTCTGCGTACGAGTGGAGTCCAGCGTTGCTCCTGAAATACTTTTTCAACGATGCGACTAGCAACATTCGTCCCTACCTTGGCGCAGGCGCGTCCTACGTCTGGTTTAGTGGAGCGAAACTGGAGCCGGCGAGCGCTAGCGGCGCGTTTCTATATACGCCGACGTTTGGGAGCACACTAACGGGGCCGACTAGCGCCAAGTTGAGCAGCTCGTTTGCCCCGGTAATCAATGCGGGGATCAGCTATAACATCACCAAACATTGGTCGGTTGATGCCTCCCTGGCATATATGTGGCTGTCAACCCGCGCGACCCTGACGACGCAGTCGAAGCTGGGCACGGTAACCAGCAGCACGAAGCTCAAGCTTGATCCGATCGTCTCGTTTGTGTCCGTCGCATACAAGTTCTGATGCCTTTCCGATCCCATGAAAACACGGTCGCTCCCGCGCCTCGTCCGTGCTTGTAGCACGGACGGGAGGAAAAGCGCTAAAAGCTGTCATAAAGCGTGGACGTGCCAGATACCTCGAAGTAGCGATCCGGTTGCGCCGGGATACGTTACGCAACGAATTGAACCCGCGTAACCGACCGGGAGGTTCGGAGGACGCGGCGCGTTGGAGCGCAATTCCGCCGCACGAAGAAGTAACAGGCGATCAGATCCAAGGAGAACGAGACATGCATTTTCAGAAGAACGCCGGGACGACAGCGCGCGGCCCAATCAGGCGCTTGTTGGCGAGCGCGATGATCGCGGGCGCACTGCTGGGTAGCGCAACTGCTGTCTTTTCAGATACTTCCGAGACGCCAGTTGGTGTATGGCAAACGATTGACGATCGCACTCACCAGCCCGCGGCGCTTGTGCAGATTACTCAGAACGGTGACGGCACGCTCAGCGGAAGAATCGTCAGGGGGCTTGGAGAGAACAATTCCCCCGATCGCCGTTGCACGGCATGTACGGACGAACGGAAGAATCAGAAGATCCAGGGCATGACAATTGTGAGGGAGATGAAACCGGACGGTGACGCATGGGACGCCGGAAAGATCCTCGATCCCACGGATGGTAAGGAATACCGCTGCAAAATGCATCTTGAGGCGGCCGGCAAGAAACTCGTTGTGCGCGGCTATATAGGTGTCTCGTTACTGGGCCGCTCGCAGACTTGGATGCGCCACAGCGATCTCACAGGAGCCTCGCCGCCAAACTGATATCTTCTACGCAATGGTCGCGGGACTATCGTACGCGATGACGGCGATTTTAGGGCGAGCCCGGGCGGCCTGAGTGCGCCGCGTGCCGCGAATCGCCGGCGGACCGTCGCGAATTCGCCGCCACTATCGGTATGTATCTCCTGACGTCGGCGGGCAGCAAACCGCCGGGACTCGTCCATGGCAACGTGAAATTCCGCTAGGGAAACGCTGATTGTACGGACCGTCACGTGCGATCACAGTCAAGCGTGGAACGGCCGCAGGCATGCGCAAATGCGCTGATCATGGTGCTCAAAATGGAGGTGGAGCGTGCAAAGCTCCTTAGGTTCAGCGTTCGATCTCGGCCCCTAAGCATTGCTTGAGGAGCCGGTGCCGGAACCACCTAACGGGCATCAAACGCAAACGCAAACGAAAGGTGGCAGCGCCAAGCCAATAACCGCACAAGCGGATATATGAATTGCTATTGCGTTTGCGTTCGAAGTTGTATCAACTTTGGAGAGCGTTTGACGATTCGTGCAGGGCGTGGGTGCTGGACTCGATAATCAGGGAATTTGAGCCGCCGACTTTGAGCAGGGACAACACCACGCGGAAAGTATGGCTGTGACGTCAGCGTTGTGTCCGTGCAGGAGCCCAGGGATTTCCGAACTGCTCGTCTGCGGCCGTGCGGACAGTCCTGCTTTGCTATGGCAAGCTCATCCGCAGTCGGCCCTGTCTGGCACGTCACTTGATCTTGACGACAACTTTGCCCCTCGCGCGTCCGAGGGCCAGGTATTCAAGCGCTTCCTTTGCCTGCTCGAACGAAAATACCTTGTCAATCACAGGACGGATGCGGGCTGACTTGAGCAGCTCGCCAATTTCGGACAGTTGCCTACCATCGGGGCGCACGAACAGGAATGAGTAGGTGACGTTCCGCTTTCTCGCGAGCCGTATGATCTTGCGGCTCATTAGCCCGAACACAAATCTCAGAATAAAGTTCAGCCGGCGAGCGCGGGCGAACGCTGCATCCAGCGGGCCGACGAGAGAGACAATCTTGCCTCCCGGCTTGAGGATGCCGATGGATTTTTCAATTGTGTCACCCCTGATGGTGCCGAGTACCACGTCGTAGCCGCGCAGCACTTCCTCGAATTCCTCCTTCTTGTAGTCGATCACCTCGTCTGCACCCAGGCTGCTCACGAGTTGAACATTTCCGGTGCTGGTATTCGTTCCTACTTCGGCGCCAAAGTGTTTTGCCAGCTGGATCGCGAATGTGCCAATACCACCCGACCCCGCAGGGATGAACACCTTCTGACCCGTCTGGAGATTGGCGCGCTCCTTCAGGGCTTGCCAAGAAGTGAGCCCGACCATTGGAATGGAGGCCGCCTGCATGAAGTCCACATTAAGCGGTTTCAGCGCTGCAGCGCTTTCTGGCACCACAGCAAATTCGGCGATCGATCCCGTGCCAAGATCGAACAGGCTGGCAAAGATGGCATCGCCTTTCTTGAAGCGTGTCACGCGGCTGCCAACCTCGGTCACAATGCCGGCAAGATCGCTACCGAGCGTGGCCGGTAGCTGGAACTTCAAGACGGGCTTGAATATTCCCGTCGGAATCATGTTGTCGATCGGGTTCAGTCCCGCAGCGTGGACCTCCACCAGCAGTTCGTCTGGTTTTAGCGTGGGGCGGGCGACCTCGGCGAACCCGATCTCGGGCGACTTGCCATAGCGTTTGAATGTAAGTGCTTTCATGTTGATGCGATTCCGGTTTGTCGTTGTATCGCGAGAGGGGCTGAGAACCTCATCGTCGGCGGGCGTTGGATCGGGCACCTCCTCATAAACCAGCATTTCGGGTCCGCCTGTCTTATGAAATGGTACTGCTTTCATCTGTTTCTCCAGATCTGGGTGATGGTTTCGGCAGGGCCTGTCTTCAACGCGACCTGTTAGAAAATCACGTTCTGCTCAGCTTCACGGGGACTTCACTTGTCGCTGACTGCGAAGGATTCATTGCGCCAGAAACTCCAGTGCTCTGGGCACGAAGTCGGTGTGATACTGGAAGATGCCTCCGTGCCCGGCGTCCGGATAAATGACGAGCTGCGCGTTGGGAATGCGGCGGGCCATGTCGTGGCTCAGGGCGGTGGGCACCATGATGTCGTTGTCTCCATTGGCGATCAGGACCGGCATGTGCAGGCGGGCGAGGTCCTGCGGCGCCTGCTGGCCCCAGGCCTTGATCGCCTTGAGCTGGCGAAGCAAGGCGCGGGGTGTGGGCCCCTTGTCGCGACCGGCCTTGCGTTCCTTCAGCCTTTTCAGGAATGCGCTTGCTGCCTGCCGGCCGTTGGCCGTGGAGGTGAAGAACAGATAGGTCTTGGGATCGCGCAGCGTCAGCAGGCCCTTGAGCATCAGTGGCCAGGACATGGCACCGACGCGATCGATGCCCTGACCGCCCGCGGGACCCGTGCCTGTGAGGATGAGCCTGCGCACCAGATCCGGCGCCCTTAGCGCCACGTCCTGCGCCACGAAGCCGCCGAGCGAAAAGCCGAGCAGATCGACCTGATCGAAACCCATCGCGCGGATCAGCGCGATGGTGTCGCGCGCCATCTGGTCCACGGTCACGGGCGCAATGCCGCCGGACGAACCGATTCCCCGGTAGTCGATCGCAATCACGCGATGCTTGCCGGCCAGGCCATCGACGATGCGCGGGTCGAAGTTGTCCAGCACGGCGCCCCAGTGGTTGAGCAGGATCAGCGGGATGCCGCCGTGCGGGCCCAGTTCGCGGTAAGCGAAGGTGGTTCCGCCCGCCCTGACCTGGCTGTTCTGTGCGTGGGCATAGAACGTTGCCGATGGGCTATCCGGGTTGAAACTGATCATCATCGATTCCTTGGGTTCGGCCTTCACGCGTTGACGTCCACGACGGTGCGGCCACGCACCTGACCCTGGAGTACCGCATCTGCAAGACCAGGCACTTCCGCCAGGCCGACCACCTGGGTAGCGCGTGCGAGCTTTCCGGGGTGCAGGTCGGTGGCCAGACGTGCCCATGCCTGTAGCCGCACGTCTTGCGGCGCGTTGACCGAGTCGATGCCGGCCAGGGTCACGTTGCGCAGGATGAAAGGCAAAACCGAGCCGGGCAGGTCCGCACCCTGGGCGAGCCCGAAGGCCGCCACCGCGCCGCGGTAGCAGGTCTGCGCCAGCACGTTGGCCAGTGTGTGGCTGCCAACCGAGTCGATCGCTGCGGCCCACCGTTCCTTGGCAACGGCTGCACCCGGCTCAGACAACGTGCGACGGTCGATAACCTCGGCCGCACCCAACTCGCGCAGGTAGTCCGTCTCCTCCAGCCGCCCGGTCGAGGCGACCACCCGATACCCCAGCGTCGATAGCAAGGCGATGGCAATGGACCCGGCGCCGCCGCCGGCCCCAGTCACAAGCACATCACCTTTGTCCGGCGTCACGCCCGCATGCTCCAGCGCGAGCACGGACAGCATCGCGGTGTACCCCGCCGTGCCGATGGCCATGGCATCGCGCGTCGAAAACACGTCAGGCAGCTTGACCAGCCAGTCACCCCTGACACGTGCCTTCTGCGCGAAACCGCCATGGTGGGTTTGACTCAGGCCCCAGCCGTTGGCGACAACGCGGTCGCCCACCACGAACCCTGCGTGCGACGTAGCCTCCACGATGCCCGAAAAGTCGATGCCCGGAATCAGCGGGAACTGGCGGATCACTGGCGCGCGGCCGCTGACCGCCATCGCGTCCTTGTAGTTCACCGTCGAATAGTCGATCGCGACGGTGACATCGCCCGGCATCAGATCGGCTTCGTCGAAATCGACCAGGGCGGTGGCAATCGCATCGCCGGTTCTGGTGGCCAGCAGCGCCTTGAATGTCATGATCACTTCTCCTTTGGGGGCACGGCTTTCATATGTCGAGCATCATGCTCAGGGATAAAAAAAAAGGCCGATGGAAACTCAATCCGCCGCTGGGGTGAGGTGCTCCAGCGCCGCCTCCAGCAACGATCTGGACAGCGGTTCTTCGTCGACCGCGCGCGCCAGCACGACCGCCCCAATCATCGTGGCGGCGGTCGCCAGGGCGCGCTCGTGCGCACCGGGCTGGCCCCAGTCGGCCGATTGGCGGGAGACCATGTCGATCATTTCCTTGATGCGGCGGGTAATTGCGCGTCGAACTGCCGGCGCCTGACGCGGCATTTCCGTTCCCAGGGCGGCGATCGGGCAACCGACCTCCGGGTTTTTCACATGCTCTCTGGACAGATAGGCGCGCAGCAGCGCCTGCAGGGATTGTTCGGCGGGCACGGCGCCCGTGAAGTGCAAAAAGGTGGCGATGGCCTCGGCTCCTGCGCGGTCTGCCAGCTCGGCCAGCATGGCTTCGCGCGAGGCGAAATGCGCGTAGAACCCGCCGTGGGTGAGGCCGGCCTCTTTCATGATGTGCGCAATGCCAATGCCGTCATAGCCACAGCGGCGGATCGCGCGTGCGCCAGCTTCGACGATGCGCTCGTGCGTGGCTTCCCTGGATCGCGTTGTGGATCGTTTCATAGGACGTTCACCAGTGTTGAGTCTCTGATCGCCAGCCCTCGGCACTTAATTCCGCGCCCGCAGGCGCCGCGTGCGAAAGGTGCCCCAGCCGCTGTTGAAAGCAGACTTCACGAACGCTGACAGTCCGCTCTCGCCGGGACGCGGCTCTCTACCCCTTGCAATGCGCTTGAGCTGGCGCGTGTACCACAGCACCTCCATGATTCCCATGCGATCGACAGCCTTGAGGCCGGTGTTGATCGGGCGCACCTGCCTCAGGCTATCGCGCCCGTGCAGCAAGGCGGCTGGTGCGTCGGGATCGATCGCCAGCAGCCGCGCCAGGCCCACCACATCCAGCGCGCCAGAGCGCAGCGCTGCGTTCATGCCGGCCGCCGTGCGGAACCCGCCGGTCACCATCAGCGGCACCTTTACGGCGGCCCGCACCTTCTCGGCAAATTCGAGAAAGTAGGCTTCGCGGGCCACGGTGGAAACCTTCTTCGACTCTCGCATTGCGCCGCTCATCGCGGGTGCCTCGTAGGTGCCGCCCGAGATCTCGATGAGGTCAATGCCCGCGTCGGTCAACGCGCGAATCGTTTCGATCGATTCTTCCTCGGTGAAGCCGCCTCGCTGGAAGTCGGCCGAGTTGAGCTTGATCCCCACCGGGAAATCCGGACCGACTTGCCGGCGGATCTCCAGATAGACGGCCAGTACAAAGTGGCGCCGCTTCTCGGGAGTTCCGCCCCATTCGTCTTCGCGACGGTTGTGATGCGGAGACAGGAACTGGCTGATCAGGTAGCCGTGCGCCCCGTGGATCTGCACACCACTGAACCCGGCCTCCCTGCAGATCGCCGCGCTGCGGCCGAAGCGCTCGACGATGTCGTGGATCTCGAACGTGGTGGCCTCGCGCGGGGTTTCGAAGAACGCCGCCATGTCCTCGCGGAAGGGAACGGCAGACGGCGCGAGGTTGAACGCGTTCAAACCCCTGGTCGACTGTTTTCCCGGATGGTTGAGCTGTGCCCAGATGGCCGCCCCTTGCCCAGTCACCGCTTGTGCCCACTGTCGGAGGGCAGGCAAGTCAGTTTCGTCCTCGATCACCACATTGCCAGGCTCGCCCAGGGCGCGACGGTCGATCATTACGTTGCCCGTCATGATCAGTCCCAGCCCCGAGGCGGCCCAGCGTCGGTACAACTGCACCAGGTCCGGAGTCGGACGATTGTCGTAGGTGCCCAGCGTCTCGCTCATGGCCGCCTTGGCGAGCCGATTGCGCAGCACACTGCCATTGGGCAGGCGCAACAGCTGGTTCAGCAGATCTGGTTTCATGGGCAGCTCAGAACGCAGTGCGGTTGTAAGGCGAAACGACTTTCGGGGGTTGCAGGAATGCCGTCAGGCCCTGAAACCACATCACTTCGCGAAAGTCGCCGCTAATGACCAGATCCTTGTTGCCCAGGCCTCTGAGGAAGGCCGCCTGGCTTTCCCTGGCCGACAGGATCGCGAAGCCTTTGACGGCATCTCTGAAAGTGAGCGTGAACTGGGGGGTCGCCGTCAGTCCCCCAATGGATCGGATGGCGCCATCCCGAATGACGTAGTAGCGACCGACGCCGGACACCGTGCGGATCTGAAACACCAGGGTCTTGCCCGCGACGTACTTCGCGCAGTCGGGGTTGTTCCTGATCTGTCGTTTCAGCAACTGGGTGAACATCCACAGCAGGAACTTGAACTTGAGCATGGCGAGGGCCTTTGGATACTGGATCGTGACTTCGGGGCGATGAGTGGCGTGGTCGTCACTCGCTCAGAAACCGCTCCACGTGATAAAGAAAACGCTGCGGGCACTGGAACTGCGCAGCGTGGCCCGAGTCCGCGTAGAGGAACAACTGGGCGTTCGGCAGGTTGCGGGCCATGTAGAACGAGTTGACCGTCGGAATCATCACGTCGTTGATGCCGTTGAGGATGAACGTGGGTTGCTGGATCCCACGCAGGTAGGCGAATGGATCGTCTTCCGAGAGCCTGGGCAGATACAGCATGTTGGCCTCGATCTGTGCTTTCGCGACCTCTGGGGAAGACGGGGGGTCCTGGTCGACGCGCTGATGACGCCGTTCCCAGAATTCCCTCGCGGCCTGCCCGGCATGCGCCGACCGGCCGAAGAACAGGTAGAGAAAGTCTTCGAAGACGGGGACGGGATTGACCGCTGTGTCCAGCACGCGCGGCTCCATGTCGGGGTCGCCACCACGTGGGCCGGTGCCCAGCAGCATGAGTTTGCGCACCAGCTCGGGATGACGCCAGGTCAGATCCAGCGCCTGAAAACCGCCCAGCGAGAAGCCCAGGACATCGATCTTCGGCAAGCCCAGCGTGCGAACGAAGGCGGCCGCGTCATCGGCCATGTCCTCAATGCGGGTGCGCGGCTGGCCGCCGGACGAAGCAATGCCGCGACCGTTGTAGAGAATGACTTCGCGGCCTTCGGCAAGGCCGTCCGTCATCAACGGGTCCCAATGGTCCATGCCGCCGCGAAAGTGCTGCAGAAGCAGTAAAGGCGGCTGCGAGGAATCGGTGTTACCCCAGCGGCGGTAGGCGAATAGCGTACCGCCGACATCCGCCAAGCGCGTGGGCGTGGTGATATGGGTGTCAGTCATCGGGTTATCTGTTGAGGGCTGAGCCGGAGTGTCGGTCGATAAGGCATGGCCTGGCTTTCGGGCAAGACAGGAGCCGCAGTGGTCAGGCTTCCGGCCGATAGCGATCGGCCACGTGCGCCTGTCGAATATCCGACAGGAGCCCTTGACGCGCGCCATCCAGCGCGTCCCAGCGCGCGGCCACGTGCAGCGGCGGGATGGTGACCAGCTCGCGGCGATCGAAGCCGACCAGTGCCGCATCAACCAGTTCGCCGACCTCCATCACCTCGGTAAGCGTATTGACGTCGACGCCGGCGCGCTCCCAGATCTCCGTGCGGGTCGCCGCCGGCAGCACCGCCTGCACGTAGACGCCGCTGGGCGACAACTCCAGGTTCAGGCCCTGCGACAGGAACAGCACGAAGGCCTTGGTAGCGCCGTAGATCGACATGCCGAACTCTGGCGCGAAACCCACCACCGAGCCGATGTTGACGATCGCGCCAGTCCCCGACTGCACGAAGCGCGGAGCGACCGCGGCAGCGAGCCGCGTCAGCGCCGTGGTGTTGAGCGTGATCAGGCGTTCGATGCCCTCAGCGGTCTGCTGGACGAAGCCGCCCGACTGGGCCACCCCGGCGTTGTTGATCAGGATGCCTATGCGAGCGTCGTCGCGCAGGCGAGCCTCGACCGTGGCCAGATCCCCAGGCTGGGTCAGGTCGGCCTGCAGCACGTCGACGGCCACACCGCGTTCTTCACGCAGGCGCGCGGCCAGCGTATCGAGGCGCGCCTTGTCGCGTGCAACCAGCACGAGGTCGTGGCCGCGGCCGGCGAAGCGCTCGGCGAGGGTGGCGCCGATGCCGGAGGAAGCGCCGGTGATGAGAACAGTCGGAAGCGTGGTCATGGGTTATTCCTTTGCAAGAGTGGTTCGGACGCGAACGCAAGCAGCGCGCGACTCAGGCGGCAAGGGTCGGGTAGTCGGTGTAGCCCGCAGCGCCACCACCATAGAGCGTGGCGAAGTCGGGCTGCGCCAGCGGTGCGCCGGTCTTCAGGCGTTCGACCAGATCGGGGTTGCTGATGAAGGCACGGCCGAAGGCGAACAGGTCTGCCTTACCCTCGTTGAGCCTGGCGGTAGCGAGGTTCAGGTCGTAGCCGTTGTTGGCCAGGTAGGTTTGCCTGAACCGGCGGCGCAACGCCTCGTAGTCGAACGGTGCGACATTGCGCGGGCCGCCGGTCGCACCCTCGACCACGTGCAGGTAGACGATGCCCAGCGCGCTGAGCTGCCCGGCGATGTAGTCGTACTGCGGCTGGGGATCGCTGCTCGAGATGCCGTTTGCCGGCGACACAGGCGAGATGCGTACACCGGTGCAATCGGCGCCGATTTCTTCCACCACTGCAGCGACGACGTCCAGCAACAGGCGCGCACGGTTCTCGATCGAGCCGCCATAGGCGTCAGTGCGCTGGTTGGCTCCGTCCTTGATGAACTGCTCCAGCAGATAGCCGTTGGCACCGTGGATCTCCACGCCGTCGAAGCCGGCGGCCATGGCATTGGCCGCGGCTCGACGAAAGTCGACAACGATGCCCGGCAATTCGTCGAGTTCGAGGGCGCGCGGTTGCGACACGTCGGCAAAGCCATCGTTGACGAAGATTTTCGTCGCCGCGCGGATGGCCGAAGGCGCGACCGGCGCAGCGCCGCCAGGCTGGACATCGACGTGCGAAACACGGCCGACGTGCCAGAGTTGCGCGAAGATACGTCCACCCCTGGCATGCACGGCCTCGGTGACGTTGCGCCAGCCGGCGGTTTGCTCGGGTGTGTACAGGCCCGGGGTGTCCTGATAGCCCTGGGCCTGGGCTGAAACCTGAGTGGCCTCCGTGATGATCAGGCCGGCCGAGGCGCGCTGGGCGTAGTAGGTCGCGGCCAGGTCGCTGGGCACCAGCCCCGCGCCTGCGCGGTTGCGGGTCAGCGGTGCCATGACAAAGCGATTGGCGAGTGTCAGGCGGCCAAGGGCGTAGGGCTCAAAAAGCGTCTTGTCGGTCATGTTGCTTCAGTTTCCGGAGTTGGGAATGAGATCAATGATGACGATCATAATCTAACATGTCAAGGTTTTGATGACGATCGACATCAATGTATAATGGAGCCTTCGCAGACATGAACCCACCGTGGTCAAGAAATGAAGATCACCAAGGCACAGGCACAGGCCAACCGGGAGCACGTGGTCGAGACGGCGTCCCAGCTGTTTCGGGAGCGTGGCTACGATGGAGTTGGCGTTGCCGATCTGATGGCCGCCGCCGGCTTCACCCATGGCGGCTTTTACAAACAGTTCCGCTCCAAGGCCGACCTGATGGCGGAATCGGCGGCCTGCGGCATCGCGCAGACCGTGGCGCTGAGCGCGGGTGTGGACGCGCCGGAGTTTGTGCGGTACTACCTTTCGCGCGAGCACCGCGACACCCGCGCGACCGGTTGCACGATGGCCGCACTGGGCGGGGATGCCGCGCGTCAGCCGGAAGCGGTTCGGGCCACGTTTGCGGCAGGCATCGAGAGCCTTCTGGCTGCGCTGAGCCCCGGGGGTACTGAGTTGGACGGCACCGAGCAGGCCCAGGCGCGAGCCAGGAACCTCGACATTCTGGCGCACGTGGTCGGTGCCATTGTCATGTCGCGCGCCTGTCCGGACGACTCGCCGCTGGCCGACGAGATCCTGGCCGCTTGCCGCGACCAGATTCTCGCGTCATTAAGCCCGTCAGCGACAGCGAGCGCGCCTGTGCCAGAGCACACTACTCGCTGACCTATGGCTTATACAGAAAGGAACTGTCGATGAATGTCGATCAGGTCATTGAGCGTTGGAAAGCGGACGAGGCCGCGGTGCGCGCCCGCTTGAGAAAAGCTGATGCAGCACCTCGGGAACAGCTCGCCGAACGATCGGGTATGGAAATCTTCCAGGCAATCTTCGCTGGCGAACTGCCACCGGCGCCGATAGGCGAGACGCTCGATTTCATACCGATCCACATGGCATCCGGCGAGGCAGTGTTCCAAGGGCGGCCGCAACGCCGGCACTACAACCCCTTGGGCACGGTGCACGGCGGTTGGTTCGCGACCCTGCTCGACTCGGCCGTCGGCTGCGCGATTCACGCCACCTTGCCTGCAGGTAAGGGCTTTACCACGCTGGAACTCAAGGTGAACATGGTGCGGCCTCTTAACGACGGCGTGCCACTGGTGCGTGCCGAGGGCAAGGTGATCCATGCGGGGCGCCAGGTAGCCACGGCCGAAGGCCGCATCGTCGGCCCCGACGGCAAGCTGTACGCCCATGCGACCACGACCTGCTTGATCTTCGATCATCCCTGATTCACTGTAAGCTGCAGTCATGGCAAGCCTGCCATCGTCTTATGTGCGCCGGTGCGCAAGGCGACGTGCAATGCGAAAAGCGTTGCCCATTCGAAACGCGCAGCGCCTGGTTTCAATCTTCGTTCTCGATCATGCCTTCGTAGGCTCGACCGAGCCGAATGGCCATGTTCCATCCGGGCTCTTTTCGATGACCGTCCCTTGGCGTTCGACTTCGGGCCCGAGGCCGACGCCAATCCGGCGTCTGCCTAAAGCCCGGCCACTGTTATAGCTCGAAGAATCTCAGTTGCGGTCGGCGCGCGAGACAACCATGTTACAGTTTCCAGATAAAATGACGATAGGCAATGCATTTGGTGGCTCTCTCGCATGTGTCCCGCGCGTGCAAGAGCGACCGGTCACAAAAACGAAGAGACCGTCTCGCGGCGCACGGACGATCGTCGGACGAAGGTGGTCGCGACTAATGCGCCGCCACTTGTGCTGAACGAAGCGGTGTCAGGTAATGTGAAATGGACGATTTCGCTTGGATCGAGACTTTCATCAAGGTCGTTGAGTCGGGAAGTTTTTCGGCAGCTGCGCGGGCGACGAATTCCTCCATCAGCTCTGTGGCGCGGCAGGTTCAAATGCTCGAAAAGCAACTGGGCATCAGGCTGTTGAATCGCACGACGCGCAGTCTTTCTTTGACCGAACCGGGACGGCGGTTTCATGAGCGGGTCAGTGAGGTCGCCAGAGAACTTTCCAACGCTAAGTCGGAGGCCAGTTCGTTCAGCGAGGAAGTCAAAGGGGAGCTCAGGGTGTCACTGCGCGTGTCGACGGGCCCGACATTCATCGTGCCGGCGCTTTCGCGTCTGCTCGCGCAATATCCCCATCTACGCCTCGATATTTCATTGACCGACGAGCGTGCCGATCTAGTTGCGAACAATATCGACGTCGCGGTCTGGATGGGAGTGATTCCGGACACCGATCTCGTCGCGCGGCGTTTGAGCCAGACGAATCGGATCATTTGCGGTTCGCCTGATTATTTCCAATCTCACGGGATGCCGTGCGTGCCTGCGGACTTGGCTCACCACAACTGCTTGCGTTACAAGGGACCCTCGTACGGCAACGTCTGGAAATTCGAAAAAGATGGCGAGCACCAGGAGGTAGCGGTCGACGGGAATCTGCGAACGGCAAACGGCGCTGTACTGCTCGGGTCGGCGCTCGCCGGGCTCGGTCTCGTGATGGTCCACGAATGGATGGCGCGCCTCGCGATCGAAAACGGGCAGCTCGTCCGAGCGCTGGCTGACTACCGCGTGAGCCCCGGCGCAGGAGACGTCGATGTCTACGTAGTCTATCCAAGCAGTCGCGGGATGTCTCGTAAGGTACGTATTTTTGTCGACTTCCTTGTCGATCTTTTTGACCAAGAGCCCGCTATCCTGTCAAGGCAACCGCGCTGATTAGAGCGGGGCCAAGCCCCGTTTTCGACTTTCGGACGCCTCTAACTCCGACCTTCGCCGATTTTTCGCAGGTGGCGGAACGGTTAATCTTCGCCGCGGACCCGCATCGTGGGTCGTCATCGTCTAACGATGACTGTCGTGTAATTCGGGTCTGCGCTACATCCACTGCACGTCGCAGATTCGCTTCACGCGCAAAGATCCTTCGCCTTCCGACTACTAGGTCGGTACCCGCCCCATCCCTAGAATGGATTCGTTCGACACCGATGCGTAAACGCATGTTTCTATGCGCGCGGTGTCCGTCACTCATTTAACGGCGAGTTCGAATATGAATAACGCATATGTAGCCGGCGTCGGCATGACCCGACTCGGAAAATTCGTTGATCGATCCGTCAAGGACCTGGTGCGCGAAGCGGTCAATGTTGCGCTCGACGATGCGCAACTGGATCTCGCCGCCATTGAGGGGGCATGGTTCGCGAACTCCCGGCAGGGCCAGATGGAGGGTCAGAACTCTATTCGAGGGCAGTGCGCGTTGCGCTCGATGGGTTTCCAAGGCATCTCGATCATCAATGTAGAGAACGCCTGCGCCGGGGGGAGCACCGCGTTCAATCAGGCGCTAGTCAGCGTGCTTGCGGGGCAATACGACGTTGTGATCGCTGTCGGCGCCGACAAGCTCGTCTATCCGGACAAGAAGGACGCAATGTTCAAGGCTTTCTCAGGTGGCATCGACGTGCACCTAGCCGAGCAGTTCTTTAATCAGCTGGCAGCGCTCGGGCAATCCATCGTGCCGGCAGGAATTGTTGGGGAGATGCGCTTCGACGCGCCTGGCCGCAGCTTCTTCATGGACATCTACGCGGGTTTGTCTCGCCAGCATATGGCGCGATTTGGTACGACGCGCGAGCAGATCGCGGCGATCGCCGCCAAGAATCACCGGCATTCGGTGCACAACTCGCATGCGCAGTATCGCAAGCCGATGAGCACCGAGGAGGTGCTCGCCGATGCGCCCGTAGTTTGGCCTTTCACACGCAGCATGTGTTCGCCGATGAGCGACGGCGCCGCGGCGGTGGTGCTCGTGAGTGACCGCGCGAGACGGCGTCTAGGGACGCGACGCGCAGTGCAGGTCGCGTCGTCTGTGATTGTAAGTGGACTGGATCGCGATCCGGGCGATTATGACCGTCATACAGGCCGGATGGCGGCGCTCCGTGCGTACGAGCAGGCGGGCGTTGGTCCGGAGGACATGGGGCTCGCGGAACTTCACGACGCGACTGCGTTCGCCGAAGTGTTGCAATCGGAGAATCTCGGGTTCTGTGCGCGTGGGGAGGGTGGGATTTTCGCCGAATCTGGCGCCACCACGCTTGGCGGTCGGATTCCCATTAACGTATCCGGCGGCCTGATCTCAAAAGGTCATCCAATCGGCGCCACGGGAATCGTCATGGTCCGGGATGTCGTCACGCAGCTGCGTGGCGAAGCCGGCGCGGCCCAGGTGAGCGAGGCGCGCTTCGGCGTCGTTGAAAACGGAGGGGGGTTTTGGGGCGTCGAGGAGGCCGCAACAGCGGTGCACGTGCTCGGTCCGTTGATCAAATCCTGACTCGGACGGAAAGTCCGAGATGTTCGAAACCGCGCAACGCGGAAATACAACGTTTGATGATCTGAGGACGATTCATGGAAGCAACCATCTCCACCCCAGCGGCAACCGACGCCGTGACCGACGATGAACTCGTGGGACAGTGGCTACAGCGTTTCGAGCGGGCGCTTCGCGCGAGAAGCCGCGCGGATCTGACTGCTCTGTTTATGCATGACTGCCACTGGCGCGATCTGCTAGCCTTTACATGGGACATTATTCCCCATCAGGGACAGACAGCGATTGTCGATCGACTGATCGAGACTCAGGCGGATGTTCACGCGGCTGCGTTCAGGATTGCAAAAGGACGGACGCCTCCGCGTCGGATTAATCGCGTTGGCATCCCGGTGATTGAGGCGATCTTTTCGTTTGAGACGAAGACGGGTCGCGGCGTCGGTCTGTTGCGTCTGCCGCAGTCGGATCCGTCGCGTGCATGGGTGATGATGACGTCGCTGCAGGAACTTAAGGGTTACGAGCCGGCTGTCGGCGACCGCCGTCCGGGCGGCTCTGCATACTCGCGGGAGTTCGGCGGGGCGAACTGGACGGACCGCAGAGCGAAGGAACAGGCATTCGACGATCGCGAGCCTGACGTGCTGATCGTCGGCGCAAGTCAGACTGGGCTCTCCGTAGCCGCTCGCTTACGTCTGCTGGGGGTCGACGCACTATGCGTCGACGCGCTGCCGCGCGTCGGCGACGCATGGCGACGCCGATATCACTCGCTTGCGTTGCACAATCAGGTTGCGTTGAATCACATGGCGTATATGCCATTTCCTGCTTCATGGCCGAAGTATCTGGCGAAGGACATGCTCGCGAACTGGATCGAGACCTATGCATGGGCGATGGAGTGCAATGTATGGACCAGCACGAGCTTCGTCGGCGCCGCGTATGACGACTCCGCCGGTCATTGGAACGCGACCGTGCGTCGCGCGGATGGAACGGAACGGGTTCTGAAGCCACGCCATGTCATATTCGCCAATGGAATCGTCGGGTCGCCGCGAATTCCGAAGCTTCCCGGCATCAATGCATTCAACGGCGTTGTTCAGCATACGCATTATTTCACTGACGGTGCCGCGTGGCGTGGCAAGCGCGCAATTGTGGTCGGAACGGGCACCAGTGGTCATGACATCGCGCAGGATCTGTTCAGACACGGCGCACAGGTGAAGATGGTTCAGCGGGGCTCAATCACGGTGGTGAGCGTCGAATCAGCATGCCTGGCCTATGGTCCCTATTATGAAGAAGGCATCCCGACCGAAGACAGCGATCTGATCTCTGTGTCCGCGTCGTACCCACTGGCTGTCCGTGGCGCACAACTCGTTACAAAGAAACAACGCGAAATGGACAAGCCGCTGCTCGACCGACTCGAGGCAAAAGGATTCAAGCTCGACTTTGGGGAAGATGAAACCGGCTATCTGATGAAGGTGCGTCGTACCCACAGCGGTTACTACCTGAATTGCGGCGCGTCGGAGCTAATCGCAGACGGCGATATCGGGCTCATTCAAAACGATGACATAGAGCGATTCGTTGAGGATGGCGTACTGATGACGGACGGAACCGTCGAGCGGGCTGATCTGATTGTGATGGCGACGGGGTACGAGAGTCAACAGGAAGTCGTCCGCGAGCTTCTCGGTCATGAAGTTGCGGACCGTGTCGGCCCAATCTGGGGGCTCGATGAGCAGGGGGAACTGTCGAACATGTACAAGCCGACTGCGCAGAAAGGATTGTGGTTTCTCGGCAGCGGGCTGTCGCAAGCGCGCGTCTTCTCTCACTACGTTGCGCTGCAGATTAAAGCCCGTGAGGTCGGAATCGTTTCATAACACCACGAAAATTGAATTGCGTACATTGGAGACAAACACATATGTTGGATCTGAAAGGAAAGGTTGCGTTCATCGCCGGCGCCGGCTCAGTCGCTGAAGGGTGGGGTAACGGCAAGGCGACTGCGGTGTTGATGGCACGTCAGGGCGCGAAGGTATTTGGTGTGGACATCAGTGCCGAAGCGCTGGCTGGAACCAGCGAAGAGATGGCTAGGGAAGGTCATATGGAATGGGCATCGCGGACATGCAACATGACGTCAAGCGATGAGGTCAAGGAGGCGGTGAAGGCTTGCCTCGAACGCTTCGGGCGCATTGACATCCTGGTAAACAACGTCGGTGGCAGCGTACCGGGCGACCCTGTATCGCTCAGCGTGGAAAATTGGGACGCTCAAATGGACCTGAATCTGAAAACCGCGTTTCTTGGATGCAAGCATGTCCTTCCGGTGATGGAGCGCCAATTTGAGACAGAAGGACACGGCGGCGCAATCGTCAACATCTCGAGCATAGCGCAGATGAGCCATCAGGTCGGCGGGCGAGTCAACGTCGCCTACGCGGCGGCGAAGGCCGGAGTCGTTGCATTTAGCCGCTCCACCGCGATTGCGTACGTTAAGAAGGGCGTGCGGGTGAACACCGTGACTGTGGGGATGATTGCGACGCCGCTGGTGCAGCATCGGCTCGCGAAACAGCTCGGGATGTCCGAACAGGAACTAGTCGCGCAGCGTAATAAGCTTGTGCCCATGGGACGCATGGGCGAGGCATGGGACGTCGCCCATGCGGTGCTGTATTTCGCGAGCGACGAGGCAGGTTACGTGACAGGGACGCAGCTCGTGGTCGACGGTGGCGTGACGGCGGCCCGCTGAATCTGACGAAGGAGACACCTATCATGACACGTTTGAAGACATTGACCGAGAAGGAGATGACGCCCGAACAGCAGACCGTCTGCGACGAGGTGTCAAGCGGCCCGCGCGGCAAGGTGCCGTTGCCTATGTTCGCGTGGTTGAGGAACCCGGAGCTTGCGCGTCGCGTGCAGGATCTAGGTGCGTTGTTGCGTTACGACATAACACTCGAGCCGCGTCTTGTGGAACTAGCAATTCTTGTGTGCGCGCGTTACTGGACCACACACGTCCAATGGAAGGCGCATAAAGTCTATGCCATTCGCGACGGTCTTGATCCACAGGTGGCCGCTGACATCGCGGCGCGCCGCACACCTCGGTTCGGCGACGACGAGGCCGGAAATCTGATCTACAACGTCAGTAACACTTTGCTAAATACCGGCCGGGTTCCGGTTGAACTTTACGGGCGCGCAACCGCGCACTTCGGTGAGCGTGGCATTGTTGAGCTATGCTCACTGCTCGGCTACTACTGCCTGGCCTCATTCACTCTCAATACCTTCGAGCTTGGGTTGCCCGAATCCGCTGTGCCGGAACTCGAGGATCCTGAGTATCCGTCAACGGTCGCAGTGCCATGAGTGGAACGTCTTTTCAGCACAATACCGTTCGAAACGAATGGCTCGCGACGCGTGTCGAGGAGGCGCTGGATCCGGCGCTGCCGGTTGTCGATGCACATCATCATTTATACGACCGGGCAGGACTTCGCTATCTGTTCGCGGACATGCTCACGGAACTGCAGTGTGGACATGACGTCCGCGCTACGGTGTTCGTTCAGGCACGCGCGATGTACCGTGCTGAAGGCCCAGAACTGCTACGCCCGCTCGGTGAAACAGAGTTTGCGAACGGCGCTGCAGCAATGAGCGCAAGCGGCGCATACGGAAAAGTCCGCATGTGCGCGGGCATCGTAGGCTACGTGGATCTTCGAAACGGCGACGCATTGCGACCACTTCTCGAGCGGCACATTGCGGCGGCTGGCGGACCGATTTCCGAAGGCGGCCGGTTTCGCGGCATTCGGCAGTCTGCGACGTGGGACTGTGACCCGTCACTGTTCAATCCGGTGTATTCCACATCGGAGGACATGCTTGATTCGCGAGAATTTCGCGCGGGATTCGCGCAACTCGGCGAACTGGGGCTGACTTTCGACGCGTGGCTGCTGTTCCACCAGATACCGCGGCTGACCGCCTTGGCGCGCGCGTTCCCGGACACGCCAATTGTGCTGAATCATTGCGGCGGGGTGCTTGGCACCGGCCGGTTCGCAGGCAAGCGCGAGAGCGAAGTATTCGGTGCATGGATGGCAGCCGTGCGCGAGCTCGCGACCTGCCCAAACGTCATGGTCAAGCTGAGTGGGTTGGGGATGGGCTTATCCGGATTTCATTTCGAGCAGGCTGATCGCCCGCCGTCGTCCGAGATGCTCGCGGATGCGTGGCGGCCATGGATGGAAACCTGCCTCGACGCGTTCGGTGCGCAACGCTGCATGTACGGCAGTAATTTTCCGGTTGACAAGGGCAGCTACGCGTACGGCGTCGGCCTGAATGCGTTGAAGCGCCTTATGTCGGGCGCGAGCTGCGACGAACGTTCTGAAGTGTTCTGGCGCAGCGCAGCCCGGTTCTATCGGTTGCCTGACGCATTGTTTGCGTAGATCGGCGGTTCGGCCGATACGTGTCATCCTTCCACTGTACGCAGGTCAGTGCGCGTTCATCTTACGATGACTGGAGTCCTAATGTTTCCGATCGAATTTTTGCGCCACTCGGCTTTGGCGCATCCGAATGCCCCAGCCGCGATCGACGGCGACAGGATTTGTACCTACCATGAGCTCGTTGCCCGTAGTGACGCACTCGCTGCCGGCCTGCAGGCGCTTGTCGGCAAGCCGCGCCCGGTCGTCGCGCTGCTCGGTCCGAATAGCGTTGAAATGCTGGTCGCACTGATGGCGGTACACGCCGGTGGTTCGATTCTCGTGCCACTCAATGGTCGCAACGCCAAGCCGGAACTCGACGCACAGATCCGTCGCGTGAACCCCGACGTTTTGATTGTGAACCGCCAGTATCTGGACAAGTTCACGCAGGATCACCGACCGATCCTTGTAACCGACGCCGACGAGGACGATCCTCGCTCCGTGTCGCTTGTGGAGCGGGCGCATGCTGGCGAGCGGGCCCAGTGGGATGCAACGCTCGGCGACATCAATGCGATCAAGTTCACCGGAGGGTCGTCCGGGATTCCGAAGGGTGTGCAACAGACGTTTCGCTGCATCAACACGCTAGTGAGCTGCGTGGTGATGTCGTTCGAACTGACTGCGACGGGCCGCTATCTCTGCGCCGCGCCGATGACACACGGGGCAGGCGCGTTCATCCTGCCGATCCTGTCGCGCGGTGGATGTGTCGTAATGACCGCGGATACGTCCGCCGCACATCTGCTCGACCTGATGGAACGCGAACGCATCACGGCGACCTGGGTGCCCCCGACGCTCCTGTACATGCTAATCGACGAACAATCGGTGCGACCGCGTGCGCTGCCGGAACTTGCGCATTTGATCTGGGGCGGTGCGGCGGCGTCGCTGACGCGCTTGAAAGAAGCGCGCCAGGTGTTCGGCGACGTAATCGAGACTGCCTACGGTCAGACTGAGGCGCCGCTGGTCCTGTCGGTCGCCCGGGCGGCCGACCTGATCAACGACACGCGTCTGACGTCGGTCGGCCGGGTCGGCCCGCTTGTTGAACTCGCAATCCTGAATGGGGACGGCAGGCGCGTCGCCAGCGGCGACACGGGTGAAATCTGCGTGCGAACCGATCTGATGATGAGCAGTTACTTTGAAATGCCGGAAGAGACAAGTGCGACGATCCGCAGCGGGTGGTTGCATACCGGTGATCTTGGGTGCCTAGACGCCGATGGCTTTCTGTACGTCAAGGGACGCAGCCGCGATGTCGTGATTAGCGGTGGCTTCAATGTTTATCCGTCAGACGTCGAAGCAGCGATTGCGCAGCATCCAGCAGTGTCCGAGGTGATCGTCTTCGGCGTACCGGATGATCACTGGGGCGAGCGCGTCGAGGCATCGCTGGAGCTGCGCGCAGGTCACACAGTGAGCGAATCGGACCTCATCGAATATTGCAAGACGCAGGTTGGCTCGGTGAAAACCCCCAAGCGGATCCACATCGTAACGTCCCTGCCGCGCAGTCCGGTCGGGAAGGTCCTTCGACGCGAAGCGCGCGACGACGCGCTTGCCAACACATCGCAGTGAATTGGCACCTTTCAGGACAATCATCATGCAAATCAGTCACGCCGACGCTCATGATCTTGCGGTTCGTTTCCTGGTCCGCCATGAGATGCCCGAGCCGCATGCACGAATGGTCGCAGACCATCTTGTCTATGCCGCAAAGGCGGGACACACGTTTGCCGGCTTGCCACGACTGCTGCCAATCGCCGAGCGGCTGCGAAAGAGCGGGACCGGCGGCGAGATTCGAACATTAAAGGAAACAGACAAGTCCGCGCTGATCGACGGCGCCAACGTCAACGGCTATGTCACTTCCGTGCTGGGGATGGACAAGGCGATTGAACTCGCCAGGCGAAGCGGCGTCGGGATCGTCGGCGTGAATAACAGCTGGTTTTCGGGTCTGCTACGTTTTTACGTGGAGCGGGCCGCGGACTCGGGCCTGATAGGTATTCACGCGGCCAATTCGACGGCGACCGTCGCGCCGCTGGGGGGGGCGGACAAGCTGATGGGGACGAATCCACTCGCGTTTGCCTTTCCTTCGGTCAACGCGCCCCTGGTGATCGACTTCGCAACCGCATCGGTGATGTGGGGCGACGTGATCTATCACGGACAACTCGGCAAGCCACTCGCCGACGGATGCGCACTTGACCATGGCGGCCGACCGACGACAGACCCCGCACAGGCCCTCGCCGGTGCCATTCTTGGCTGGGGTGGTGCGCGTGGCTTTAGCGTCGCGATGATCGTGCAGGCGCTCGGCATACTCGCTGGTAGCGATCCGGTGATTGGAGATGCGGGCAAGTGGGGCTATCTATTTATCGCGATCGACCCGGGACTGCTACTGTCGCTGGACACGTTTCGCGAGCGGATCGGTGAGCTTACTGCGGCAATTGAGCGCTCGCGCCCCGTACCAGGCGGCGAAACGGTGCGCGTGCCAGGCAGCGCGACGCAGCTACGCATCGACACGGCGAACGGACGTGGCTGGATTGAACTGGACGAAGCAATATATCGGTGCATTGACGATGCGAGTCGGTGACGAGGCGCTACTAGGCCTCACGAAGATATCGCACCCGCTTTAGACCTTTCATCGGGAACGGTAACCCCGCTCTCGTCTCGAAACGCGTCGACATCGCGAACCGAGCTGAGATGTAAAATACCACCGTAAAGCGTACTTTGAGGTTGACCCGGTTCGACGGACGGATTCGCAGCCAGCTATTGGATGTGGTCTAGCCTCCGTTGAGTGTTGAGTCGCGGGTTGTCCACCGGCGGGCGGCGGGCCGCTTCTCACGACCATGACGCTGCCCGCCGGTGGACAACCCGCAAGGCGGTACGGTTTACCTTGGAGCATTGATATTCTCGAATTCGAGCGGCGAACGGTAGCCGATGCTGCTGTGCAGGCGGAGTACGTCGTACCAGCCCGTGTGACACGTGTCGCCGTCCGCCGGACGTAAACCGGCAATGTAGTGGATGGCAAAGTCTGTTTCTGTCTTGTCACGCGCGGCTTGCCGTGCCGTGACCTGCCGTACGACCGGCAGTTGCCTTCTATGAGGAGAAAATAGTCAAGGCTTTTTTGTTCCGGGCTTCTCATCGAATCAGTACATTTTCTGCCATCTTGGGTCCTCCTCGTCATGCAGGCGCATTGGGGGGACGAAATTATCTTGCACGTGTCTGAAGCGCATTGCGCACGTGAGACATTCACGTCTCACCGCCTTCTATCCGCCGGCGGGTAGCCGGCCGCATCCTATGCGCGTTACGCTGGAAGGTTCACCAGGAGTATGCCCCATCTATATCGTTCGGTTGCTGTCGAGCAACCCGGCAACTGCTCGGGCATATTCCGTTCAGACCGGCAAGTAGCTGTTTCATTTGATCCGTTGCTGCGCTGCTTGAGTTGATAGGTATCCTTATCGCATTTTGAGTTCAGCGCCTTCGGGAATCACACCATCCTTGAGGTAGCGCCATAACGCGATGACCAGGCGGCGTGCCACCGCGACGATCGCAATACGTCGGGCGCGTCGGTTGGGGCCAGTGCCCTTCGTGCGCTCGTTGAACCAGCGGGTGAGCAGGCTGCTGGGCTGATACCGTATCCAGGTCCATGCCGTTTCAATCAGTAGCGCGCGCACGCGTCGGTTTCCTTGTTTGCTGATTCCCTGATCGATCTGGGTCTGGCCGCTGTCGTAGGGCTGCGGGACCAGACCGGTACACGCACCCACTTGGCGGCGGTTGGCGAAGTGCCTCCAGAAGAGTTCGAGTGCAAGTCCCGAGCCGCTAACCGGGCCGATGCCGCGCAGGTGTGTGAGGTGATCAATACGCTCGCGCGCACGTTCGGGAAGGTGGAGGTGGTAGGCCTTTTCGAGGGTAGCCGCCTGCTTCTCGACCAGCGCCAGCCGCTCGCACTCGCGCAGTAGGCGTTCATGGAGCTCTTCGGGTAGCGGGGTACCATCGTGACAGCACACTTCACGGCATGCGAGCCGGTTTGCGAATTTACGGCTGTTGACGTCCTCCCAACAGCCGACTGTCGCCAGCAGCTTGCGCATGCGATCACGATGTTGCAGCACCTCCTTCTGCAGTTGGCCGCGGTCACGCATCAGGTGGCGCGAGGCTTCATCCTGCGCAGAGGGTACGTGCACCGCATGCATGCGGTCGTTCGCCGCCCAGCCAGGCCCGCAGGTTGATGACCAGCTTCGTCACGTCGAGCCGGTCGGTCTTTGCGCGACGCTTTTGGCGTTGGACTGGAATGCTCGCGGGATCGACGACGTAACACTCGATGCCGCGAGCCTGCAGCGCCCGAAAAATCCAGAAAGCGTCCTGGCCGGCTTCGTAGCTCACGACGATGCGCGTGTTGTCGGGCAGTGCCCATGCCTGTTTTTGGGTGACGATCAGCGTAAGCACGGCCTGCAGGCGGGCGGCCGGGTCGGTTTGTGCCACCGTGTGAATCGACGGGCTTTCTCGATGCCCGTCATGCAGCGCGTCTTTCCACTTAGCCGCCGCCAGTTCAAGCGATACGGCCAGCACCACGTCCGTTACGTTGCCTTGCGTTTCCTGTGTACGCATGATGCCCTCCTGTGAGGAACTTCACGACATGCTGATTTTACGATATGGCCTGGTTGCGGCCGCTTACTCTACATAGGATCTACCTGGACGTGCGTGATTGGTAACGGTCGCGTGCAGCCTGTCCGTTTAGCGTCCGTCCTTTCCCCGGCAGCATTACGACGACGTACTCCTACAACTCAAAGGAGCATCCAACTGCATGCCTTTTTGGCTCGGGCCTGCGAGCCGCTTCGGCCCGTTGTTGTTCACGACGTTTATCAACGGTTCACATCTGTTACGCATGCGGAACTTGCCTGGCCTCCGCTGTGAGGTGAAGTTCAGCCCGCTTGCGGGTCGGCAGGAACGGGAACGTGGTAAGCCCGATTCTCCGCCATCGGTCTGAAGCCGGACCCGTGGCAGGTAAGCCGTGAGGCAAGCTGATGGGGGAGCGGGTATGAGTATGAGAACGCGGAAAAAGCGAATGCCGGGCTGTAACGGCCCGGACAGGGGTTCAAAATTTGCCCCGACCTGAAAGGGTGCTGACTTCCGTGTGGTGCAGCTGTCGCAGACGCGCACGTGAGGCCTCATGAAAGGCAGCTTGAGAGTGGCCAGCGCAAGCTGGTTCAGCGCCCTTCACCTGAGCGATCAGGCAGACCGACGACGCGAGGGTTTGCGAAGACCCTGTGCGGTTTCGGCAAGGCCGGCGTCGGTGCGACGCTCAACGCGGTGCTCGAGCCGTATGCGGGGAAACTCTGACGTGCGGTTCTTCGGGGGCTCCGTGGCCAGAAGGGCACGGGGCTACCCAATTCCAGGAACCAGAAGATGCGCCGTATAGCCTGTTCATGCGTCGCGAAGTGCTCACGCATGAGCAGTTGTGCTGCAAGCGTGCCGAAGAACGATTCGCACATCGCTTTATCGTAGGCATCGCCAGCCGTTCCCGTTGACGGCTGCACACCGGCCACGGCAGCGCCGCCCGAACGCAATGGACGTGTATTGGGTACCCCTGATCCAAATGTAGGATCACCCCCTCGTGGCGTCGCTGCAGCGCTGCAGCAACGCCATGTCCAGTGAACCCAACATGAGTTCGGTGTACCAATGGTTGGACATTGCCCAGCCCATGACGCGGCGACTGAACATGTCCAGAACCACAGCCATGTACAGAAACCCCTCGTCAGTCGGGATGTAGCTTGCGTCCGCTACCCACAGTACGTTCGCCGCCTCGGCAAAGAAGTGCCTGCGCACCGTATCCGGTGCACCTGTGCCTCCGCGCGTCGCCGCGTGGTGTGTGGCCAGCGCCGCCCGCTCGCATCATGCAGGCCGGCCAGACGTGCCACCCGCTTGCGTCCCGCGTGCACTCCTTCACGCGCGAGCTGCGCACCCCGGCGGTCGGTCAAACTCCTCCGGGTATGGTCACTTCAAATTCCCCCACCTGACGACCGTCGGCTGAGCCACTAAAGCTGCCGGGGAGAGGTGTTGCAGGACGTCTATCTTCGTCTCCTTCGAACAAGAAGGAGTTCAGGGAGTGAATTGAAATGAACGCGCCCCACCTGTAACCGCCAGCAAGGATCGTGGATCCCACAGACGAACGACATCGATGCACGAAGGTGCAAAATGCATGAATTCCCGATAACCGGAGGATCCAGAGATGAACTCTACGGCGGTGGGCGTTGATATTGCGAAGACGGTGTTTCAGGTGCACTACATCGACCAGGAAACTGGCGAGATCGTGAACAAACAGATCAAGCGGGCAAAGTTTCTCGAGTTCTTCGCGAACCGGGCTCCCTGTCTCGTCGGTATGGAAGCGTGTGGCGGGGCGCACCACTGGGCTCGGCAGCTCACGAAGATGGGCCATCAGGTGAAGCTGATGCCTGCCGAATTCGTCAAGGCCTTCAACATTCGCGACAAAAACGATGCGGCAGATGCGCAGGCGATCTGGCGGGCAGTGCAACAGCCCAGCAAACCGGTGGCGGTCAAAACAGAAATGCAGCAGGCTGTGCTGGCGCTGCACCGGATGCGCGAGCAGCTGGTGAAGTTTCGTACGATGCAGATCAACGCATTGCGCGGTCTGCTGACTGAATACGGCGAGGTGATGGGTAAAGGACGGACTGCGCTGGATAAGGCGATTCCTGAAGTGCTCGCCAGGGTGGCCGAACGGCTGCCGGCCGTGCTCATCGACACGATGCGCGAACAGTGGAACGGCCTGACGGCACTGGATGAGCAGATTGCCGGGATCGAACGGCGCATGCGCGAGTGGAAGAAGGATGATCCGGCTGTCAAGGCGATCAGCGAGATTCCCGGCGTTGGACTGCTGACGGCGACGGCGGCAGTCGCAATGATGGGTGATCCCAAGGCCTTCCGGTCAGGCCGAGAGTTTGCCGCATGGGCTGGACTCGTGCCGCGGCAGACGGGCTCGGGCGGCAAGGTAAACCTGCATGGCATCAGCAAGATGGGCGACACCTATCTGCGCAAGTTGCTGATTCACGGCGCCCGCAGCGTGCTCACTCATGCGAAGGAAACAGGGCCGTGGATCGACCAGATCAGCAAACGCCGACCGCCGAATGTGGTGACCGTTGCGCTAGCCAACAAGATGGCACGCACGATCTGGGCGTTACTGGCCCATAACAGGCCTTACCAGAAAGACCACTTGAGCGTGAAGCCGGCGTAAGCCACTGCTGTCATGCAGAAAATCAACGTTCAATGCAGTACGAGCTTCGAAGGTTGCGCAGGCAATCGTATGTGATGACACACAGGTAGGACCGTGACCCGCCAAGCCTGAAAGACGTGAAGAGCCTTGAGCTCGCGGAGTGAATGAGGCGCGGGTCAGCGGATTTCATAGTGGGCCGCAGCGTAGCAGCTGCAATAAGCTGTGCGATTCACAGACATCGTTTCACTTTCGGGGTGGCCGTTTTCTTACCGTGCTGGAACTCGCGGGTCCGGTAGGAGACGCGAGTTCCAGCACGCGCCGGTGATGCTCTGCAAGTGTCTTGTCCACACGCCATTCGCGATGCCGGATTCGTTCCTTCCGCTCGTCGTATGCGTTTTGCACCTGCTCCGAGAGAGGCGTGATTTCTCCGACTTCTGTGATGCGGTCAACCGGCGTCTTGCCGCCGAGGGAGCCGTGCGGACGGCGCCAGTTGTAGTCGAACTGCCACTCTTCAAGTCGCTGGTCAATCTCGTCCTCGGTCGGGGCATGGTGGAACCAGAACTCGTTCAGGTCAGTCAGCTGTGAACGCTCGACCTTGCCGTTCGCAAAAGCAGTCAACTGCACGCGATTTGACCGATGCGACGCAGTTCTTCCGGGTCACCCATCCCTTCCATCCGTTGTATGGGCGAGAGTTCACGCTTGTGGATCGGCGCAACACGTGGGGAGAAGATCGCGTCTACTTCCACGACGACGCGGGTGACCTGAAACGTATGCCGGCAGCCTGGACGAGCGCCGCGGCGCCCAATGCATTCGAGACAGTTTCGGCGGGACGATCACATTTCCGCATCGAAGATCTGTTGCAATTGACCATGCTAACTGCCCGGTACAGAGAAACGAACAGACATTCAAAAGGGCACACAGGCAAGCGCAGGATGTCAAGTAAATAATGCCATTGGTGTAAGGCTAATTATGACATTTGACGCGGCCGCAATGCTTCCGTCCGGATGAAGGCGAGAGTTCTAGCTGTGCTAACGCGAGCGCGTCGACTAATAGCCTTTAAAAAAGACCTTGACATCATCTATATATGGTCATAATTTACGTTACATATGGCCCGTACCAGAAAGCCCGACCCCAAACTCGTTGCTCTCGAAGAGAGTGGCACTGTGAATCCGCGCCCGCAGGACATCGACGATCCTGCCTTCATCGGCAGCGACTTCTTCGATCGCCGGGATCTGGTTCAGGTCCGCTACGAAATGCTGCGACGCGTTCGCGTGGAAGGGCAAACCATCGCGGATGCCGCCGCACACTTCGGAGTCAGTCGGCCGACCTTCTACAAGGCGCAGGCCGACTTCGAGCGCGACGGCCTGGCCGGGTTGCTGCCGGTCAAGCGCGGTCCGCACGGACCTCACAAGATCACCGATGAGGTGATGCGCTTCATCGAAGAAGCGCGCGCGACTCACGCTGGGCCGGAAGTGTATGAGTTGGTCGAACTGATTGCGGGGCAGTTTGGCCTGGCGGTGCATCGACGCACCGTGGAGCGCGCCCTGGCGCGTTTGAAAAAAAAACGACGGCAAATCCCCCCGTAACGGCGCGCGATGCCCAGTCCCTGAGCCGATGCTATGAGGTCTTGCGCCAAGAGGTTCTCGATATAGGCGGAGGTGGTCCCATGCTGATGCGAGGCCGCGCGCTGTTCATGTTCAAGGGCATGGCGGTTTGGATGAAGTCTGTGACCGAAGCGTTTCCGTTTAGTCCATTACCGGTTGCGCGCCCGAGCAGGCTGAATCTGCCTGTCGGTCTCGAGCAGAACGTGGTCGCCATTGTGGCGACGATGGCGATTGCGACAGCGGAGGTGATGGCATGACCGATCAGACGCACGCGAAAGTTCAGGCCCGGCATCTGAAAAGAAGCGCCTACCTGTATGTCAGGCAGTCCACGTTGCGACAGCTGTTTGAGAATACCGAGAGCACTGAGCGCCAGTACAACCTGCGACAGCGCGCGGTCGCTCTCGGATGGCGCATTGATCAGGTGGTCGTAATCGACTCGGACCTTGGCCTGTCCGGCGCGTCTGCGGTTGATCGCCTGGGGTTCCAGCGTCTTGTCGCCGAGGTGAGTCTAGGCCGCGCCGGGATTGTGATGGGTCTCGAGGTGTCGCGCCTGGCGCGCAATTCCATCGACTGGCATCGGCTACTGGAAATTTGCGCACTGGCCGACTGCCTGATCCTTGACGAGGATGGCGTCTATGATCCCGCGCACTTCAATGATCGATTGCTGCTCGGCCTGAAGGGCACGATGAGCGAGGCTGAGTTGCATGTCATGCGGGCACGGTTGCGCGGCGGCATCCTCAACAAGGCGCGTCGCGGGGAGCTGGAGATGCGGCTGCCCATCGGCTTTGTCTACGATACCGAAGCACGTGTGCGTCTGGATCCTGACGCACGTATCCAGGAAAGTATCCGGCAGCTCTTCCGCACGTTCCGGCGCGCCGGTTCGGCCACGGCAACCGTCAAGGCCTTTCGTGAGCAAGGTCTTCTGTTCCCGCATCGGGTCCACCATGGAGCACGGAAAGATGATGTGCTGTGGAGCGAGCTCGAGCACTCACGCGTACTGTGGGTCCTGCATCACCCGCGTTACGCAGGTGCGTACTGCTTCGGGCGCACGCGCTATCGAAAGCATCCCGATGGGCAGAAGGTCTCCGCCCGGCTGCCCTCTGCGGAATGGGTGTCGCTGATCCCTGACGCCCACGAGGCCTATGTGAGCTGGGAAGAGTTCGAACAGAATGTTCAGGTGTTGCGCGAGAATGCCCACGCACTGGGCATCGATCGGGAAAGGGGAGCGCCACGAGAGGGACCGGCGCTGTTGCAGGGCCTGGCGATATGCGCCAGATGCGGTGAGCGGATGACAGTGCGCTATCACGTCTAGGGCACACGCAGGGTGCCGGACTACATGTGCCAGCGTCACGGCATCGAACATGGGCGGCCGGTGTGCCAGCATGTTCACGGTGGTGAGCTTGACGAGGCCGTTGGCAGGTTGCTCGTGGAGACAGTCACGCCGGTCACGCTTGAGGTCGCGCTGGCCGTACAGGAAGAACTTGAGAGCCGCTCTGACGAGCGCGACCGACTGCATCGCCAGGAGTTTGAACGTGCACGCTACGAGGCCGATCTGGCGCGTCGCCGCTATATGCAGGTGGATCCAGCGAATCGATTGGTCGCGGACTCGCTTGAAGCGGAATGGAACCAGGCGCTACGCGCTCTCGCCGAAGCTCAGGATCACTACGAAAAGCAGCGCGAAGCTGATCACGCAGGACTTAACGATAAACAGCGCACGAGCATCATGACACTTGCCAGAGACTTCCCTCGTCTGTGGAACGATCCGCGCACACCTGATCGCGAGCGAAAGCGCATGGCGCGACTGCTCATCGCTGACGTGACTTTGCTCAAGGGCGCAGACGTCTGCGTTCAGATACGCTTTAATGGCGGCGCCACGCATACGCTACATGTGCCGCTGTCCAGGCCCGCGTGGATATTACGGCAGACCCCACGCGCAGTCGTTGCCGAAATGGACCGGCTTCTCAACGAGTACACCGAGAGTGAAACGGCGGAGCAGCTTAATCGTCAGGGGCTCATCTCCGGCTGGGGCAAGCGGTTTAATTCCAGAATGATCACGCGGATTCGACTGTCCCACAAGCTACCGGGTCATCATGACAGGCTGCGCGCACGCGGAATGCTCACCCTGGACGAGATCGCAGAGCGGTTGGATGTGACGCCGACGACCGTCAAGACCTGGCGTCGTGCGGGCCTGCTTGTAGCGCACCGCTACGACGACAAGGGCGGATATCTCTTCGAACCGCCCGGCGCCGACGCACCGGTGAAATTCCAGCACCAGGGAAAGACCCGTGGCCGGCGCTCGGCCGCATAAACACCAACTCAACCGACCTATGAGGTGCACTATGCAGCGCAGCCCTTGAGGTGTGGCGAGCGTGGCGGAATCGGTCGAAATTTGATGCACTCGCTCATCAGACGTCGCTGCACCGATTCGGCGAAGAACTCGCCGCCCCGATCAGTCTGGATACGCTGGATCGGGAACGGCATTTCCTCGATGACACGATCAAGAAAAAGCAGCGTATTCCGGGCGTTTCTGCGCGGGTAGACAGCCAGTACGCGAAAGCGCGAGCAGTCGTCGACGGCCGTGTATTGGTAGACGCCTCGCGCGATCTTCATCGTGTCCATCTGGACCCGATCCCCTGGAACCGGGCGACTATAGCGTTTGGGATGTGCCGGCCGCCTGGGACGCACTAACGGTTTCACGGACGCTTCGTTCAGAACCTTGTGAATGGTCGCGAGGGACAGTTCTCTTTGTTCATGGAGCCGCAACTCGTTCTGGATCCTCCGCGCGCCCTTGTGCTCGGCGCGCAGCAGGAGAATCGTCGCCCGATCAGCTTCAGTGACCTTGCGGTTTGGACTGTTGAGAGGGCGGCGCCTCTGAGATCGAAGCCCCTCTTCTCCAGCATTCCGGTAGCTGCCACAGCGCACACATACGAGACCGGCGTTGCCGGTCTCGTGATACATCATCACCCAACGTAATCGAGTCGCAATCTCGCGGTCCATCGCCTCATTTTAGTTGAAACGATGTCTGCGAATCACACAAATAAGCCCGGATATAGAGCTGCAACCGACCCTGTCATGTCAGAACACACGAGCGCTTGCCCAAACGGGGCGCGTTCATGTAGAACGTCTTGAAGCCGCACCTGCAAAGCACCGTATTCACATTACTCGAGCGCAACAAGAGCCAACGCCAGATCAAGCGGCTCACGGGCATCGACCCCAAGACGATCCACCGCTCGGCCGCGGTCAGCCCGTCATGACGCCCACCCGCAATCACGATGGGCCTGCGCGACCCAGGTGTTGATCGTCTGTTCGGTCGGTTCGAACTCCTCGGGCGTACGCCCGGCTTTCACCAGCTCGACCATGTGGGCCCGAAATTCCACGGGATACGGGGCACGATGCCTGCCCATTTCGACACCTTCTCATCAAAAAGGATAGGTGTCCGTTTTTGCGGGTCAATCATCACTGATGTTACCGAAACGAGCGACGCTGGACAGTGAATGGAATGGCCGAGTGACCGTATCACTTTGCGAGCATGTCCTGCCAATTCCCAGAAGCCTGCGCTATCGCTGGTTCAGTGTGGGGCAACCGGACAACGTTGCGTGTCTCGGAGCCGCTGCCGGGCTAGCTCCGATCGGACTGCCCGTCCCAGTACTGTCGAAATCCAGATCGAACAATCGAGGAGGATCTGCATGTCAACGCCAGTGGCAATCCCTCTCTCGTTGAACATGTGAACGACTTCTTCGGTTGCGATGTTTCCACTCGCGCCGGCGGCATACGGACATCCTCCCAGACCGCTCACCGATGCGTCAAACGTTCGCAGACCGAATTGATAAGAAGCGAGAATGTTCCCCAGTGCAAAGCCACCGCTATCATGATAGTGTCCTGCCAACGCAGGGACGGGTACCCGCTTCGCGACCGCCTCCAGCATACGTACGATCTCACCACGTGTGCCAGCGCCAATCGTATCGCCAAGTGAGATTTCGTAGCACCCCATGCGATAAAGCGCTTCGGCCACGCCCGCTACGTGCTCGGGTGGGACCTCGCCCTCATAAGGGCAGCCGACCACGCAGGACACATAGCCTCGGACTTTGACCTGCGCGGCAGCGGCAGCTTCCATGATGGGTTCGAACCGCGCCAGTGACTCAGTGACCGAACAGTTTATATTACGCTTTGAAAATGTCTCGGAGGCGGAAGCAAAGACTGAGACCTCTTTTGCTCCACACGCAACGGCCTCCAGGAAACCCTGAAGGTTCGGGGTGAGCACGGGGTATGAAACCTCGCCGCCTGCAGACAGGCTACGGAGAACTTCCGCATGGTCGGCCAGTTGCGGTACCCACTTTTGTGGCACGAACGATGTCGCCTCAATGTGGCGCAAGCCTGCCTCTGCCAGGCGTTGGATCAACTCGAGCTTTACGCCTGTCGAGACAATCTCTTTTTCATTTTGCAAGCCGTCTCTTGGGCCAACCTCGACGAGTCGAACGTCGGTGAGCATGGACATCAGCGTGCCCCCCCGGAGGCCAACCACATCGGCTTGCGCTTTGCAAGAAAGGCGGTGACGCCCTCCCTACCTTCACTTGATGCGCGCACATTGGCGATCCGCTCGGCTGTGTCTTGCATCACATCCTCGTGGGGCCCTCGTAGCCCCACATCCTCGATGAGCGACTTTGTTTTGGTCAAAGCCTGCGGGCCGGCGGCGATAAGAGCGTTAGCGACGCACGACACGGCTTCATCGATCGCACCGACGTTGCTCAACTGGTGTACGAAGCCGAGGCGAAATGCTTCTTGCGCCGAAAGCCGCTCCCCGGTGAGCATATAGCGTTGGGAAGCCCGTATGCCGAGAGCCCGGATTACATACGGAGAGATGGTCGCTGGAACGAGGCCGATACGCACCTCGGAGAGGCAAAACTCTGCCGCCTGGTCCGCAACAACGATATCGCCCGCGGCGGCAAGGCCCATCCCGCCGGCATAAGCCGGCCCGTGCACGCGTGCAATGACCGGTTTTGGCGACGTGTGAACCGTCTTCAGCATCTGCGCTAGCATACGTGCATCTCGTAGATTCTGCTCCGGACTAAAGTCCGCCATACGCCGCATCCAATCGATATCGCCCCCAGCACAAAAGCTTGTCCCACGGCCTGCCAGCACAAGCACGCGAATGCGTTCATTTTTGGCCAGTTCCGAGAAGACTTTGGAGATTTCAGCGATGAGATGCTCGTCGATCGCATTGCGCACTTCCGGCCGGTTGAGCCAGATGGTAGCAACAGCGCCATTCAACTCTGTCTCGAGATTTTTATAGGTCATGGAAATGAGCTTTTTATCAGTAGGATTTCGGAAGGCCAAGGACCTTCTCGGCAATAAAGCAAAGGATGAGTTGTGGGCTAACGGGCGCCAGGCGCGGAATCCAGGCTTCACGCAGATAACGCTCGACGTGGTATTCCTTGGCATAGCCCATGCCGCCGTGGGTGAAGATGGCGTTTTCGCACGCGCCGTAACAGGCTTCAGCAGCCAAAAATTTGGCGCTATTTGCCTCCGCTGCGCAAGGCAAATGTTGGTCGTAAAGCCAAGCCGCTTTTTGTACCATCAGGTGTGCAGATTCGAGTTCCATCCACGATTTCGCTAGCGGATGCTGGATGCCCTGGTTCTTCCCGATAAGACGCCCAAAAACCTCGCGCTCGTTCGCATAGTTGGCTGCGCGCCGTAGTGCCGCGCGCCCTAGGCCAACCGCCTCTGATGCGATCAGGATGCGCTCAGGATTGAGCCCGTGCAGAATATAACTGAATCCCTTTCCTTCTTCTCCAATCCGATCTTCGACGGGAATTCGCACGCCGTCGACGAACACCTGGTTGGAATCCACACATTTGCGTCCGAGCTTCTCGATCTCCCGCACCTCGATCTTTGAGCGGTCCATGTCGGTATAAAACAAGCTGAGTCCTTCGGTACCCTTGCACGCCTCCGCGGGTGTCGTTCGAGCCAACAAAAGCATCTTATTCGCAACTTGCGCAGTGCTGATCCATACCTTTTGACCATGGACAACGTAATCAGCACCTTCTCGAACGGCATAGGTCTTGAGCTTGAGCGTGTTCAAACCTGTATTCGGTTCTGTAACGGCAAAACATGCACGATCGCGACCCTGAATGAGCGGCGGAAGCCAGCGTCGCTTCTGTTCGTCCGTACCGAACGTCACCACAGGGTGCAAGCCGAAGATGTTCATATGAACGGCGGATGCTCCGGAAAGCCCGGCACCAGTGGCAGATATCGTGTGCATCATCAAAGCGGCTTCGCTAATTCCCAGCCCGGCGCCACCGTGTTCTTGGGGCATCGCAATGCCGAGCCAGCCAGAATCGGCAAGTGCCTTATGAAAGTCGAGGGGAAATTCGCCGCTTCGATCTCTCTGGAGCCAGTAGTCGGCGTCGAAAGGTTCACAGATTTTTTCGACTGCATCTCGAATCTGCTCTTGCTCAGATGTGAGGTTAAAATTCATTGGGTATCCTAGGTAGACATTGCGCATGATCGCCAGTGCGGTGAAACGGCCATAGCATCGTCTCTCGTATGCTCGCGCATGGGCGCGTCGGTAAAATTGAATCGCTTATGTTTCTCGAGCGTCTTGCTTTGACCGTGGTTGCCGTCGATCCTTTCAAGTCAGAATGATCGAACTGGTTGCCGGCCCGCACCGCGTTGGATGCCTCATTTATATCCTCGTAAGGGTATTTCCTTCAATGCTATCGAGTTGCCGCGGACGGTCAACCGCCCTTGCCGGGAAGCACCTTGCCGATAGATGCGACGATGCGTGCTCAGATTCGCGCCCGCTTTAGCTTTCGCTCAACTGGAAACGGATTGCGGGCACCACATTGTCCCGAGCTCCCTTGGAGAAGACACCCGCCGTTCGGCGTCGTGAGCGTGACGTGCGTTCTGCGGGCAAGACGAAGAGCACACGAAATGTCGCTCTCCGGTGTCAACGGTGCAGTCTTCGCTTGCTGCATCGCTACGCGTCGTAGTCGGTCTGTGACCTTTCGGGAGCATCCCTGCGTTTGACAATGATCTGACGTCAACACGATTTCATAGAAGGTCTTTGCCGCTCATCGCAAAGGTCGGCTCATCAATGATCGAGTAAGCTTGCGACACCTCAATGCCGTGGGGCCAGGCGAGGCGAGGTCGAGTGCTTCGAACACTTCGATCTAAAACGTCGCATGCCGATGATAACAATTCAATTTATTTTCCGAGGGTCGAGTTGGATAGTAAGGATAACTGATATAAAAATACGTTTTAGAGGAGGTCAATTTTTGATGATTATTGTGGATGGTGTCGGAAGCAGGGAAGCAGGGAAGCAGGGAAGCGGGTAGGAAGGGCGATTTCATTGCCCACGTTCGAACATGGTATGAGCCGCGATGAACTTAAAAGGAAAGTGACTATTCAGCCGTCTTTCCATCATGAGTGTGCTGCCGGTTCTGGCATGAATGCGGCGCGCGCGCCGACGGCGTCACCGAAGCGACTTCCTTTAGATGACTTAGATGGCTGCGTCCATGTGCATTTATTGAATCCCTGTTCCGCGTTAGACGGAGATTTGCACTACAACTATATTAATGGAGATCGAAAGATGAAAAAGTGTGCGTTTGCTGGGCTTTTGTTGAGCGTGACGAGTGGTATTGCATTTGCGCAAAGCAGTGTGACACTCTATGGCATCCTCGATGAGGGCTTTAACTTCAACAACAATTCGTCTGGTAAGCATCAATATTATCTTGCGGCTGGTGTTCTACAGGGATCCCGGTTCGGTCTACGTGGAACAGAAGATCTTGGTGGTGGTCTTTCGGCAATCTTTGTAGCCGAGAATGGCTTCGATCCTAACTCTGGAAAACTTGGGCAAGGCGGCCTCATGTTTGGTCGGCAAGCCTATGTTGGTCTGTCGAGTCGGTATGGAACAGTAACGGCCGGCCGCCAATATGATTCAGTCGTAGACTATGTTGGTCCGTTTGGTGCTGCTGAGCAGTGGGGCGGTTCGATTATCGCTCACCCGGGAGATACCGATAACTTCAATAATACCAATCGAACAAACAACGCGATCAAATACACCAGTGTCGATTTCGGAGGCTTAACATTCGGAGGTGTGTATGCGCTGGGCGGTATAGCTGGCAATCTCACGCGCAACCAGATCTGGTCGCTTGGGGCGCGTTACTCCAACGGACCGTTGCAACTCGGCGTTGGATATCTCAATGTGCGAAATCCAAATACGTCCTTCTATGGGGCTGGCGGTACAGTCGCTGCCACCGTAGGAGGCGTTCCGGGATCGAATTTCGGGGCATCACCTGTAAATTCGGCATATGCATCGGCGCATACGCAGCAAGTCATCGCCGCGGGCGCAGCATACAGCTTCGGCGCCGCAACGATCGGGGCCACGTACTCAAATGCCAAATACATGTCGCTCGGGGATAAAACATCTGGTCCAGTTCCCGCAAACAGTCTTGGTGGTACCGCGACATTTAACAATGCAGAACTCAACTTAAAATACCAGATTACGCCTGCGTTGCTTATTGCTGCGTCGTACGTTTATAGCAGAAATAGTGGGGCGGCTGGATTTGAGGAGGCGACCTATAACCAGGGGGCGATTGGGATCGACTATTTCCTTTCCAAGCGAACGGACCTGTACGCGGTCGGGGTATTTCAAAAAGCAGGCGGTACGGACTCCAGCGGAAGACCTGCGGTAGCCTCAATCAATTCCGTTACCCCGTCAGTCAGCGATCGTCAAGCGGTGATTCGAGTGGCGATTCGGCACAAGTTCTAAAAAACCCTCGAAAGAGCGGCGAGAGGTACCTGCCCATCAACGAGGCTAATGGGTGGCAGACTAGGGGGATCAGAGCAGTGTGCCGATCGCCAGTAGGTGATCGGCATAGCGTCGCAACGGCAACGTGCGGACTCGCCGTTGCGCCGCGAGTCAGTTATTCCCGGCGCCTGCACAGGTTAGCCAGATCGGAACGGTCTGCCCCTTTCCGGCATTACTCGGTTGACAAATGCCGAAGGCTGCCTGCAGCCTTCATGAGATCCGTCAATGCTTGTGGTCAGCCGATCCGGCAAAGCACGCCTGAACGCCTTCGCGTGCTGCGAGATGGCAGGGCCAGGTTCGCCGAGGAAGTCGCGCAACCCATCAGGTTAAACAGCCCGGTACGGTCGCGGAGCAGTAGGGCGCACTTGCTCGACAGCGTCATACAGAGCGTCCGGTTTAGCGACATTGAACTTGGCCGGCCGGACAAAACCATTGTCGCCCCCCCACACATATCGCCAGCAGGATGGTCTGCTACCCGAGGGATTGAGCCGGCCATGAAGCGCCTGATGAAGCCGCTTGAGCCAGCACACTGATTCAACCCGCGAGTCACGCGAGACTAGTAGCACATTATACCGCCCGCCGTCCACGATCGGTTCCTAGAAACGGGAAGAGGATCGCTCCTCCCGCGCGTTGTGCATTGCCCGCGCACCCGCCTGCCCTTGCGGGCACGTGTATTCTTCCTGATACCGGTCGTATTTATAATCCTTCTTATAGAAGAACCCCGGTTTGTGGTTTGGCGTGCGATAGCCCATCACGCCGTCTATGCCGAGACCTCCAGTCCTTGGCAGATCGCCGGCGCGAAGTACCCCGCGTCCAGCCCCACCGCTTGAACATCGAAGCCGAAGCGCTCGCGCTGCCGGTCCAGCCGCGCCAGACACTGCGGGCTGTCGTGCACCGGGGCCGGTGTCACGTGCGTGTCGGTGATGATCCGAATAGCGCGCGTCGACCGTGCGATGATTCAGGTAGAAGAAGCCCGTGACCATCTCGATTTTGTGCTGAATAAGTGTCGGTCTCCGATCATGACGTTCATAAAACGACAAAGCCGGGCGCATGGCCAGGCTTTGGAGGTTTTTCTCAGCAGTTTAAAGTCCGTCCTTATCGACGGACTATTCTCAGAGATCAAACGATAGTCGCTAGCGGGATTCTCAAAACACACGGCGAACTTGCCTGTAGCGACTGCTACGTCTTCAGTGATGCATTGCGGCGCCCCTCAATGACGCACTTGAGACGTCGGACCCACGTGCAATTAAGTAAATCGCGCCGGCTCCAGCGATGGCTGGCCCCGCAAGCAAAGCGAACACGCCGGTAACGTGCCACCCCATGCCTACCAGGGTCGCCCCTACGAATGCGCCGGACGCCGCACCAAGGCGTCCAAATGCCAACATCCAGGAGACGCCCGTCGCGCGACCTTCGGTTGGGTAAACAACTGCCGAAAACGTCGTCATCGACGTCGAGACGCACGTGATCATCAAACCGCAGAGGAAAATCAGTGTGCCCAGCAAGGTCGTTGCGAGACCAATGCATTGGCCAGCGGCGATTGCCAGTACGCCCGCAAGCAGGAATGAGAAGATGATGGTGCGATGTGCGCCAATGTAATCGATGAGGAACCCGCCCATGAGCGCACCAACAGCGCCACCAAGCGGAAAGAGCGCAGTCAGCAACGCGCCGAAGGCGACCCCGAATCCCGCTTCTTTGAAGAGTGTCGGCATCCAGCTGACGAGCAGGTAATACATCAGGCAGACCATGAAGTATCCTGCCCACAGCATCATCGTCCGCATCACATACTGCCGGGACAGAACCACCCGCACCGCAGAGTGCTTGCCGCCGTCGCTGTGTTCCGGTACGAAGGTGTAGCCGTCAAACGAGCGGTGCGGCGCGATTCGGGCAAGGATGTGTGTGATGCGGTTACGCCTGCCGGTTCGCGTGGCGAGGAATTGCGGGGACTCGGGCAGCAGAAGCAGCAACATCAGTGCGAGCACGATCGGCATCACACCGCCGGTAATCAGCACACTTGGCCAGCCCATATGCGGGATCAGCCACGACGACGCCACGCCGCCGAGAATCACGCCTGCGGAGAATCCACCGGAAACAATATTCAAAAGGATGCCACGCCGACGTGCGGGCACAAATTCCGATGCGAGCGTGATGCCGTTCGGCAGCGATGCGCCCAGCCCAAGTCCGGTTAGAAATCTGAAGAGCACCAGTTCATTGGTCGATTGTGAGAATGCTGAAACCAGGCTCCATCCTCCGATAAATGCGAGCGCCAGTATCATCACCGTTTTGCGTCCGAGGCGATCGGCCAACGGGCCTGCGCCGACGGCGCCAAAACCCAGACCAATAAGTGCAGCGCTCATTACCGGACCAAGCGTACTACGATCGATTTGCCATGCATGTGCCAGCGTGGGCGCGACAAAGCCCATAGCTGCCGTGTCATAACCGTCGACCGCGAGCACGAGGAAGCAAAGAAGGACGACGAGCCCCTGAAAGGGGGAGAAGCGTTCCGAATCGATGACCGATCGGATATCCAGCGCACGAACAGTAGTATCCACGATGCGTGTCTCCTTGATGTAGTCATATTTACCAGTACGCGGGCAGCGAGTATGCGATGCATACCGGTTGGGCCCGCGCGAGCGCGGCCAATCGAGGACGACTTCGACACTCCGCACAGATGCACGAGGGTATCTGCCATCACAGAACCCAGCTCTTCATTGGGAAGTGGGATAGCGCCACGCTGGCTATGGCCATTGCACACGGAAAGCCCCCGCGTCGCTACGCCTTCCATTGACAAGCACCTTTGCCGAATACGGGAAGAAGCGGTCGGAGAAAGGGTTTTATAATCGCTTCACCATCTGGTCGCTGTCAGTTCAGATCAACTTTATGACTGACGCGGGCCCGCGCCAGAGAGATCAGGCAATCGATCTGGACATTTAAATGAAAAGGTGTGCCGACGGCGCAGAAACGGACGATCGGCAGGTGAGACAGCATCGAAAATAAAGGACGTTAATGACGGAGGCGAACATGAACATTGCGGTCGTGACAGGCGGGGCGTCGGGCATCGGCGCGGCGACAGCTATCCGGCTTGCCCGGGACGGTTTCGCGGTCGCAGTTTGGGACCGGACGGTTGATGCGGCAGCGCGTGTGGCCGCAGACATTGAAACGTCCGGAGGTCGGGCGTACGCGGTCGGCGTCGACGTCGGCGATGTCGCATCGGTCGAGAGTGCGGCAGCAGCAACGCGAGAAGTGCTAGGTGTGGCGACCGCGCTAGTTAACTGCGCCGGCATTCGTGACCTTATTCCGTTCTTCGACCTGACTGCGGCCGATTGGCAAAAAGTCGTGAGCGTGTGCTTGTCGGGACCTTTTCACTGCACCCGCGCGCTAGCACCGGGAATGAAGGAACGAGGCAGCGGTACGGTCGTCAACATCGGGTCAATCGCATCGCTGGTCAGTCGGCCCGACCGCACGGCATACGTGTCGTCCAAGGCTGGCCTGCTCGGTCTCACCCGCTCGAACGCGGAGGATCTGGGCCGGTTCGGTATCCGCGTCAACTGCGTGGCGCCGGGGTTTATTGAGACACCGCTCGGAAGTCAGTCGCGCAGCGCGGCGGACACTCTGGCTCACGTTGAGCGAATCCCGCTGGGTCGCATCGGCTCGCCGGACGATGTCGCGGATGTCGTGTCGTTCTTTTGTAACGACGCGTCGCGCTACGTGACCGGCACGGTGCTCCCAGTCGACGGCGGCCGCATGGTCGTTTACTGATCGACCAGCTTTCTCTCACGGCTGCACGCTGCCGCGATCCATCGTCGCGCGTCTGTTGCGCAGTCGTCAGCATGAAATCGGCATCTGCCAAACCTGTTATCGGCGAAGCGCCGCGTGATCCGAGTCCAAACCCATGAACAAATCGACGAATCAATCACAACCGTCACTCGCCAGCGATCGGACGTCACTCGACAGCCTGTTTGAAGATCCAGCTATCGCGGGCCGACTGCACGAAACGGTCCCTAGCGCGTACGCGGCTGCGTCGCAATATTGGCGCACGACGCTCGCTAATGAGCATCTATCTCCGGTATTGAAGGAGTTGGTACTCGTCGCGCTGCACGGCACGATCTCGTCACTGAACTGCGACGCGGTGCGCCGCCACGTCGGCCGCGCGCTTGACGCGGGTGCGACGGACGCGCAGGTACTCGACGTACTGTTCTCGATAATCGGTGTGAGCAACCACGCACTCTACGCCGCGATTCCGACCTTGTTGGACGTTCTGAAGGAAACGGGGCATGCCGTGCCCGGTGCAGAAGAACTGCCGCCAGAGATTCAGGCGGTCAAGGACGACTTCATCAAGACGCGCGGATTCTGGCCCGCACAACGCGACGTGATCGCCCGCTGCATGCCGGAATATTTTCGCGCGCTGTCTCAGCTTTCCACCGAGCCGTGGCGTACAGGTGTACTCACCGCGCGTGAGCGCGAGCTGATCTACATTGCGGTCGATTGCACCGTCACGCATATGTATGCACCCGGCCTCGCGACGCATATCCGGCACGCGCTAAAAGTGGGAGCGACGCCTCAGGAGATCCTGCAGGTGTTCGCGCTGGCCGCGTCGATCGGTATTGAAGGCTACGTCCTCGGCGCGCAAGCGTTATTCGGTGAAACTGACATCCGTGAATCGCACATGCCCGAATGAGTGTCCATTGTGACGCGGAGTCAGCCAAATATCTGCGCGTCGGATGACACTAAAACGGGCAGGAGAACATCACAGGAGACAAGAATGACCACACTAGTCGAAAAGCTCGTCAATTTTGCCTCCGCTACTACGTTCGAATCGCTCCCACCCGATGCGATCGACGAGTCCAAACGCATCTTGCTCGACTGTGTCGGCTGTTCTCTCGCCGCGCTCAGTGTCGACAAGGGCAAGCGCGCAGTGAGTGCCGCAAGAGAGATGGGCGGCCCGCCTCAGGCGAAGGTTATCGGCTCCGGCGACACCCTGTCATTATCCGCTGCTGCGTTCGCGAATGGCGAGCTGATCAATGCGCTGGATTTCGACGTCACGACTATCCCACCAGGTCACGTGTCGCCGTATGTCGTGCCTGCGATTTTGGCCGTTGGCGAGCATGGCCAATCTTCCGGAAAGGATCTCATCAGCGCCTTGTCGGTCGCGCATGAAGTGTCCGCGCGCTTTGGTCCAGCGATGGCCTACTACCGTGATCTGAAGCCCGGTGAAAAGGTCGCATTCCCGCCGGTGATGGGCTATAGCAGCACGATTTTCGGTGGCACGCTCGGTGTTGGCATGTTGCGGCGGTTAAGCTCGGAGCGGCTTGCGCACGCGCTCGGACTCGCTGGGCATCTGGCGCCAGCTCAGGCGATGACTAAATGGGCAAGAACGCTACCGGCTACGGACGACAAATACTTGTTGTCCGGATGGATGGGGCAGGCGGAGTTGCTCGCGGTGACGCTTTCGGAACAGGGCTATCGCGGTGACATCGAGGTGCTTGAGGGCGAGTACGGTTTTTGGCGATTCATGGGCTCGACTAAATGGAATCCTGACGCGTTGACCGACGAGCTAGGCGATGCGTGGCGCTTCCCGAAGGCGACTATCTATAAGCCGTACCCCACTTGCCGGATCACGCACACGGCGCTTGACTGCCTGACGAATTTGATGGCGGTGAACGATCTGCGCACTGACGAGATCGAGCACGTCACCGCCTATTGCGATCCTCATGCGGCGGCGCTGCCGATGTGGAGCAATACCACGATAGTGTCGCCGGGCGATGCGCAAATGAACGTGGCATATGCAATTTCGATGGTCGTGCACGGCGTCAAGGCAGGGCCCGAATGGCATGACGATTCAACAATGCGTGACGAGCGCGTGCTTGCGTTCATGAAGCGCGTAACGCTGCAACCGCACCCCGAATTCGAGCGTTCACTCATGCAGGATCCGCAGAGTCGGATTGGCAGCGTAGTGGTGCAAGCTCGAGGGACAACTTATCACGAGGAGCGGCGATTCCGGAAGGGCTCACCCGCAACCGCTGAGACCCGTATGTCCGATGAAGAACTGGTCCGGAAGTTCATGCACAACGCTTCGCGCATTCTGACCTCTGACAAGGCCGGACGCATTGCCGACATCATCTTGCATCTGGACGGGATTAGCGACTTGTCAAAACTCACTCATCTCTGGTAATAAGCCCAACACGGAAGGCCCCGACATGGACGCATCCCTTCTCGTCGCCCGTCATCTGGCCACACTATCGTTCGCCGATCTGCCTCGCTCGGCGCTCGATGCCACCCGGAACAACATCCTCGACACCATCGGCGTCGCGATTGCCGGTGCATCGGCGCCCGGCTGCCGCGAAGTGGCGCGCGCCGTGCTTGATAACGCGCCCGGTTCGCAGGCTTGGGTGTGGGGGACGGGGCGGATGGCGGTGGCCGCCGACGCCGCACTGGCGAACGGCACGATGGCACACGCGCTCGACTTCGACGATACACACGACGCTGCGGTGTTGCATGCGGGCGTGTCGACGGTCCCTGCCGCGCTCGCGATCGCCGATCGGCTTGGCGGCGTCAACGGCGTCGAACTGCTCACTGCCGTCGCTGCCGGTCTGGATTTCGCATGCCGGCTTGGCGTCGCCACCCGGCTGCCACCTGTCGCGAGCGGATGGGCATACACCGCGCTGTTCGGGCTATTCGGGGCAACCGCCGCAGCGGGCAAGCTAATGAAGCTCGACGCCGAGCGTATGGGGCACGCGCTTGGCATCGCGTACGCACAGGCGGCCGGCAATTCTCAATGCATGCCAGACGCTGCCCTGACAAAGCGGATGCAGCCCGGCTTCGCAGCGCGTACCGGCGTGCTGTCTGCTACGCTCGCGGCAGCTGGCATCACTGGCACAACGAACACGTTCGAAGGACGTCACGGGCTCGCGCACGTCTACCTGCGCGGCGAATTCGATCGCGATCGGCTGCTGCGCGATCTCGGCTTGCGTTTCGAACACGAGGATCTCGGATACAAACCCTATCCTTCGTGCCGGCACACGCACAACGCTATCGATATCGCGCTTCGTCTCGCCCGGGATCACAACATCGATCCCGCGAATATCGAACGAATCGATGTCGCAGTGAACCGCGAGGCTTACGATAACGTATGTACTCCTGTTGAGACCAAGACGCGGCCTCGCAGTGTCGTCGACGCGCAGTTCAGTATTCCGTTTTGTATCGCAACGGCGCTGCTCAAGCGCGAGGTATTCATCGACGCATTCGCTGACGACGCACTGCGTAACGAGGCTGTGCTGCGGATCGCGTCGCTCGTTAGTGCGAGTGTCGACGACGACATGCAGGAACGATTCGGCCGTGCGGTGACGCCCGCCGCCGTCTTCATTGGGATGAAGGACGGAACTAGATACAACGGGCTCAGTGACGTTCCACGCGGCGGCATTGATAACCCGATGGATTTCGATGCGCTGGTGGAAAAGTTCCGGCGTTGTGTGCATTATGCGGGTGGCCCGTTCTTCCACGCGAAGTCCGCGCGGCTGGTCGACATGCTGGGCGATCTCGAATCGGTGCGCGACGTCCGGCAAATCACCGTTGACCTAGCGTAATCGACGCGTCGGCTGCCGCGCTCCGCACGTAGACGTCTGTGTCCCGGCTACCGGATCGGTGTTGCCTTCGCCAGCATCGTCCCGGCAACTTATCCGGTGGCTCTCGGGCTGACCCGCGTCTGGCACAGCAAGAGACGATAGAACAGCAACACAAAAGAGCCTTATGAAAGCGATATTTGCAACTGCGGCCGGTGCCAAGCTGTGCAACACAGAGATGCCAACTCCAGGCCCCGATGAAATCCTTGTGAAGGTGCGCGCCGCAGCCCTTAACCGGGCTGATCTGGCGAGTCTCGCAGCGAAGGATGGAAAGGTGCTCGGGATGGAATGGGCCGGCGAAATTGTTAACGTCGGGCATGCAGTGACCGAATGGAAACCGGGCGACCGCGTGATGTGTACCGGGAGCGCCGCCTACGCGGAATACGCCGTGACGGATCGGGGGCGCGCGATGCGCATTCCAGATGATATGCCATTGGAGGAAGCCGCGACCTTGATGCTCGCATGCCAGACGATGCACAACGCGATCGCCACGGCCAGTCGCATGCAGCGGGGAGAGACCCTCATGATCCACGGTGCCAGCTCCGGCGTCGGATTAATAGGGATGCAGATCGGAAAGCTCCTCGGTGCACGCGTCGTGATTGGCACCTCGACGAACAGCATGCGATGCGCTCGGCTCGGTGAGTTCGGCGCAGACTATGCAATCAACGCATCATCATCCGGTTGGGTCGAAAGCATCCTTCGTGCGACAGGTGGGAAAGGTGTAGATGTCATCGTTGACCAAGTCAGTGGCCGAGAGCTGAATAAGACAATGAAGGCGTGCGCCATGCTTGGTCGCATCGTTAATGTCGGTCGGCTCGGAGGCAATGAGGGCGTGGTTGATCTCAATTGGCACGCGCTTCGGCGTATTTCCTACCACGGGGTCACATTTCGCACGCGGTCGGTTCAAGAAATTCGCGATCTCACCGCCTTCCTGGTTCGTGACCTCGGGGGCGCCATCGCCAACCGCAAATTGCGGCTGCCGATCGAGCGGGTGTTTCCGCTGGAGCAGGCCGCCGCGGCTCTGGATCACATGAAATCCAATACCCATTTTGGCAAGATCGTCCTGTCGATTTGAAGAAGTATCGACGATCGGAAGCTCCTCACCGCTGATATATTTGGCTTGACTGCATGTGCCCGGCCGCATAGGACTGCATTTTCATCGATGAAATGAGACGCGAATAACGGTCTTAGGGCAATGCTGGTCAAGTCCACCGAGTTGGTACTTCACGCGTTATAAAGATCGTGTTTAAAAAGGCCGGCATAACAGGCTGAAACAGCAGACGCTGGCGATGGAAGCCGATCAAGGAGTGGGTTTCGCGACGCACCGCAAACGCACGTGGCGCGAGTTTCTCGACACGATGCATGCGATCATGCCATGGGCGCAGCTGTGTGCGCGGTGATCGAGCTGCAGTATCCGAAGCGCGGCAATAGCCGCCCGGCAATTGGTCGGGAGCGCATGCTGCGGATCCATTTCGTGCAGCACTGGTTCAATCTGGCCGACTTCGCTTGCGAAGAGCTGCTCTACGACCGCGCCAGCCTGCGTCGCTTTGTGGGCGTTGATCTGGGCTGCGAAGCTGTGCCGGACGCGACGACGCCGCTTGGATTCGGGCGCCTGCGTACGCCCATAGGGGGCGAAAGGCGGGCAAATTGCCCGCCCGACAAGCCCGCGAGGGCCGAAAAGCAACGGCTTAAGCCCGGTCTCATGACCTGGCGAAGTCAAATCGCTGACACGTCGCCGAAGTGGCTTGTTCAGCTTAGCCTTAGCGTTAAGGAAGGTCTGCAGAACCCGCTTTTGAAGCATTACCTTTCACATCAAGCGCAGCCTCGGACTTCAGATCTTTGTTGGTGAGTTGATTGCCATGGTTTTTCCGCGCGCTGGAACGCTCCAACCAGACATGAGATCTTCATCGGCCCAGTGTTTCAAGCTTTGCGCAAATCTCCACGCGCATCCATAAATTGCCCAAAGCAAACAGCGCGGTGATCTGGGCGGTGTTCTTCATCAAACCACGATAGCGGGTCTTCACGTAACCGAACTGTCGCTTGAGGATGCGAAACGGGTTTCGACCTTGGCACGAATACCCGCCTTCAGGCGTTCGATCTGATCGTATATCGCGTCCAGCGAATCGCTCAGATCCAGTTTCCTGCGCTTTGCCGGACGCATTGCAACATGCCACCGAACGGCGTCAGTCTCACAACGCTTTTCGATGCACTGGTATCCGGCGTCCGCGTACACATCCGTTTCTTCACCATGCAGCAGCGCCTCGGTTACGGAGATCTCATAAACATTGGTTGCCGTTCCAATGACCGTATGAACCAGGCCCGACTCGGCATCCGCGCCGACATGCATTTTCATCCCGAAGTACCAGTTGTCACCTTTCTGCGTGGATTGCATTTCCGGATCGCGCGTGCCGGAGCCATTCTTTGTCGAACGGGGCGCGGCGATCAGGGTGACGTCGACTGCCGACCCAGCCTTAAGCATCAGACCTTTCTCCCGTCAGGATTTCATTGACTAGCGCCAGAATTTGCGCCGCCAGCCCGTGCTTTTCCAGCAGATGGCGGAACCGGAGAATCGTGCTTTCATCTGGCAAGCGAACCATCCCGCCGTCGAGACCCGCGAACTCTCGATAAAGCGGCACGTCATAGAGTGCCTCTTCCATAGCAGGGTCTGATAGACCGAACCATTGTTGCATGAAATGAATCTGCAGCATCGTTGCAATCGGGAACGGCGGCCGACCGGTTTTACCCGTGGGATAGTGCGGCTCGATTAGCGCAATCAGCTTCAACCAGGGCACAACGCGTCGCATCTCATCGAGAAATTCCCGCTTGCGCGTGCGCTTCGTTGACAAATCCGGACCAAGACCACGCTGCGTCATCACGTTGCCCCTCACCTAATTCGCTCTGTTTCCAGGATAGCTCAGCAACAACGCAATGCCAGGACTTTTGCAGAACTTCCTTAACTTCGTTTTCTGGGCCGGCCAGGCGTACGAAGTTTCATCTCCTATCTTTGCTTGGAGCGACAATCACCTTAACACTCAAGACAGGAGGGAAGTGTGGACGGGGGCTCACCGCGAAGGTAGGCTTTAGTTATGCAGCAATCAGACTGCGTTAATGGAGACAAACGTAATATGGATACACTCGAAAGACGCACCATGGCAAAGGTCTTTAGACGCCTCATGCCGCTTCTGATCGTCTGTTACTGCGTTGCCTATCTGGATCGGGTGAATGTCGGGTTTTCTGCTCTTGAAATGAATAGTGACCTAGGACTGACAGCATCTGCCTTTGGTTTCGGAGCCGGCATCTTCTTCTTGACTTACTTTTTTTTCGAAGTACCTTCAAACCTCATGCTTACGAGGTTTGGTGCGAGGCGTTGGTTCGCGCGCATTCTGTTCTCATGGGGGTTAGTGTCCTGCGCCACTGCGCTCGTTACTGGGCCAACCAGCTTTTACGCCGTTCGTCTTTTGCTAGGTGCGGCGGAAGCAGGATTTTTTCCTGGGGTTGCGTTCTTCCTGTCGCAGTGGTTTCCTTCAGCGTACCGTGCTCGCGTCATGAGTTATTTCTTGTTCGCGGCCCCGCTTTCTTCGGTGATCGGTTCTCCGATCTCTGGTGCTCTGCTTGGAATGCACGGATTCATGGGGCTGCACGGCTGGCAGTGGTTGTTTATTCTGGAGGGGCTGCCTGCACTCGTGTTGGCAGCTATCGTACTTGCCATAGTCGCTGACCGACCTGCCGAAGCGAAGTGGCTTGGGTCGGACGAGCGGGCGTGGTTGGGGGAGCAAATCACGGGCGAACAGCAAAATCATGTCGTACAGCGTGAATATGGGTTCTGGGAGGTGCTAATCAATCCTCGCGTGCTGCTGCTTGCGCTCGTACATTTTGGACTCGTTTTGACGATTTACGGTGTTGGTTTCTTCCTGCCGCAAATCATAAAGGAATTCGGTGGCAGTAATCTGCAGACCAGCTTCATTGCAACGATTCCGTACTTTGTTGCCATGGTCGGCATTATCGTGTTGGGCAAGCGATCTGATTCCCGGATGGAGCGACGTTTTCATACCGTTGTGCCCGTCCTTGTGGCAGGGATCGCGCTCGCGGCGGCAGCATTAGTGCATAACCCGAGCGCGAAGGTGATTGCGTTCAGTATCGCTGCGTTTGGCAGCTATGGAGCGCTCCCGGCCTTCTGGGCAATTGCTACCAACCTGATGCCAGGAAAAACCGCCGCGGCCAGTATTGCAGTAATCGCGGCCCTCGGTAACCTGGGCGGATTTGTTGGGCCGTTTATCATGGGATTAGCCAAGGATCACACTGGTAACTTTACAAGCGGTCTGCTCATACTTGCAGCAGCTGGCGTCGTGGCAGGATTGATTGTTCTGGTGCTCGGTCGCGCGAGCTTACAAAATTCTACGCTTGTACGAGGCTCATTAAGCGCTAAGTGACGCGCTAACTCGGGGCGGCTTAGCGCTTTTTGAAGCGGGAGGCGCCCATGCCTTTCCAGAGATGCGCGAGCTGCCTGCCATTTGCACAATCTAAGAGGAAGTGATGGAAGAAAACACAAACTTGAGTGTCGTTGTTGGGGGCGGAAACGGTATCGGTGCTAGCTGCTGCCGCCTGATGATCGAACGGGGTTGGAGGGTAGTAGTCGCCGACATCAACAAGCATGCCGCGGATGGAGTGGCAAAGGCGATTGGGGGATTCTCTTACGCCTTAGACATTTGCGACCTCGCCGCTGTCGAAGAGATCGCAGCCGAGATCGAACACGCTCATGGGTCCGTCAGCGCAATGGTTGTCGCGGCAGCGGCGTTCCAGGAAATCAAGTATTCCCCGGATGCGTTTCCCATGGACCTGTGGCAAAAAATTATCAAGGTGAACCTCGAAGGAACGTTCAATGCTAACCGCGTTTTTGGCGCCCGAATGGCTCGTAAAGGGAAAGGTAGCATTGTCAATATCGCATCAATTCTCGGGCATGCTTCATCACCGCAACATGCATATGGACCGACAAAAGCCGCAGTGCTCAATTTGACCAGGAACATGGCGGCTCAATGGGGGAAGAGCGGTGTTCGTGTCAATTCTGTTTCTCCAGGGGCAACCCTCGTCCCACACGTCGTGGCCAGACCTACGGGCCGCTACGCGACAGATATTGATGCGCAAATGGCGTTGGGACGTCGAATCCAGCCCAATGAAATCGCTGAGGGAGTAGAGTTTCTTTGTTCCGATCGGGCGTCAGCGATCACTGGCACGGACCTGCTAATCGACGCCGGGTGGCTCGTAGCCAATAGCTGGGGGCTTTACGGTGGCATTCCCGGCCCTGTCGAATGAACACTTAGGTGCTCGCGTTGAACCGTTGAACCCGACGTGGCTGAGCGGGATGCATGCACCTCGCCTATTAGAGCGCCGTTCAACGGTTCGGTGCCCCGCTGTTCGTCGAATAGGCTAGACAGTACGCCTGCGGGAACAACAGTGCGAAGCGCTGAAAGTCGTGCTGCGGTACGCAGCGGCGCGCAAGTCGGAGACTTGCTCGGCTGATGAAGGCGTACCGGCGACTACACAGGTTGGGACTTGCGCCGTTCCATGTCCGGCGGACGGCGACACACGTCGCACTCGAACTGGCCTCTAAGCATATCCGTTTGCTTCGCTTGACCATCCCTATTGGAAAAAAATATCTCGCTGGCATCCGGAACGGGAGATCGTTGGTTCTCGCTAGGATGATCGGGTCGCGTCTCTCTTATAGAAATGGAATGTGATAAACCGTATTCGCTCTTTCATTCTCCGAAGGCCACAGTCAACTGGTGGCTGCTGCCTTCGGCGCTGACCATGGAGACGTGTCTGCCCGGGAGATTGGGGGAGACGAAGAGAACTCCGTTCACGGCGATGCTTCGGTCAAGTGGTCAAGTCGAGGGCCAAGGTGCTTCTCGCAATTTGCAAAGCCGACAGAGCTTCTGCTGCTCTAGGATTCTGTTTCCAACGAGGCGGTTTTCGACGTCGATGAACGACCGGCTATTGATTCCGGGGACGCGAAGGCCCGACTCCGAGCTCGGGTTCTGCGCTGTACCCGTCTGACTGGTTCATCATTATTCGGATCGCAAAATGTTCTTAGGCTTGAAGCGAGAATGGCTGACGGAAAACAGGAGCGGGAAATGAAAGTATTAGTTGCGATAAAGCGCGTAATTGACTTCAACGTAAAGGTCCGGGTTAGGTCGGACGGAACGGGCGTCGACGTAACGAACGTGAAGATGTCGATGAATCCGTTCGATGAAATCGCGGTTGAGGAAGCGGTGCGTCTGAGGGAAGCGGGCGTGGCGACGGAAGTGATCGCTGTGTCGGCAGGTGTGACGCAATCGCTGGAAACGCTGCGCACAGCGCTCGCTATCGGCGCGGATCGCGCGATCCTGATCGAGTCGGCGGAAGAATTGCAGCCGCTCGCTGTCGCGAAGCTGCTGAAGGCGCTGGTCGACAAGGAGCAGCCGCAACTGGTCATTCTCGGCAAGCAGGCCATCGACGACGATTCGAACCAGACCGGCCAGATGCTTGCCGCGCTGGCTGGCCTGCCGCAAGCGACGTTTGCGTCGAAGGTTGTCGTCGCAGACGGCAAGGCGACCGTGTCGCGCGAAGTGGATGGCGGTGCTGAAACGCTGTCGCTGAAACTGCCCGCGGTGGTGACGACCGATCTGCGCCTGAACGAACCGCGCTACGTCACGCTGCCGAACATCATGAAGGCGAAGAAGAAGCCGCTGGAAACGATCAGGCCCGAAGACCTCGGCGTGGATGTCACGCCGCGTCTGAAGACGCTCAAGGTCGTCGAGCCGCCCAAGCGCTCCGCCGGTGTCAAGGTGCCGGATGTGAAGACGCTGGTCGAGAAGCTGAAGACCGAAGCCAAGGTGCTTTGATCAAGCGAACACGGAATAGTGGAGACGAAACAAATGACGATTCTGGTAATTGCTGAACACGATAACGTGTCGCTGAAGGCGGCGACGCTCAATACGGTGGCGGCCGCAGCAGTTGTAGCCACGTTTACGGGTGGTGACATTCACGTATTGATTGTGGGTCACAGTATAGGTTTAGTAGCAGAGCAGGCGTCGACGATCGCAGGTGTATGCAAAGTTTTGCTCGCCGATGCGCCGCAGCTGGCCGACGGTCTCGCGGAAAACGTCGAAGCGACGGTGCTTAACATTGCGAAAGGCTACTCGCACATCCTCGCGGCGGCAACGGCTCACGGCAAGAACATCGCACCACGCATTGCGGCAAAGCTCGACGTCGCGCAGATCAGCGACATAACAGCCGTCGATTCCGACGACACGTTCGAACGCCCGATCTACGCGGGCAACGCGATCGCGATTGTGCAATCGCAAGACCCGATCAAGGTCATCACGGTGCGCGCTACGGGCTTTGATCCGGCGGCAGAGCAAGGGGGTAGCGCCTCGGTCGAGAAGATCGAGGCCGCAGCCGACGCAGGCACCTCACAATTCGTGAGTCGCGAAGTGACGAAGCTGGATCGTCCCGAACTGACCGGTGCGAATATCATCGTGTCGGGCGGCCGGGGTCTGGGCAGCGGCGAGAACTACATGCAGGTACTGGAGCCGCTGGCGGACAAACTGTGCGCGGCGATGGGTGCCTCGCGCGCAGCCGTCGATGCGGGCTATGTGTCGAATGACTATCAGGTAGGCCAGACGGGCAAAATCGTCGCGCCGCAACTGTACGTTGCGGTCGGCATCTCGGGTGCGATCCAGCATCTGGCGGGCATGAAGGATTCGAAGGTGATCGTTGCGATCAACAAGGATCCAGAAGCTCCAATCTTCAGCGTCGCGGACTACGGCCTCGTTGGAGATCTGTTCGCGGTCGTGCCCGATCTCGTCGAAAGCGTTTGAAACCTCCGGATCTGGCGGCCGCTTTCATTGATGGAGGAACTGTTGTTTCCGCAAGGCAGAGCCGGCAAAGCACTGCGAACGCGGCCAATGCCGACGATGCGGGTATCTGAAGATAGTTTGCTGGCCTGGTTGGGGAACGTTGCATTCGTTGGTGTTTTGCGGATGGTCGCTGGTTGGTAAGCGTCCATCACCGTCACGTTGCCACAGACGAAAACTTTGATCACGCGATCCGGACCGCCAGACGCAGCCGAAGAGGCGACGAAAGACGAACGACGGCGTTCTGAGATGATGTATCTCATAGGGCGGACTTTGAGTTGCCACACATTTGCGCGGGGTCCAAACGTTCTGGACGACCTCGCACGAGAGCGCGAGATTCTTTCCAGGTGTTTGGAGGGCTTTTTTGGGACCAGGTATTCCCACACGCACGCAAATGACGCATTGAGATGCACGATGAGTTTCCGTGAGGCTTCCTTGCGTTCGTTAGTGGAAAAATGGTTAGGCGCCGAGTTAGCTGCACGCGCACGGGTGACGCGCTTTAGCCACACCCGGCGCAAGCACTGGCGATACGTCTGCGTCCAGGCGAGAGGTTCGTCAAGCAACCTCGCATTTGTTTTCTTTAGACACGACGACGGGTCGTGGTGTGTATTTCCGCCCGATACCAGACGGCTGACAATGGACGTCTCGCAAATAAACGCTGGTCTAGCCTCAGCGAGCGGGGACCAAAAGATCGAAATAGCCCTCTGACAGGTTTGCCGATGGCGGATAGAACTAAGGGTCAACTGACAATCTTGGGTCGCAGAGTCAAGGTCAGCAGCAGACCAACGGCCATGGACAGACGCACGATGGAACAGCCAAAAATGAACTACGAAGCAAACGGAAGACAACCGCTACACCCCAGCCATGACGTGAACCGGCCGGTGGGCGATGGCTGCTCGAACAACGAGAGTCGCAGGATTGCGTCCAAGCCCGTCTCGAACTGGGCGTGGACGGCTGGGCAGGCTTATTACGATTGGATGGACTCGCATGCGCCGTTCGCCTGTTTTGACTAGAGCCTTCAAACAGGAAGTACGGCCATTGCTTGTGAAACGGTCTATGCCTTGGACCAACGCGTCGCATGACGGTGATGGATTTCGCCCACGCCAACAGTTCGCAAGTGGCTACGGCGCTACCAGGTGCTGGAGAAGACAGCCGTGACGGCCATGGCTGGAGCGGAACGGACGCGGCTACGGGTCTACGGAAAAGCGAGACGCGCGGAGATCGATCCATTCGTGTCAACCCGCGATGCCTTGCGACGTCGAACTTCAAACTTACACGCGGCATCGCCGACTATTCGACGTGGGGGCCAGCAGAGATTGACGCTCGTCAGGCAATGCTCGCTAATCTGGCGGTAAAGGCGTGGAGTTACGCCACATAGTTCGGCGTGTGTTCTTGCGCGTACGTTGTTCATCCCCGTGGTAGCAAATGCGTGCTGCCCCAAAATTGGCGACTGTGGAGATACTCGACCGGTTCCACGTCGCCATGCGGATACAGACTCCGAGTTGATGGTCAAAGGCCTATGGCTGCGCGACGGTAGGCCTTGCGCTGGCTGCTATCCACGTTACTAAGCAACGCTGCCGAACTGTCGATTCGCACCGGCGACGAATACATCGGCATCACGAATCTCGAGCATGTCGGTCGAATCGCAAAGAGTCAGCCTGCCACTGGCCAGTCGAAGCCGCCGTTTAGCAGCGTTGACCCTTATATCGACCAATTTGCAAGGATCGAGCGAACGTATGTGACGTACGGCTGCGAAAGCCGAACCCGGTGACGTCGACCTGTCTCTTGATATCAACAATCGATTGAAGCGAGCGTCAAATCGTCATGGTGTGGGCGGCGACAATGACTACGCCCGGTCGCGGTGATCGACGTTGCGAGGGCGAAGCGCAGTTGATTGCACACTGGAATCAGCGCCAGAGCATTCCGCCCATCTCCGCGGTAATGAACGACCAACGCGATGAAGCGGCTCACGCAGGTGTCGTCCGGCTACGGCAAGCTGAAGAACCTATCCGACGCCACGCCGCAGCGTTCGCACACTACTGACTGCCGGTGACCACGCAGGCACGGGGTTGATCGGCTGTGTCATTCTTTCCTCGTCTTCGGCTGTTCGGGCTGCGGGTAACGTCCGCGTTGCGTCGGTGCCCTCGTACACGCGTCCGGGGGCGTCACATAGGTCACGTCGTCGCAGCAGCACGCATAGACCGGAAACCCGTATGCATTCGTGCGGATGATGGTCGTTGGCCCGTGCAGCGGGCACATTGCGTTCATGTCGTCTCCTGAAACCCATGGTCAACCGGTTGTATCGTACACGGGACGCGTCAGTACGGCACCGACCGGATGATCGACCAGTCATGACAACGGAAACCTTGCCGCCTGCTGTTGACGGCGTGCTTTCCCGGGAGCAGGCGAAACGAACGGCGCAGTTGCTCAACGTTCACTGGGCGACTGTCTAGCTGGCAAGCGAAGATCGTGTAAAAGGTCTCTTCGTGATCGCTGGATCGATTATCCAGCGCGGCTGAAGCGTTACGGGTGCTTCAAAGGCTCTATGAGACACCCCCGCGCGACCGTGACGAAAGTGCCGTCACGAAGTCGGCGGTGGCCTTTTGCCTGGAGCGCGGTGCTTTACTGTCGGATAAGCAGGCGCATAATGGCCCCGAAGTCATCAACCTGCTCCATGTGCAACACGCTGTCCACCACTTGGTCGATAGTGGCCGCCGGAAGGATGCCATCGACGAAGGTACTGAACTTTCGCACCAGTTCCTCCGTGGTCATATAGGTGTCTGGGTCGGCCGACGGGGTTCCCTTAGGGAAGCGTTTCTCGGCGGCAAACGTCTGGTCGCGTGCCTTGATTTCGACGCGCGAGGGACGACTGGTGATGTCCGCGGAAATCGACTGGAAATAGCTGGGATGCGTGATCAGCTTGACCTTGCCCATCAAGGCAACGACCGAAGGATCGAAGACAACGGCGGGATCCTGCCATTGCCTGCCGGGCGTAATGCGGTGCGCGGCAATCGCGAGTCCATGCGCAAAACAGAATTGCGCGTCATGCCGAAGCTGAATATCGCGGTTCGCAAAGCAAGGCAGTTCGTAAGCCCACCCTTCGCCGAAAGCGGTGATGCTATCGATCTCACCCACCTGGATGTCGTGTCGCGTTATGAGGTCGATCAGCAGATCTAGCGGCGCGTGCATCACGCGGCAGTGCGGATAAGGCTTGAACATCTGGAAGGCGGGGAAGCGCCATTCCTCGCCGAGGTCGGTGGTGAGGATCTCCGGCGACCAGCGCGCGGTGCCGACAAAACGAGGATAGCCATACTCCTCATCGTCAAGCATCTGCAAGTCGCCGCGGTGCCCCAAATCGCCCATGTCCGCCGCCGACAGGGCCACATTGGTCAGCGCGCCGGCCATCTGGTACTTGATTGTCGCTGTTGGCGAATGCATGAACCAAGCGCGCTGCGAGTTGACCGGCGCGGTGGCGGCGGCGATCCCCAATGCGTTCGCCAACCGGTCCGCCACCATCCCTTTAAGCTTGCCGGCCGACGCCGTGGCACCGAACACAGTGCTGCTATAGCCGACCACCGACGCGCTGGCGGCCGCTCCGTCCTTGGTGTCGCGGTATCCGCTCATGGCAGCCCCCAGCCGATAGGAGATCTCGTGTGATACAGCGACGGCTGCGATCACATCCTTGCCCGGGCGCCGGTGCGTCTCGGCGGTTGCAAAGGCGCCGGGCAGCACGTAAGGGCTCACGTGGCCGGGCAGCAGCACGGAGTCGGCGTCAAGCGCGTTAATCAACTCGCCGTTGGCAAAGGCGGCGCCGTGAGGCGTCGATTTTTCTCCCGTGCCGATGATCGTTGCGCTGCCACCGGTGCCGCCTAGCCGGCGCCCGGCCTCGATGCCGATGCGGCCCTTCGGCTGGTCGATGCCCGCCAGCGCGCAGCCGATGGAGTCAAGCACGTCGCGCTTGCATTCCTCCACAACGTTCGCGGGCAGGATGGCTATCTCGGTATTCGCCGAGAACTGTGCCAGTCGTTCGATGATGGTCTTGCTCATTGTGGTTGCTGTAGAGGTCCGAACATACTTTCATGCTGCGTTGGAATGCTCCCGGCAGTCAATGCGACCGCATACAGCGTTCCGTACTTCGGCGAGATGGTTGTTTTGACAAGGCTTGTTGCGGTGTGCATAGCCGGAACTGGCCCTCGTCGGACCAGCGTCCCGCCTCCAATATGCTTTTGACGCAGTGCATCAATGCATCAGTGCATTGTCATCCAGCGTATGCACGTTTTGCCAGATCGCGCGCCGGTAGGCCACCCGTTCGGTCGCAACGAATTCTGGGCGCGGGTTGCACCTCGTCGGCGAACTGCTCGACCGGCTTGAACTGGCATTGGCGGACAACCCGCGCGCACGTCCGTCGGTCGGGCGCTGTCGGATCTGAACCGGCGGCTCTTTTCAGCTAGCGGGAAAACTGCTGCGCGGGCCGGTCGGTCTGCGTCTCCGCGGCGTCGACGCCAAAACGCGGTCGAAACTTTGCCGCTGTTTTGATAAATCCTGGACAGCCGTGGTCGGGATTAAACTTTCCTTCATAGAGGCAGGGCAGCCCCGGCGTTCTGCCGTAACTGACCGAATTCGGACGTAAACCGTACTTCGACGCTCAAGATTGTGTCGATCTGAAAGCGCTTTTCAGATCTAATTGCCGCGCAATGCTGAAACGACAAGGCGAACGGCAAGGGAAGATTGACGGCGCGTCGCATAGTACGCGTGATGGCCGGTAAGTGTGGGAAACCAGTCCTCAAGCACCCAACCAAGCTGTCCGGACCGGACGCTTTGTTCTGCGAGCGCTTTCGGCAGATAAGCCAGACCGAAACCCTTCAAGGCCGCGTCTAGCATCTGATAAGAATTGTTGAAAATTAGCTGACCGCTTACCTTTATCTCCATCCGACGCCTGCCTTTTCTCAGCTCCCACGTCATGAGCGTATCCTTGGTTGGTAACCTCAGATTGATGCAGTTGTGGGCGGTAAGCTCGCGCGGATCGGTTGGCGCTGGTCGTTCGCCTAGATATTCAGGCGCGGCGACGATTGCCATTGTTTCGTCTGGCGCGATCCGAACAGCAATCATGTCCTTCTCCACCTGGTCGCCCAAACGGACCCCGACGTCGAAACGCTCTGCGACGATATTGGACAAGCCGTAATCGTTGATCAGTTCAATACGCAACTCTTTGTATTGGCGCAGTAGGTCTTGAAGCTTTGGCCAAACGTACTGGTTCGCCGCGTAGTCGGTAGCAGAGATGCGGACCGTACCAACCGGCCTTTCTCGAAGCTCAGCGATGGCTTGAAGGTCCGCCTCGATTTCTTCCAGTTTAGGAGCAACGGAGTCGAGTAAGCGTTGTCCCGCCTCAGTTGTAGATACGCTCCGGGTCGTGCGGGCGAGCAGCAACATCCCAAGCTTCTTTTCGAGCGAAGTCACGGTTCGGCTTAGCGACGACTGGGATACCCCCAACTGCGCTGCAGCACGGGTAAAGCTCCGCTCGCGTGCGACTAGTAGAAGCGCGACAAGGTCGTTCAAATCTGGAGTGGCCATTTATGCACCTCTGCATGAGTGTATGCCTATTTTGCCATCTAGTCGGGAGCCGCCCCGAGAACTAAATTACCGGTCATGGCGATTCATTGGCCGGTTCATCGCGGCCACGCGTTACGACTAAACGAATGGAGCAAAACTATGACGAAAGAAGCCCAAACCATCATCCGCAACGGCATAAAACCGTCCATCAAAGGTCCAGCGGCCTGGTTCACAGGCAATGTGCGTATCGACAATCTGTTCCAGGCTGAAGCGCCGGGCCGAGCAGGTGGCGCAATCGTGACATTTGAACCCGGTGCACGTTCAAATTGGCATGCTCATCCGCTCGGTCAGGTTCTGGTCGTGCTCTCGGGAACGGGTTGGACCCAATGCGAAGGCGGCGCGCGAACCGAGATTCGCGCTGGCGACACCGTGTCGTGCTCGTGCGGCAAGCGCCACTGGCACGGTGCAGCGGCCACCACCGCGATGTCGCATTTCGCTGTCACCGAATTGCTTGATGGCAAAAACACCGACTGGATGGAGGCGGTGACCGATGAGCAATATAACGCTGGTCCGCTCGTCACCGACTAATTTGTCTGCCTCCCTTCCCGAGCATTGAAGAAGGATCGGGAGTCCCTCATTAGCTGTCTACCAACAGCAAAAAATATACTGGTAGCGCTCACATGGGCGTCACCAGATCATCTGAGATGAATAGACATAGATATAAAAGACGTTTCCGCCGGTTCGCCCGCGCTTGCTCGTTACGCAGAGGAAGCGTTGCTACAGGGAGCCTGCCAACGACCCGCGCTGTCTCAACGTGACCGAAGCATGATCACGCTCGCGGCTGTCATAACTCGTGGCCAGACCGATGCGCTGGCCATCCAGACTCGCTACGCGTTCGAACAGGGCGTGACGCCACGAGAAATCTCCGAAATAGTTACGCATCTCGCTTTCTACGTGGGCTGGTCCAACGGCACCGCCGCAGCTATCGCGATTGGCTCCGTTTTTTCCGAACGTGGTATCGGCACCGATCAACTGTGGTATCGGCACCGATCAACTTCCGCCCGGGTCGCCCAATCTTTTACCGCTCGATCCGGCAGCAGAAGATAATCGTGCGCGCACCGTCGAACAGATGGTCGGGCCCATTTCACCCGGTCTAGTCGAAGATACTGGCACAGTGTTGTTCCGCGATCTTTGGCTGCGTCAGGACCTTGCTCCGCGTGATCGCAGGATGGTGACTGTTGCAGCGCTGATCAAGGGCGGCCAGTTCGCCCAGTTAAGCTATCACCTCGGACGGGTGATGGACAACGGTTTGACCCGCTCCGAAGCGTCGGAGATGGTTTCGCCATCTGGCCTACTATGCCGGATGGCCGAACGCGTTCTCGGCGGTGCCGGTAGTTAAAGGCGTGTTCAAAAGTCGGGCGGACTAACTACCTGCCGACGCCCCACCCAGACGTATCATGAACGAACTGCCCACTCTGTTCGCATCGCCTGCGGACCGAAGAGGAATATCTAACTGCGGCAGCACGATCCGATAAGGTACGGGATCAACTGCAAAGTGAAGTCTTCGCCCTAGCGATGTCCAGGCTGATCGTATTGATCGAAGAGTTTGAAAGTTAAGGGGTATTTACAGTTCTCTCTTTCTGACGGGTCGCCGGACATCAGCAAAAGACAGAGCCACGACGGACGCGTCCAACCCCGCCCTGGCGCGCGTGCGGGCCAGGATCGGCCCGTCGGAGGAGTCCAGCGCGTTAGTGTATCGCCGATGTGGCGTTCGAAGACACGCTAGAACTCAAGAGGATCTCCAGCGGCGGGGCGGGCGACGGCTGTGTATCCGCGCCGACATGACGCGATCCGCTGCATTAATGCTGCGGTCTGCGATATGCGAACACGAGCGAATGCAGCATGCACACGGGTTCGCGTGTGCCTAGCATCCATGCTGCGCCGCCTGGTAGGTTCCACGCTGCGGTCCGCCGGCGAGGCTGCACAGCGACGAGCAGTTGACGATTGCGCCATTGCCCTGCTTTCGCATCTGCTGCAGTTCGAATTTCATGCAGCTCCAGACACCACCCAGATTGACCGACATCACCCGGTCGTAGTCGTCCCGGGAAGCGTCGGCGGTTTCAGCGAGGACATTCTGGACGTCAGCATTGTTGTAGGCGACGTCGAGCCTTCCAAAGGTCGACACGGTTTGCGCAACCATCGCCTCTACCTTCTTCCAAAGGCGCGTCGTTTAGCGAGCGATGGAAGTAGAGAACGTCGATGTAGTCAGTGGACAGGCGCTTCAGGCTGGCATCGACGGTCTGGCAAATCCATTTGCGCGACTGCCCCTGTTCGTTGGGGCGCGCAGTCGCCGAGGCGGGATAGCCGAACTTGGTCGCCACGACCCAGTCATCACGTCGTTGCGCGATCGCCCGGCCCACGATCTCTTCGGGCCGACCGGCGTGATAGACGTCGGCCGTGTCGAGGAAGTTCAAACCCGGATCGAAAGCCCTGTCGATAATACGGCGGGAGGTAGCCTCATCTGTTTCGCCGCCGAACATCATCGCACCAGACACAGGGGCGAAACCTTGAGGGCGCTGCGACCCAGATATCGATAGTCCATCATCATGTCCATGCAGGCTGCGCCTGCGGTTACGAAGCGGCTGCGTGCTGGACGCAGGACGCGCGACGGTGGGACTCCGCCATGGCACGGTTTTACGGTAAGCGCCCTTGAACCGCTCGCCCATGTCAATCCGACAGATTCGTTCGGAATGGATGAGCGAAGGCTTGCTCAATTGTAGGTGCCGGCCTATGTGATGGTCGGTGCCCGGGTCTACGCGTCTACAACCTCAAAAGTCGGGACCATCGGGACGCGAACGGATAGGTCCAGGCCGGTCGCGCGAAGTAGGTGGGCTGGGGCGGCGACCGTTGAAAGGGTCGAGCAAGTCCCCATCGCAAATGAACGATGACCATCGCGAGTACGCGCTAGACACTGCTGTGGATGAAATGCTTGGCACCGATTCCTTACCGAAGCAACAATAAGACACCGAGTCCCTTGTTCCCCCGGTTTGACGAGCGTTCGCTGGTCAAACCGGGCAATCACATTCAAGTCGTTGAGCCGATCCGTGTCGGCCTGACTATGTAGTACGTTCCTCAGCAAGCAGGCGACGATAGTGGGGAAGCGCAGTGAAGAGCAGGCACGCAGCGATAGCCGAGGCGATCGTGCACACGATCGCTATCGAACTGCCAACCATCTTTGGATTTGCAAATACGTGATCGGTGATGATCGCGATCATAGTCGGTCCGGCACCAAACCCAATTAATTGTGCAATGAACGAATAGAGCGCACCCACCATGCCGCGCGTGCGGCTTGGTGCGACAAGCTGAAGCGCCGCAGCCATACAACCTGTCGGCAAGGTAAAGAAAAACACGATGCCGGCAGCAGCAGCCAAAGCGCCGTTGGCGCCTGTGACGAATGGAATGCTGGCACAGCAGAGCAGCATCGGAATCATCGCTAGCGCGGCCGCTCGCATGGTTGCATCCTCATAGCCCCGTCGTTCGAGCCAACGGACTACCCAAGGGCCAGTTAGTGCGCCCGCTATCCCGAAGCACACAACTAACGTACCGAAACGATAACCGACCGACGCGGCGGGCATCCCGTGGCTCCGAATCAAGTATGTAGGATACCAAGCAGGCATCCCGAGTACGACAATCGCGAGCATCCCGACGCCAAGAAAGATTCTGACATAAAAGGGTCGACGCTCCCATAGATAAGCCACAGCCCCTTTCGTAGTGAATTGACGATCGTCTTCGCTCTCACTGATAACCTTGCTTCGCGCGGGTTCGCGCACCGTCAGCAGGACTAGGAGCGCGAAGATTATCCCAGGCAGGCCGATTAGCACGAACGCTAGCTGCCATGTCTGGAGGTGCGCGAGCGACGGAAACTGCTGTTGAACGTTACGAGCGAACGTGATTACGAATCCACCTGCGACGAGTGAGAGCCCGCCGCCGAGCATCGGCCCGAGGATGAAGATGCTCATCGCCCGTGCCATCCGCTTAGCCGAAAAGCAGTCTGCGATCATCGAGAGCGCGATTGGGAAGGCGCATGCCTCGCTCGCTCCGACGCCCATGCGTGCGAGGAAGAGTTCGTGAAACGTGTTTGCCATGCCGCACAGGGCCGTGAAGCCGCACCACAGACAGATGCCGAGCAGCAGGAGATTGCGCCGATTGGTAACGTCGACGAGCCGCCCGAGCAAAGGGCATGCGATCAAGTAGGCGGCAATGAATGCGAGACCCTGGATCAGGCTCAACTGCGTGTCGGAAATAGCGAGCGTATGTTTAATCGGGTCGACAAGAAGGTTTAGCAGTTGGCGATCGATGTAAGCGAGTGAATACGCAAGAGTCAGAACGGCCAGGATGTACCAGGACCGCGTGCCATCATGACCCGCTAGAGGCGGGGATTCATGCGGAAGGGCGTCGGTGCTGACGCCACCGGATGGCGTTTCATGTATCGCATTCATCAGTGTTTCTCCGATGCAAACTCTTTGAGTTGAGATCAAACCCACTTACATGCTGGGACGGTCGACGGCCTGAACGGTGAGCGCGTTTGCTCATCAGCTCGGTGTCAGACAAATGTTGCTGTCTTCAGAGCGGAAGCGAATCTCCGTTCATGCTGTCGAGGAAAGTAGCCAACTAACGTTTGGTAGTTTGATGCGCAAAAACTCGGCGTGCTATGCGTGTTATCCACTATCAACGCGCTTCGCTGCCTCTCAACCCGGTGGAACAACACCTTGAAATCAAGTGCAACGATGGTGTCATTAACTGCCGTCCAGACGCGTCACGCGTGGCCATTCATGCCGAACTGGCCGGACATCTCGCATCGTCCGTCAAACTGTCCCACTGTACGGAACACGAATGAAGCAGAATTGACGGTTCTAGGTGGCAGTAGGTAGTCTCCAAAAAGCTGCCAGCCGCCGGAGAAATCGTTGCCGTTTTGTAGCGCACCTTAGTTTCGGTCCGCACGCACGAAGCAAGTGCCAACAGGGTGAAACTCGTTAGAATTGCTGATTCTTTGAAACGTCGTCCGGAGCACGATCTGCGCTGGACTGACTGTTTCAATAGTTATATCGGACGTCGAAGGCCTGCGGAAGCGACCGTTGGATGCTTGTGTTAACTAGTGAGGAAGAGAACCGATGAACCGTGGAACCATTGCGGCTCATGCGGCGGCGCTTGCCATCGTCCAGGCTTCGTGGAATGCTGCTGCGCACCACTGGCATTCGGATAGGCTAACGGCCGTGTACGCAGACGACGCGCTATTCTTCGGCGGTAGGCCCGGACACTCGGTAGGCGCCAGTGCAATTCGTGATTATTTTGCTTCATACGAAGGCGTGATCAAGTCGGCCAGGATGGAGCTTGTGGAGCAGCACTTCATCTGCCTTGCTGAGGAATGCTTCCTCGCACAAGGGTTTGGCGAATTCTCGTTCGCGCTGACTGGCGACCGGCAGTCGCGCTCTCGACTACGCACGACGCTCGTCATCGCGCGGCAACGAGACCAATGGAAGATCCGTCAGCACCATTTTTCGGCCTCGCCGGAAGTGCCGCCCATCTGAGTGCGGGGACGGGGTCGTTTTACTTCTCCCGTCCCCGCAAGAGCTGCCGGGCATGCCTAGACGATGGCGATTGAGGAACACCACGGCGCGTTTTTCAAGTCATTTCGCAACCTGCCTTCGGCGAACATAGTGCTCGAGTCGGCTTAAAGAAGTAAAGGTCGAATGCAAGCTTAGGACGCGCGAACGTGACGCGTGAGGAACTGCACCGCGGCCGTGCCGAACATGTCGTTGCGGTCGCCGGCCACCATATGACCGGCCTGCGCAACATTCGCGTATTCGGCATGTGGACAGAGCTCGAGGAACTCACGCGCACCGGCCTCGCTGACAACGTCCGAACTGCCGCCGCGCACGAGCAGCGTTGGCTGTACGAGGCTGCGAGCACAGGCGCAAAGGCGCGCGTGGCGCCCCCGCAGATCAGGTGACGCCGCGATGAAAAGTGGATCCCAATGCCAGCGGTAGCGGCCGTCGTCGCCGAGCCGTACGTTCTTCGCAAGGCCGTCAAGACTGCGCGGTCGCGACTGCGAGGGGCGATAGCGGCCGATCGCATCGGCTACTTCGTCAAGCGATCCGAAGCCGTCGGGGTTCTGCCCCATGAATGCGCGAATGCGCTCGACGCCGGCCGGTTCCGTGTAAGGCACGATGTCGACGAGGATCAGAGCGCTCGCGTCCGTCTGTTGCTCGCCGATGGAAAGGAGACTCGTGGCGCCGCCCAACGACGCACCGATGAGCGCAGGCCGGCGGCCGCCGAATGCCGCGAGCACGCAGCGAAGATCAGTGGCCAGCGCGTCGAGGCTGTAGTCGCCGTCGTCGCTCCAGTCGGAGTCGCCATGCCCACGCGCATCGTAAGCCAACGCGAAATAGCCGGCGTCACCCAGCCGCTCGCCCGTCCCTCCCCATGCGTGACGCGTCTGGCCGCCGCCGTGCAGCATGACGACGAGCGGCCCCTCGGGGCTGCCCCAGGTGTCGCCGGCTAGCCGGACACCGCCCGAACCCTGCCACATGTGCATGGGTGTTGGGGTGTTAGGAAGGCGGTCAGCTGCTCTCATCGGGGGCCTCAGTTTTGTTGGGGGCGCGCACAAGGATCTTGGGGCGGCGCGTGAAACGTCAGCTTCGAAATTTCACCGATAGGCCGCACGGTGTCAATGCTCCCCGGCACAGGGTTCCGTACAGTGATCGGTTAGCTATGCCACGCGGGAAAAATACGGTACCCTTCCAAATAATAGTTAGGTTATTGATTGCACTGCCGTCGGCGTGCGAAAGACAGGACAGCGCAAAGCTGATAAACACAAATGCGGAAGCGAAATGTAAATCCCAGTGCGGATACCCGGGAAACCCTACTTAGGCTGGCGGCGCGATCGTTTGCAACGCAGGGGTATGTGGCGACCACCATGCGCTCTATCGCGGACCAGGCGGGCATCGAAGCCGCGAGCATCTACTACCACTTTACTTCGAAGGAGGATCTGGTTGCTGTCGTGATGGAGCACGGCGCGGAAAGTATCGTGCGGCACATCAGGGAGCATTTGGATGCGCTGCCGGCCAATTCAACTGCCAAAGACCGCTTCAGGGCAGCACTCGTTGGGCAAATGAGCGCGCTGATCAAGTATGGCGACTATGCCCTCGCGCACGGCCGGCTACTGACCCAGTTGCCGGACAAGGTGCGCGAGCTCCAGATCAAGCGGCGTGAGGGTCATCAGCGGATGTGGACGACTGTCTTCAAGGATCTGCGCGAGGAAGGTTATCTTCGGGAAGACATCGATATCGCGCTGTGCCGCGTCTTTGTACTCGGCTATATCAATTCGGTCCAGACTTGGTTCGATCCGAAGAAGGGATCGATCGAGAGGATCGTGGATCAGTTCATCACGATGTTCTTCGAGGGCGCGCAGCCAGCGGCCAAGCCGGGGCGCAGCAGCGGCAAGACGGTGCTGGCCGCTTCGTCTTGACCGGGGGTCGCCTCACCGGTATGCCAGCGTGCAACAAGCCTGTTCGCAAGCTCAACCGGCAGAGCCCGGTCCCGCCCCTCGCGGTAGTTTCCGTCCTGGTAGCAGGGCGCTCTCTACTTTAGCCCGACAGGATGCAGCGATCGCGCCGGATGGCAGATCCCGCCATACTGGTGGGTCGGGGCTGCAAAACTGGGGCCAGTAGCCGCATAAATCAATACAGAGGCTGCCAGGCGGCGTCTGTAGGGCGTCATGCCTCCCTAGGAACCCGAAAACCGAGATTCGGTTTGGCGCGTTGCGGTCTTGTGCACAATTTCACCGTAGCAGTCGCTCACCATGCCTGCGGCCTCGACGAGTGTCATTATATGTTAGTTATCCTATTTATCACGGGAGAGAAAAGACGGATAAAGGGGGGCGTCGCTAGATGCCGCGGTTCGTCCAGGTCGCGGGGCCGTAGCACGTACCTTTCGCAATATTGACCATCGCGCTTGTGAAGCCGTTGCGCATGTCTGGAGGTGAGGCCGTACAAACCGAGTGCCACCGGTGCGCTAAGCAAGGCATGGCCAGGCCACGTGACGGCGACGTATGCGATGGCCCCGCCAATCACTGGGCAGCATCGCTGCAGGCAGGATGCTACATCTGGCTTCTTAATTCGATAACTCCCTCACCTCAACGGCTTTCCCCTCGCAGTTGGTGTATACCCCCAATGACAGCGTCGCGGTCGATCGACTAATCTAACTACTAATCGTTAGGTGCGGAACTAACGGTTGAGAGATAACTCATCAAAAGGTTGAGATAGTCATGACGACGCAGATGAAGCCCATACGATCCTTCCTCTTTGTTCCGGGAAACAAGCCGACCTGGATCGAGAAGTCCACTAACTCAAAAGCCGATGCGCTGATCCTGGACTTGGAGGACAGCGTGCCAGCCGCCCAGAAAGTGGAAGCGCGTGAGATTGTTAGGTCGAAGTTGACATGGCTGGCGAAGCAAGATCAGCGTATTTGGGTACGCATTAACCGCAGCGCGCACTTATACGACTTCGAGGACATCTTGGCCATCGTAGGCCTTGCGGTCGAGGGCATCGTGATCTCCAAACCTTGCGGTCCCGAAGACATCCATACCGTCTCGTCGATGCTGGCCGAGGCCGAGTTTCGCGCAGGCGTCGAGGTCGGCCACACCAAGGTTATTCCGCTGCTGGAGACTGCTCGCTCGCTGCAGCTGGCATATGAAATCGCCCAGCACGAGCGCGTGCCAGCCATCGTAGGCGCCACGGCCAAGAACGCCGACGTGGCCCGTGCGCTCAAGACGGTCTGGTCGCTGGATGGTCGCGAAACCCAGTACCTCAAGTCGCGCATCGTCATGGCCGCGCGCGCCGCGGGCAAACTACCCATCGGTGGCGTCTGGCAGCAGGTGCATGACCTCGACGGGCTCAAAGTTTCGTCGGCGAACGATCGCCAGCTGGGCATGAGTGGAGAACTGGTGCTGCACCCTTCCAACGTCGACATCGTCAACCGGACCTATAGCCCCACTGAGGAAGAAGTCGCGTTCTACCAGGGAATGATTGACGCGTTGGACAAGGCCCAGGCCGAGGGCCGCGCTTCGTGCATCTACGATGGCGAGCACATCGACATTGCCCATGCCAAGACTGCGCGCGAAATCATTGAACTCGCGCAGTCGTTCAATAACTGATTGCGATCCAAGCCCAGTGTCCTGAGTTGGAAATTCGCATCCAGATTCGCATGATGTTAGGCGCGGTTGCGTCGTAGGGTTGCTTTCAGTTTTCGTCACGCAGAAAGGCGGACTCCTTGGGGCGAGGCAGCGCAAGGGACGAATAGAACAGAGCTGGCATCGATTCAAAGGGAATGGCATTGAAGGAGGTGAAGATGAATATCTCAGAAAGGTCATTGCGTTTGCAGGTCGAGAGATGGCTTGTGCCAGCTCCTTCGACACCGGTTCGCGTGACCCAATTCAGTCGCATGCGATCGAATCAGAGGCGCTTTGTACGTGTCGAGGTACTGCGTCCTGCCGGCTTGGCCGGAATGTTTTTTTTCCGGCACGACGACGGGACATGGTGCGTGTTCCCGCCTGCGACCGAACGCTTAGCGATGCGCGCTTACTAGAGTGCAGTGTAAATGGCTTCCCGGAGTAGCGGCGACTACCCGAAAGCTAAAAAGCTGGATGGATCAACGAATTTCGAACTCGCAACACTAGGAGACACACAAAGTGGCAGGCCTCTATTTCGAAGAATTCGAGCCCGGCATGGTGATCGAGCATCTCATCCGCCGCACCGTGACCGAGACCGACAATATCCTTTTCTCGGCTATGACCTACAACTGCGCACCGCTGCATATCGACGCGGAGTACAGCAAGAACACCATCTACGGCCAGCGTCTGGTCAACAGTATGTTCCTGCTTGCGCTGGTGGCTGGCATCACAGTGTACGAAACCACGCTGGGTACCACGCTGGGCAATCTGGGTTTTGGCGAAATCGCTTTCCCGAAGCCTACTTTCCACGGCGACACCATCCGTGTCGAGACCGAGATCGTCGAGACGCGGCTGTCCAAGAGCCGTAACGACTCGGGCATCGTTACTTTCAAGCACGTTGCCAGGAACCAGCGAGATGAGATCGTTTGCACTGCTGTGCGCACCGGGCTGATGCTGCTGCGTCCCGCCGACAAGTCCTGATTTTCCCACCTGCAGGAAGCCTTAAGCCATGGACTACCAACTCAGCTCCGATCATATTGCCATTGTCGATGCAGCGGAAAAAATCTGCGCGGACTTCCCGCTTGAATACTGGCGCAAGAAAGATAAGAATCACGAGTTTCCGCACGAGTTCTTCGAAGCTGTTGCGAGCGGCGGGTGGCTCGGCATTTGCAGCCCCGAAGATGTGGGGGGCGCAAATCTGGGTGTGACTGAGGCGGCGCTGTTCATGCGCACGGTGGCCGAGTGCGGCGGACAGGCTGCAGCCTCCACCATTCACATGAACATATTCGGGTTGCAGCCAGTTGTGCATTTCGGCACGGATGCGCAGAAGAAGGCTTGGCTGCCGGGCTTCGCACGCGGAGAGAATAAGGCCTGTTTCGCGGTCACCGAGCCGGACACCGGCCTGGACACCACCAAGCTCAAGGTCGTGGCAAAGAAGCAGCCGGATGGCAATTACCTGATCTCGGGCAAGAAAGTCTGGATATCCACCGCGCAGGTCGCCGACCATATGCTCATCCTCGCGCGCACCACGCCGATCGAGGAGGTCAAGAAGCACAGCGAAGGGCTTAGCCTCTTCTACACGAAGCTCGACCGCGACTACGTCGACATTCGGGAGATCGACAAGCTGGGCCGTGCTGCGGTCGACACCAACGAACTCTTCATTGACAACCTGCCGGTGTCGAAAGACTCGCTGATTGGAGAGGAGGGCAAGGGTCTGAGCTACATATTCCACGGCATGAACGCCGAGCGCGTTCTCGTCGCCGCCGAGCAGGTTGGCATGGGCCGCGCCGTGCTTAAGCTCGCAACACAATATGCCAAGGATCGGGTGGTGTTCGGCCGACAGATCGGCCAGAATCAGGGTGTCCAGCATCCGCTGGCCCGCAACTGGGCTGAGCTGGAAGCGGCAAACCACATGATCCTCGCGGCTGCGGATCTTTACGACAAGGGTCTTCCCTGCGGTCCGGAGGCGAATGCGGCGAAACTGCTGGCATCTGAGGCTTGCATGCAGGCGTGCCAAACAGCGATCCTCACGCATGGCGGATACGGCTTCGCCAAGGAATATCACGTGGAACGGTTCATGAGAGAAGCCTGGATCGGCTACATCGCACCCGTCACCCCGCAGCTTATCCTTTCGAACATCGCTGAGCGCAAGCTTGGATTGCCGAAGTCCTACTGAGCCCGGCATTTCGCCGTCATTCCCTGTTTGGGAAGTTCGGATATCGAATTAGGGCAGGAACGCCTGATAATGAAGTGCAGGCACATGTCAATGAAATAGTTGATACCTGTCCGGTTTTCCATGCGGAAACCTGTCTGCGAGCGCTGTTTGGCGCATCCAAATCAGGCGCTAGCCGTAAATAGGTTTCAGGAGACAAGCATGACAACTACAAAACCCTTGGAAGGTGTTCGCGTCCTCGATCTGACTGTGGCGTTGTCCGGCCCATACGGATCGCTATTGCTGGGCGGTCTAGGCGCCGACGTTATTCATGTCGAGGCGCCAGGCGGGGGCGATATCGCGCGCAACAACCCACCCTACGTGGGCAAGGAGGGCCTCCACTTCGGTAACAGGCGCGGGGACGAGGTGTCGTTGACTATCCTCAACCGTGCGCGCAACAAGAAAAGCATTACGCTCGATCTGAAGTCCGAGCAGGGCCGAGCGCTGTTTATGGACCTGGCCAAGGAATGCGACGTGGTCATCGAAAATGCGAGCGAGGGCGTCACGGCGCGCCTCGGCGTGGACTATGAGAGCGTGCGCAAGGCCAACCCGAAGATCATCTATGCGTCGATAAAGGCCTTTGGTGAGCCCAGCCCTTATCCCAATCTCAAGGGCATGGACATCATCGTGCAGGCGTTGTCGGGCATCATGGACGTGACCGGCTTTGCCGATGGTCCGCCCACTCGCTCGGGCCTGCCGATGGCTGACCTGATAGCACCGCTGTACGCCGTTAATGGCGTCCTCGCTGCGTTGATCCATTGCGGCAGAACGGGCGAGGGGCAATTGGTGCAGGTTTCCATGCTCGACTGTCTATCCTCGATGGTCGCCGAGGAACATTTCGACGTATTTATCAAGGAGGGATACCCCAAGCGCTCGGGAAACTTCCACGATCGCCTGGTTCCCTTCGGCGTATATCGCACGCGCGACGGCTTCGTGGCCATGGTGGCGTTCCAACCCGACTGGTTCCTGAGCCTCTTGGAAGCGGTGGGCAAGCCCGAAATGGCCAAGGATCCACGCTATGCCACGCGCGGTCCGCGAATGAAGCATGCGGCCACGTTGAACGCCCTGATTGAGGAGTGGACGAAGCAGCGCAGTACGGAAGAAGTCATCCATGAACTGCAGGTAAAGCGCGGCGTGCCCGCAGCTCCCGTGCGCTCGCCGCTCGAAGTGCTGAAGGATCCGGTGCTGCAGGAGCGGGGTGCTGTCGTGAGGCTAGAGCATCCTGGCCTGGCTGACGTCGATGCCATGGGCATGGGTCTGCCTATCAAGTTCTCGAAGACGCCGGTGCAGTTCGACCAGCCCGCACAGGAACTCGGAGCGTCCAACGACGAAATCTATCGTGGCCTGCTCAGGCTACCGGACGATCGCTTGCAGGAATTGCGCGACCAGGGAGTGATATAAGTATGTCTGTCGGTCCATCCCGCTGTGGTCCGCTCGCGGGCATCAAGGTGGTCGAGATCGCGGGCATCGGCCCCGGGCCGCTGGCCGCCATGTTCCTGGCGGACCTTGGCGCAACCGTCATCCGCGTGGACCGCAAGGAGCCGTCAGGCCTGGGCGCCCCGCGCCCCGCGCAGTTCGACCTGGGGCTGCGCAACCGCAAATCGTTCCGCGTGGATCTGAAAGACCCAAGCGCCGTCGACATGGTGATGGAGCTGATCGCCCAAGCCGACGCGCTGATTGAAGGCTTCCGCCCCGGCGTGATGGAGCGGCTGGGTCTTGGGCCCGATACGTGTCTCGGGCGCAATCCGCGCTTAGTCTATGGCCGCGTGACCGGGTGGGGTCAGGACGGCCCGCTTTCACAGGTAGCTGGGCACGATCTGAACTACATCTCCATTACCGGCGCCCTGCATGCCATGGGCCGCATGGGCCAGGCACCCACGCCACCGCTCAACGTGCTGGGCGACTATGCCGGCGGTTCGTTGTATCTCGCGTTTGGCCTACTAGCGGGCATTCTGGAAACACGCGGGTCCGGCAAGGGACAGGTGGTAGATGCCGCTATGGTGGACGGCGTGGCCTCCATCATGACGGTGACAATGGGTCTGCATGCGGCGGGCATGCTCAGCAAGGAACGCGGCACCAACCTTCTCGACACCGGGGCACATTTCTACGAGGTCTACGAGTGCGCTGACGGCAAGTACGTCAGCGTGGGTCCCATCGAGAGCAAATTCTACCAACTGTTGCTGGAAAAGCTCGAATTGAAGGATCACCCGCTGCTGCAAATACAGATGGATCGATCCCAGTGGCCCGAGGCCAAACAGGTGCTGGCTGCAAAATTCAAGGAACGCACGCGCGACGAGTGGGCGCGTCAGCTAGGTGAGCTGGACGTGTGCGTAGCGCCCGTGCTCGACTTTGACGAGGCGCCAACTCACCCGCACATCAAGGCACGGGGCACTTTCCTCGATCTGGACGGCGTGACCCACCCCGCGCCCGGCCCGCGCTTTTCACGCACGGCCGCCGCTCGGCCAGAGCCGCCCGCGGCACTTAGCACAGCCAATGCCATCGCCGCGTTACAGGAGTGGCTGCCCGACGAGCGTATTCAGGCTTGGCGCGCGCGTAACACCTTCATCTAAGGCGGCAGACATGAATGTGCGAGGCGCGCTTTCGCAAGCGCAGGCGCCATGGACACCAGAACAGGCGAGGAGTTGTCTGAAATGCATCCCAAGCTCTCGGTATCGCCCCGCTGGATCGCCCGACAGCGGGGCGCTGCGCCTTCCGCACCTACCGGAGCAGGCGCTGGATGCCAACGCGCTCCGCGGCAACGTGGGCATGGTGCGCCGGATGGCGTCGTGGTCCGTCGTCACGGTGCTGACGGCATTGGAACCATAAGCGCTTGTGGAGCGGGCGGCTTCATCTCATCCTTCCTGCTTGCTGCTTATGCCCATGGCGTGCCATCACGCGCTTGGGGGCACTGGCCGGGCGGTAAATCTCGACGCGCGATCGCCAATCGCGGAACGGACGAAGAATGAATCGACCCGTCACGAACACGGATTTTTGCGGCGGGTGACCCAAGATGCAGCCTCCTACGCCGCGTGGGCCAAGGGAGTGCTGCCACACACAGAAACGAGGAGGCGAGCATCATGACGTTGCTTATCGACCACCCTGCACCGCACGTGCGTCGCATTACGCTGAACCGCCCAGAACGCATGAATGCGCTAGACGGGCCGACCTTGCAAGCCCTCAACGATGCGGTGCGCGGCTGCGCAGCGACCGGAGACGAAGTCAAAGTGCTCGTGATCCGTGGCAACGGCCGCGCCTTCTGCGCGGGCAATGACCTCAAATGGCTCGCGAACGGTGTGTTGGCCGACCGTGCAGCCCATATGCACCATCAAGATCTGATGCAGGACACCTTTGACCTCCTGGAGTCCGCGCCGCAGATCGTGCTGGGCAGCGTCAACGGCTTCGCCTTGGCGGGTGGCTTCGAGCTAGCCTTGGCCTGCGATCTGATGATCGCCGATGACGCAGCGCAGCTTGGCGACGAGCACATCCGCCGTAATCTGCTGCCGAGCGGCGGCAGCTCCCAGCGTCTGCCGCGCAGGCTGGGCCTGCAGCGCGCCATGTATTACCTCGTCACGGGCAGGCGCATGACGGGCCGCGAGGCAGCAGAGATGGGCTTGGCTGTGCAGGCTGTTCCCTCCATCCAGTTGGAGTCTGCCACGCTGGAATTGGCGCAGGAAATCGCTCGTGCCGACGCGCTGGCCCTAGCTTCCATGAAGCAGATGGCGAGGCGCAGTATGGAGTTACCGCTGTCCGACGGACTGCGCTACGAGCGCTGGATGCAGCACCGCTACCGCACGCAGTCGCCATCGCTGGACGCGGGAGTGCATGGCTTTGCCGAGACTACCGGTAGCTGAGATTGAGCGGTTGCGCCCAGCGGTGTGTTCGCTGAGTGAAGTGGTTACGCTCAGGGCCTTCGGTCGAACGAAATTCCGACGAGTAAAAGGCGACCCACATTGGGGACAGCCACGACCAATACAGGCAACAGGCTCGTTGAGTACGTTATGTCATGGACGCTGGTGGCCCGCAAGACGAGGACCCGCTGGCGCATCCGGTAACCTCCGGTGACCCCGAAGATCGCGGGCGCTAACGTAAAGAAGGGCTTCTCTCAGGACTGGACGGCCGGTGAAAACAGGCCCGATTGGACCTTCGTTTTTCCTACGTCAGAGTGAACTCTCGAAATTCGCGAGTTGCACTTGCAGTAACGCTGCGGTTTCTTTGAGGGCGGGCGCAATACGCTCGCGCTCAGACTGGAGATTGAGGTCAACATCCGCTTTGCCACAACTCATTCCAATGAGAATGCCTTGACGGTTGATCCGTATCGGGAGCGCCACGCCGACAGTGTCGCGTTGGAATCCACCCAGCACTGCGCAGGTGCCTGTGAATTCCAGTTCCTTGAACGAGGCGCGTATAGAGTGCTCCAATTCGTCGCCTTGTGGACCGGCGCGGCGCTTGTGTTCTTCGATCAATATCTGCTGTTCATTTTGAGGCAGTCCCCAGAGGTATGCTCTGCCAATGGATGTTGTACTCATGGGTAGTACTGAACCGACACCAAGTCGCAGCGTGGCAACCCTTCGACTAACCCGGTAACCGACGTAAAGCATGTCGATGCCATCCTGGATCCCAAGCGCCACTGAAACATCGAGCCGGTCGGCTAGTTCTTGCAAAAGAGGCTGCGCTGCTTGTAGTAATTCGTTTGTAGCAAGGTACGCATGACCTATTCCCAGTGCGCCTATGGACAGCTCAAACGCTCGTCCACCCGGGACCATGCGCAAGAACCCAACGTGTAGCAATGTAGAGGTCAATCTTGAGACAGTGGCTTTCGAAAGTCCTGTGCGCCTGACGAGCTCCGCATTGGTCAGCGGTGTACGGTTCGACCGAAAAGCACGCAAGACTTCCAGTCCACGCTCCACGGTCATCAGCATCGACTTATCGGATTCATGGCCCTTGGACGAGTTCATGACGGTGTCCTCGAAAGCTGGATTTCTTGGGCCATGCGTACCAAGGCCGGGCCAAGTTCGCGCTCGGTCTTCGTGCGACCGATAAGCATTGAGGGCCACATACAGCTCACGGCCAACGGGGCTTCGCCGGGCAGTCGAATTGGGGCGGCCACCATTGTCATGGGTCGACCTGATTGTCCCAGCGCTACGCAAAACCCACCTTCTCGCACTTGCCCGATGGCCTCACTGTGGCGATGGACAAGGTGGCCCCATTTTTCACTCCAGTCACAAGAGGGCTGAAGTGATGCGATTTGCAGCAGATAATCCCGCTCGCTGTCGGGCAGGCTGGCCAGTAGCGCCCAGCCCGGCGCGGTTGAGGCGAGCCCCATTCTGGTTCCGATTGCGGGCTGCAGTGATGCGGGAATTGTGCTTGCACAGCAACTATCGATTATGACCAGATCCAATCGGTTGCGAGCACATAGATGAACGTGAACCTGGTGACGGTCGGCAAATAGACGCATGCGTTGGTGGGCCGCTTCGCGGATTTCGATATCGGCCGCCGCCCGGTAACCCAACGCCAGCGCCGAAGGGCCCAAGCGGAATCGGCGCTTGCCGACATCGCAGCACAAATAGCCTAACGCTACCAAGGTGCGAGTCAAGCGCGTTACGGTCGACGCTGGGATGTGCGCTCGTATGGAAAGGTCGCTGTTACAAAGCCAGTGATCTTCTGGAGTGAACGCGGCCAGGATCGCCAAAGCGCGCGCGAAGGGAGCAACGACCGGGCGGGATTCGGTAGCCCGCGGTGGGGGTGCTGCGCTTACGTCAGGAGAAAATGAACAATACATGCCGTTGCCTTCCCAAGAACGTCAGCCAAACTAACGGTAATTAGAATTAGAAGGCAGAAGCATTTCGAAGTCGATTGGGGTTTACTCCTTTCTGGCAGTCCTCAAACCCTTAAGGTGCAGAACCCGCGTCGCTTCACTGCTCGCTCCATGCTTCGTAAGACGGCGCCTGCGGAAACTGTTCGGGCGGGCGTTGTGGAGATGACGGACCAACTCCGCTTGTTGCGTTGCCGCACGGCGGTGGACAGACAGTGGCCACGTCGCGACATATGCAAATTGTCTCCTGCGACTGGCCTAAAGCGCAGGGCTTGCGATGCACGTGCCTATGCTAAGACAGGCTGTGCGGCCGTCAACTGTATGAGGTTGCGATGCCCGAAGACCGTGCATTGCAATAGCAGGTGAGGAAGGCCACGAGTTTGGTGGCGATTTCGCGAAAAAGGGGCAGTTGGCCAAGATGCCAACAACTCCACACCCCGCGCTAATGCTCCGCCGGGCGTACCGACCTGGTTGATCCGAGCTCGTGCGTGCTTCCCAGCGTTGTTCACATGTGCGAGCTACACGAAGGGGAGAGCTGCGGTCACATGCTCGCAGGGAGCGCGTCGATGCCTTCGGGCGAGAGCGATCGCGTTCAGGTGCGAGCAGACGTAGCTGCGAGCATTTTGGTGGGGAGCGCTCAAGCCGATTCAATGCGGTCAGCTATTGCACCTCGCGGATCATGTTGCGGGCAATGACCAACTGCTGGATCTGCGTCGTGCCCTCGTAAATGCGGAACAATCGAACGTCCCGGTAGAAGCGCTCGATGCCGTACTCCGCCATATAGCCAGCGCCGCCGAAGATCTGCACCGCGCGGTCGGCCACGCGGCCGCACATCTCGGAGGCAAACAGCTTGGCGCACGAAGCTTCAGTGCTCACAGGCAGTTTGGCGTCGCGTCTGCGCGCCGCATCCACTACCATGCTACGAGCCGCGTAGATCTCGGCCTTGCTGTCGGCCAACATCGCCTGTACGAGCTGAAACTCGGCAATGGGTTTGCCGAACTGCTTGCGTTCGACTGCATACGAAAGGGCCATGGATAGCATGCGCTCAGCTACGGCAACGCAGACGGCGGCGATGTGAATGCGGCCCTTGTCGAGCACCTTCATAGCGGTCTTGAAGCCTTTCCCTTCCTCGCCGCCAATGAGGTTGGCGACGGGAACGCGTACGTTCTCGAAGATTACGTCGCAGGTGTGGGCGCCCTTTTGTCCCATTTTCTTGTCGCGCTTACCGAAACTGATTCCAGGCGTTTTGGCGTCGACGATGAAGGCCGAGATGCCGCCCGCGCCCTTGTTTTCTGGATTGGTGCGCGCCATCAGCGTAAAAATACCTGCATGCGGCGCATTGGTAATGTAGCGCTTGGTGCCATTGACTACGTAGTCGTCGCCGTCCTTGACGGCTGTCGTGCGCAGCGAAGCCGCATCGGATCCGGCCTCGGGCTCGGTCAGCGCGAAAGACGCGATCAGTTCACCCGTCGCGAGGAGCGGAAGGTACTTTTCCTGTTGCAGGGGCGTGCCGTCGAACAAGATGCCTTGGGAGCCGATGCCCACAGTGGTGCCCAGGAGGGAGCGGAACACCGGGGAGGCCCTGCAAAGCTCGAAGACGACCAGCACTTCTTCTTCCATGGTCAGCTCCAGCCCCCCGAAGCGCTCGGGAATAGTGAGGCCGAACAAGCCCATGGCCTTCATGTCCGCCACGATGTCTTCAGGGATCTCGTCCATTTCGGCGACCAGTTCTTCATTGGGCACCAGGCGTTCGCGCACAAAGCGGGCGATGGAGTCGAGCAATCCGTTGAGCGTTTCTTGATCGCGAATCATATCGGCGTGTTAGTCAGATGATGAGGATGCCTGATGCTGAGCCAGACACAGGTCTAAAGCAACGGATTTGCTCAAACTGTTCCGAAAGATGGAATTCTCCGATCTGCGTGCGACGAGCGCTTTCAGATCAGAATGATGAAGCAGTGCTTACCAAGGTACGGAACGGGGCGCGTAAAGCCGTTGACCTGGAGGCGTACGGGTTTCATTGTGGCTACTGGTTATCAAAGTTGTCATGCCCTTCATGCCCATCAATCCTGTTCACTTGCTCGCACGTCCCTTTCGGGAGATTGAGCACGCTTATTCACAACGCGATAGCCAGCTTTACGCCCTCGGCGTGGGCCTTGGAGCCGATCCGCTTGATGCGGGGCAATTGAGCTATGTCTATGAGGGAAGGGACGGTCAATTGCTGCGCGCCATGCCGACCATGGCAAACGTGCTGGCCTACCCGGGTTTCTGGGCGCGAGAGCCAGATACGGGCATAACCTGGCAAAAGCTCCTGCATGCCGAACAGGAAGTCCATATCCATGCACCGCTCCCCACCAGCGGCCACGTCAAGGGCGCGACCCGCATCACCGGACTGTGGGACAAAGGAGAGGGCAAGGGTGCTTTGTTGCAGCAGACGCGCGAAATTACTGATGCTGAAACGGGTCAGTTGCTTGCGACGGTGGTGCAACTGAGCCTGTTGCGCGGCGACGGCGGCTTTGGCGAGGGTGGCAGCGTCGGCGCGCCCCCTGCACCTCATGTCATGCCCGAGGGCGAACCTGACTACGTGTGCGAGCTGACCACGCCCGCGCAACTGGCGTTGATCTACCGATTGAGCGGCGACCTGAATCCCTTGCATGCCGACCCGTCTGTGGCGGCTTCGGCAGGCTTCGCGCGTCCCATATTGCACGGCATGGCCCTGATGGGCGTGGCCGCGCACGCCGTGCTGCGCGCGGTTCTGGCTTACGACGCCACGCATTTCATGGGCATGCGCGTGCGTTTCACGGGACCGGCCTGGCCCGGCGACACACTGCGCACAGAAATGTGGGTGCGCGGTAGCACGGTGTCGTTGCGCGTCACAGCAGTGGAGCGCGGCGTGATGGTCTTAAACAACGCGTGGGTCGACCTGACCTGAACATCAAATTTTTTAGGAGAATCAAATGGATCTGGGTTTGACCGGCAAGGTTGCCATCGTCACCGGCTCGGCACGTGGTCTGGGCGCCGCCACGGCGCGTCGGCTCGCACAGGAGGGCGCCAGAGTCGTCATCACCGACATCAACGCGGAACTCGCGGAGGCTACCGCCAAGGCTCTGCAGGACGAGGGGCTGGGCGCGCACTGTGTTGTGGGCGACATCACGCAGGCCGCCGACGTGCAGCGCCTGGTCGACGAAACCGTTGCGCATTTCGGTGGCGTGCACATTCTGGTGAACAACGCTGGAGCGCCGCGCGACAAATATCTTGTGAAGATGAGCGAAGACGATTGGGATTTCGTCATCACCGTGATGCTCAAGGGGGCATTTTTGGCTGCGAAGGCCGTCATGCCGCACTTTATCGACCAGGGCTGGGGGCGCTTGATCAACATCAGCTCGCGCGCCCACTTTGGCAACCCCACGCAGGCCAATTACTCTGCCGCAAAGGCAGGCCTGATCGGTATGGCCAAAGCGCTGGCGATGGAAGAGGGCCGCTATGGCATCACCTCGAACTGCGTGGCGCCCGGCTTCATGGAAACGGAGATGGTGCAAGCCTTGGCGACCTACGAATCGATCAAGGAGCGCGCCGTGGCCGCCCAACCCATCAAGCGCGTGGGACGTCCCGAGGACATCGCCGATGCTGTCGCCTTCTTGGCCAGCGAGCGTGCGGGCTTCATCAGCGGCGAAGTTTTACACGTAACGGGCGGCCGCTACGGCTGACTTTACGTTGGCGTCGAAGGTAAGAGTGCCAGTGCGTGACAGGCAAGCAATGGCGGCGGATTTTCCAGGAAATTCTAGAGGTATCTAAAAATGAAACGAGCAGCCATCGTCTCCCCGCTGCGCACACCCGTGGGTGCATTCGGCGGGGCATTAAAAGGGGTCCCCGTCGAGGAGTTGGGCGCTATCGTGGCGCGCGCCGTCGTGCAGCGCACAGGGCTGGACGCTGGACGGATCGACGACGTGGTCTTCGCCCAGAGCTATCCGAGCGGAGAAACACCATGTACGGGCCGATGGGTGGCGCTGCAGGCAGGCTTTCCAATCGAGGTGGCCGGGATGCAGCTTGATCGGCGCTGCGGCGGCGGCGTGCAGGCTCTGGTCACGGCAGCAATGATGGTACAGACGGGCGCGGCCGATGTGGTGATGGCCGGCGGCGTTGAGAGCATGAGTAACGTCGAGTACTACACCACCGATATGCGCTGGGGCAAGCGCGCGGGCGCCGTGAACTTCCATGATCGTCTGGACCGCGGTCGTGAACGCTCGCAACCTGAAGCGCGCTTCGGCCGCATCAGCGGCATGATCGAAACCGCCGAAACGCTGGCGCGCGAATACAACGTATCGCGTGAGGAGTCCGATCGTTTTGCGGCGCGTAGTCACCGGCGTGCCGCCGCAGCGCAAGCAGCGGGCTGGCTGGACGCGGAAATCGTTCCCGTTTCCGTACCGCAGCGCAAGGGCGACCCGGTGCTTGTGAGCAAGGATGAAGGCGTGCGAGGCGAAACGACTGCCGAAAGCCTGGCCAAGCTCAAGCCCATCATGAAGGACGGCGTAGTCACGGCAGGCAACGCCTGCCAGCAAAACGATGCCGCCGCGGCCTGCCTGATAGTGGCGGAGGACAAGCTCGAAGAGTTGGGCCTCACACCCATGGGCTGGCTGGTCGGCTGGGCCGCTGCGGGATGCGATCCTGCGCGCATGGGCATCGGCCCCGTGCCAGCCGTGCAGAAGCTGCTGGCCCGCACGGGCCTGAAGTTCGATCAGATGGACCTGATCGAACTCAACGAGGCCTTCGCCTGCCAGGCGCTGGCCTGCGTCAAGGGCTGGGGCAATTCCATGGAGGCGCTGGAGGACAGGCTCAACGTCAACGGCTCGGGCATCTCGCTCGGCCACCCCGTGGGCGCAACGGGTGTTCGCATTATGAGCACGCTGCTGTACGAAATGCAGCGCCGGAAGGCCCGCTACGGCTTGGAGACGATGTGCATCGGCGGCGGCCAAGGCATCGCCATGATTTTGGAACGCGCATAAGGCAGGAGACAGATCATGAGCAACCCTGAACCCAGCAATGTTTGGCGACCTGGCCAGCGTGAGCTGCAAAACTCCGGCATCGTAAAGTTGATGAGCGCGCTTGACGTGCCCTCTTACGAAGAACTGATGCGCGTCTCGATTACCGAGCCCGAGCGCTACTGGAACACTGTGATGCGCGAATGCGCCATCGCTTGGGATGAACCGCCGACGGGCTATGCGGACCTATCGCGCGGCCCGCAGTTTCCGAGTTGGTTCCCCAATGGCAGACTCAACTGGGTCAACACCATCTATGCGTGGGCTCACAATCCCATCACCGCGCAGCAAAAGGCGGTGGTGGCTGAGCGAGAGGACGGCAGCGTCAACTCGCTGACCTATGAAGAGCTGGCGCAGCGCGTGAGGGACTTTGCGGCGGGCCTAATGCAGAACGGCCTCAAACAGGGAGACCGCATAGGCCTGTTGATGGAAAACGGCGTCGAGGCGACCATCTCGCTCCTGGCCATAGTGCATCTGGGCGCGCTGGTCGTACCATTGTTCAGCGGTTTTGGCGTCGACGCGATCGTGGCCCGCTTGGCGGCCGCCGAGGCGCGCATGGTCATCGCCTCCACAGGTTTTTCGCGCCGCACGAAGCGCGTCGACGTGCAGGGCGCCCTGCGCGACGCGTGGAGCCATTTGCCGCTGCTTGAGCATGTGATATGGAAGCGGGCCGATGGCGAAACCGCCCAGGATGCGCGTGATCTGGACTGGCACGATACCGCTGCCATGGCACGCGGGAATGGCGAGCCGCCGGTGTCCGTCACTCCCGACACGCCCTTCATGGTGATCTACACCTCTGGCACGACGGGCAAACCCAAAGGTGTGGTGCATACGCACGGCAGCTTTCCGATCAAGATCGCGCACGACTCACTCGTTCACTTCGATGTGCATCCTGGCGACGTGTACTGTTGGCCCGCCGACATGGGCTGGATCGCGGGCACCCTGGTGCTGGGCTGCGCGCTGCTACGCGGCGCCACGCTTGTATGCTACGACGGGGCGCCGGATTATCCCGACTGGTCGCGCATGTCCCAGGTGGTGGAGCGCCACAAGGTCACGCATTTCGGTTCTGCCCCCACGTTGATTCGGGGTATGGCCAGTCACGAGGAACTCGCGCTCAAGGGCCATCGCTCTACCGTGCGCGTGCTTATAACGGCAGGCGAAGGCATTGCCCCTGAGCATTTCAACTGGTTTCTGCAGCGCTTCGGCGACGGCACAGCGCCTGTCATCAATTACACGGGTGGCACCGAGGCCTCTGGCGCGCTGCTGGCCAGCGTGCCCATCCTCCCGATTCCACCCAGTGGCTTCAACACCATCTCGCCCGGCGTGGCTGCGGACGTGGTCGATCTGTCGGGCCGCAGCGTTACCGGCGATGTCGGCGAGCTGGCCATCCGGGCGCCCTTCGTGGGCATGACGCAATCGTTCTGGCGCGACGACGAGCGCTATCTCGAAACTTACTGGCAGACCATTCCAGGCATCTGGGTGCACGGCGACTTGGCGCTGCGTACGCCGGATGGCAGCTATTTCATGATGGGCCGCTCCGACGACACGCTCAAGGTCGCCGGCAAGCGCTTGGGTCCGGCCGAGGTTGAGGAAGTTGTAATGGAGCTCGCCGACGTGGCCGAGGCTGCCGCCATCGGTGTCGCCGATGCCGAGAAGGGCCAGAAGCTTGTGGTCTTCGTGGTACCCAAACCCCGCGCAAAGTTGTTGGGTGCCGATCTGGCGGCGAACGTTTCCAGCCATGTGGACAAGCGTCTGGGTCGACCCTTTAGGCCCGGTCGCGTGCATGTCGTCGCGCAGTTGCCCAAGACTCGCAGCTCGAAGATTATGCGTCGCCTGATCCGCAGCGTGTACTGTGGTTTGCCGCCGGGCGATCTTTCGTCGCTCGACAATCCCGCCGCGCTCGACGAAGTGCGCGCTGTTGCGCCCACTGCCTGACCCGCAAGGCCATGAGTGCCGTCCGTCCAAACACCCGGATGCAGCCCGCGCTGCTCAATATGCATGCTTCGCTGCGGGCCGAGCCTGGGTTGACGGTGGTCACGCCGTTTGTACGCGCGCTGCTGCTGTTGTCGACCTTCGCGCCAGAGGAGCGCTGGCTCGGTAACAGCCAGCTCGCGCAGCTCACCGGACTGCCTCCTTCCACGGTGTCTCGCATCGCTCATTCGCTCGTGCACCTGGGCTACTTGCTATACGACCGCGCGGAGCGTAAGTACCGGCTCTCGCCGGCCGTGCTGGGCTTGGGCTATGCGGCGGTTGTGCATTCGGCCATACAGGGCCTTGCGAGCGAGCGTATGGCGGCCTTCGCGCGGCTTCACAAAGTTCACGTGTGCCTGGCGGTGCGCGATCGCCTTGACCTCGTCGTCCTTGAATGTCAGCGCAGCCTCCAATCGTCCGTGACACAGCCGCTGTATGTTGGCATGCGGGTAGGGATCGCGCTTTCGCCCATGGGCTGGTCGTTGCTTGCGGCTTTGCCGGAGCTAGAGCGCGGTTACTTGCTCGAGAACGTGCAGCGGCGGATGTCAGGCGACTGGGCGACGCGGCGCCACCGTGCCCTGGTTGGGATGGCGCAGGTCCGCGAGAACGGGTATTGCGCCGCCATAGGCGAATGGGAGCCTGAGCTGGGAATCCTTGCCGCGCCTGCGCTGCTGGAAGGTAATGCACCTTTTGTGCTGGTTTGCATAGGCGCCAGCCATGCCATGACGCGTGTGCGCGTGGAGCGCGAACTGGGACCACACCTGCTGGCGATGGCGCATGTGCTGCAATCGGAATTCAACACGATCAGTCACTGACATTAAGTCTGGCCGATCTACATGCGAGAGATAAATGAAAGTGCTCGAAGGCATCAAGGTTCTTGATTTTGGCCGCTTCATTGCGGGGCCGTTCTGTTCGGCGCTACTGGCCGACTATGGCGCGGAGGTCACACGGATAGACCGCGTGGGTGGTGGTGAAGACCGCTTCATCGTGCCCGTCACAGAACATGGCGAGGGCGCGCTATTCCTGCAAGTTAACCGCAACAAGCGCTCCTTGACATTGGACCTGGACAGCATTGAAGGCCGCGAAATCGTGCGCAAGCTGGTCGCAGACGCCGACGTGGTGATCGCCAACATGCCGCCGAAAACGCTTAAGAACCTTGGCTTAGACTACGAAAGCCTCTGCAGCGTCAAGCCTGACATTATTCTTGTGGCTGCCAACGCTTTCGGCAACAGCGAGGCCGTGCGCGATCGAGTGGGCTTCGATGGTGTGGGTCAGGCTCTCAGTGGGGCAGTGCACATGGCGGGCACGCCCGAACGGCCGCAAAAGGCGATGGTGCCCGTGGTGGACTTCGCCACGGCTTTTTGCTGTGCCCTCGGCGCCATGCTCGCGCTCTACGAGCGCCAGCGCAGCGGCATGGGGCAAGAGGTCAGTGCATCGCTATTGTGCACGGGCCTGAACATGGCCAGCGGCGCACTGATCGAGGAAGCCCTTCTGGGGCTGGACCGCGAGGCCATGCTCAATCGAGCGTCAAGCTATGGACCATCCGATATCTTCAAGGCTAAAGACGGCTGGTTCATCACGCAAGTGATTGGCCGTCCTATGTTCAAGAGCTGGACACAGCTGGTGGGTCGGCCCGAACTGCTTGAGGATCCACGCTTTGCCAACGACAAGCTGCGCGGCGAGAGCGGCAAGTTTCTGAGCGACGTGATGTCGGAATGGTGCAAAGACCTTTCACTGGCAGAGGCCGTAGCCCAGCTCGAGAAGGCGCGCATTCCTGCTGGTCCTGTCAACTCCCCGCGCCAGGCGCTGCAGGACCAGACGATTAAGGATGCCAACGTGATTCACTGGGTGGACTACCCCGGTGCGCCGACGAAGGTACCGATCTTCGCCACGCCCGTTTCGCTTTCGCGCACGCCGCCTGAGATCCATACACGACCGCCGCTCATAGGCGAGCACACCGATGAAATCCTGTCCAGTATCGGCTTGGATGCGCAAGCCATCGCCGATTTTCGGCAGCGCAAAATTGTTTAATCGAGCCAACGCGCGTCGGGCCAGCGGCCTTGTTCGAACGTGATCTTGACGCAGTCCAGCAGCGCAGCGATAACGCAGCGCACGGGCGCCGTGGCCTGCCGACTGCTAGGTGCCGCCAGCACGACGGTGCGCTGTAGGCCCGGCGATGCCAGAGGCGCAGCACACAACAGGCCCTCTTCGACCTCCCTAGTGACGCCGACGGCCGGGAGGATTGTCCAACCGTGACCATGCACGACCAGCTCTTTCTGCACGCTCAGTGCGTTGGTTTCGGCAAAGACTCGCAACGTCACGCCGGCCTCGGTCGCAGCGTGTTCGATCATGGCGCGCAGCCCCTGCGGCGCGGCGGGCAGGACGAAAGGCTCACGCGCGACGCGCGAGAAGGCGAGCGGGCGCTTGCGCGACAGTCCGGCGGACGCATTGGCCACGACCCACAGGCTTTCCTCAAGGAGGGCCTTAACGTGCAGCGCGGGCGTTTCCTTTTGCCCGTAGAGGAGGGCGGCATCCAAGTCCCCGGCTTCGAGCCAGTCCTGCAGATGCCCCGCGTAGCCGATCGTCAGCCGCAGGCGGATGTGTGGATATCGTCGCGCCACCTCGCCAGCCAGCAGCGTGGCCAGCAAGTCCGACGTGCTGGCCAGCAGGCCGATGCTCACGATGCCAGAGACTGGCCCGTCGGTGGGCTGGATTTCCGCTTTGGCGCGCGCCACTTCGTTGAGTATGCGACGCGCGTATTCGAGCATCGTTTTGCCCGCTGGCGTGAGCAGCATGCCGTGACGGCTGCGGTCGAAGAGCTCAGTACCCATGTCCTCTTCGAGCAGGTGCAACTGACGCGATACCGCAGGCTGCACGAGATTTAGCAGGCTAGATGCACGGGTGACGTTGCCGGTTTCGGCCACGGTAACAAAGGCGCGCAGTTGCTTGAGATCCATCAGATACCTCGATATCGAAAACTGATGTGGCTATCAAATAATTCTATTATTCCTCGAAACCATCAAATATTACTATGGGTCAACCAGAGCAACTTAGGAGACTTAATTCATGAGCGCTTCCATTTTTTCCACCCCCGACCAGTATCAGGAGATCCGGGACGCGGTACGTAGTTTGTGCGATCAATTCCCGTCCGAATACCACCGGAAGATAGATGAGGAGCGCGGCTATCCCGAGGAATTCGTCAATGCTCTTACTAAGGCCGGCTGGCTGGCAGCGCTGATTCCGCAGGAATATGAGGGCCCGGGACTGTCAATGGCAGAGGCATCGGTCATCATGGAAGAGATCAATCGCTCGGGCGGCAATTCGGGCGCTTGCCACGGGCAGATGTATGTGATGAACACTATCGTCTTCAGTGGCACGGAGGAACAGAAGCAGCGCTATCTTCCCCGCATCGCTGCGGGCAATCTGCGCGTGCAATCCATGGGCGTGACTGAGCCAACCACTGGTAGCGACACCACCAAACTTAAGACTACGGCTATAAAAAAGGACGCCCGCTGGGTAATCAACGGGCAGAAGGTCTGGATCTCACGCGTGCAGCACAGCGACCTGCTGATCCTGCTCGCCCGCACGACGCCGCTCGACCAAGTGCAGAAGAAGAGCGACGGCCTTTCGTGCTTCATCGTCGAACTCGACAAGGCTATCGGCAACGGGCTCACGGTGCGTCCCATTCCTAACATGGTCAATCACGAGACCAACGAGTTGTTTTTCGACAACCTGGAGCTCCCTGAGGATGCGCTGCTTGGCACCGAGGGCAAGGGCCTCAAAGTGATCTTTGACGGACTGAACGCTGAGCGCACGCTGATCGCTGCGGAGTGCATTGGCGACGGCTACTGGTTCCTCGAAAAGGCGCGCGACTATGCGACCGAGCGCAAGGTTTTTGGCCGCCCCATCGGCCAGAACCAGGGCATTCAGTTCCCGCTCGCGGAGTGCTTCATTGAACTCGAGGCCGCTAACCTCATGCGTTGGCGCGCCTGTCAGAAGATCGATGCGCGCCAGAACGCAGGCGTCGAGGCCAACATGGCCAAGTATCTGGCCGCCAAGGCTAGTTGGGAAGCCGCTAACGCCTGCCTGCAAACGCATGGCGGCTTTGGCTTCGCTTGCGAATACGACGTGGAGCGCAAGTTCCGCGAAACTCGCCTGTACCAGGTGGCGCCCATTTCCACCAACATGATTCTGGGACATGTCGCTGAGCATGTGCTGCAACTTCCGCGATCCTACTGACTTTCAAAAGGACTCGTAAGTAATGAAGATTATCGTAGCCGTAAAACGTGTGGTGGACTACAACGTCAAGGTCCGCGTGAAGGGTGATGGCACAGGCGTGGACATTGCAAGCGTCAAGATGAGCATGAACCCTTTCGACGAAATCGCAGTCGAGGAAGCCGTGCGCCTCAAGGAAAAAGGCGTGGCCACTGAAGTCATCGCTGTTTCCGCCGGAGTTGCCCAGTGCCAGGAAACTCTTCGCACGGCTATGGCCATCGGCGCGGACCGTGGCATTCTGGTTGAAACCGCTGCCGAGCTGCAGCCGCTGGCCGTGGCCAAGCTTCTTAAGGCCCTGGTAGACAAAGAGCAGCCCGGCCTTATCATCCTTGGCAAGCAGGCTGTCGACGACGACGCCAACCAGACCGGCCAGATGCTTGCGGCCCTTGCCGACTTGCCTCAAGCCACCTTTGCTTCAAAGGTCGAAGTCTGCGGCGACAAGGTCAATGTGACCCGCGAGGTCGATGGCGGCCTTGAAACCTTATCCCTGTCGACGCCTGCCGTCATTACCACAGACCTGCGCCTAAACGAGCCGCGCTACGTGACGCTGCCCAACATCATGAAGGCCAAGAGAAAACCGCTGGTCATTGTCAAGCCCGAGGACCTTGGCGTAGATGCGACTCCACGGCTTAAGACCCTCAAGGTGTCCGAGCCCGCAGGGCGCAAGGCTGGGGTTAAGGTGCCCGACGTGGCAACCCTGGTAGACAAGCTTAGGAACGAAGCCAAAGTGATTTAAGGAGCTGATCGAAATGACCGCACTCGTTATTGCAGAACACAACAACTCCTCAATCAAAAGCGCCACCCTGAACACCGTAACCGCAGCCCGGGCGTGCGGCGGCGACGTGCATGTGCTCGTCGCTGGTGAAGGCGCAGAAGCCGCAGCCCAGGCCGCCGCACAGATTGCCGGCGTGGCGAAAATCATCCATGCCGACGGCGCCAGCCTTAGGGACGGCCTGGCGGAGAATCTCGCGGCCCAGGTGCTGGCCATCGCCGCTAACTACAGCCACATTCTATTTCCGGCCACAGCCAACGGGAAGAACGCCGCGCCACGAGTGGCGGCGAGGCTAGACGTGGCGCAGATCAGCGACATCACCAAGGTCGATAGTCCCGACACTTTCGAGCGCCCGATTTATGCCGGCAACGCGATTGCCACCGTGCAAAGCAGGGACAGCGTCGCCGTCATCACTGTGCGCATAACGGGCTTCGACGCCCCGGCCGCCACCGGCGGCAGCGCTCCAATCGAAACCGTGTCAGCCGTGGCCGACTCCGGCAAGAGCAGCTTCGTGAGCCGCGATGTGACGAAGAGCGACCGCCCTGAGCTGACGGCCGCCAAGATCATTGTTTCGGGCGGCCGAGCTCTCGGCGGCGCAGAGAAGTTTCAGGAAGTAATCACGCCTCTGGCCGACAAGCTGGGTGCTGCTATCGGCGCATCGCGCGCGGCAGTGGACGCGGGCTACGCCCCAAACGACTTGCAGGTGGGCCAGACTGGCAAGATCGTGGCGCCGCAGTTGTACATCGCCTGCGGTATCTCGGGTGCAATCCAGCATCTGGCAGGGATGAAGGATTCGAAGGTAATCGTAGCCATCAACAAGGACCCGGAGGCACCGATCTTCAGCGTGGCTGACTACGGACTGGAAGCCGATTTGTTCACGGCGGTGCCCGAACTTGTCAAGGCGCTGTAGCGCCTGAAGTAAACGAAAAGATAGCTTCCAGCGCTGGCTGCGTGAGTGCTGGAGGCGGTTGTCTTCCTTCCCCGGATGGAGCGCGATGCGTATGAGTCTCGAAAACCCCGAATCCTTCGACGCGTGGGTGGGCCGCAGTGATGAAAAAACGGACCTGATCACGCATGCACCTGTGCGGCTTATGCAAGCCACGCTGGACGCGGCCGATGCCGGCGCGCTGCCTTCGCAACTGCCGCCGCTGTGGCATTGGCTGTACTTTCTGCCGGGTGAGCGACAGTCCAACATCGGCCCGGACGGCCATCCCAGGCGCGGCGGGTTTCTGCCCCCCATTACGCTGCCGAGGCGAATGTGGGCTGGGGGGCGGCTGCAGTTTCTGCGTCCGCTGTTGTTGGGCGAACCGATACGGCGGGTTTCCACGATCAAGAGCATACAGAGCAAGTCCGGGCGAAGCGGCGAGCTGGCATTCGTGACTGTGCTGCACCAAGTGAGCGACGCCCAGGGCATCGCAATTCGCGAAGAGCAAAACATCGTCTACCGCGACGCACCGGGAGCTGGCGCGCCTTCGCCACAGCCAATTTCGGCGCCCACCGACGAGCAGTTCAGCCGCACTGTCAGGCCTGAGCCCGTGCTGCTGATGCGCTATTCGGCGCTGACCTTCAACAGCCACCGCATCCATTACGACCGCCCCTACGCTATGCAGGAAGAGGGCTACCCTGGCCTCGTGGTGCATGGGCCGCTGATTGCCACACTGCTTATGGAAGAACTGCGCCGCGCGCATCCGGAAAAAACCATCGGTAGCTTCGAATTCAAGGCCGTCAGCCCGTTGTTCGACACCGCGCCGTTCACGGTCAACGGCAAGCGCGAAGGCGGAGCGGCACACCTGTGGGCGCGCGGTCCCGAGGGCCAACTGGCTATGCAGGCCAGCGCAGAAATCGAATAACCCGGAGACTAGACAACCGTGTCAAAACCCAACCGCAACGGACCGCTCAGCGGCGTCACTGTCATCACGCTAGAACACGCGATAGCCGCGCCGTTCTGCACCCGCCAACTCGCCGACCTTGGAGCACGCGTCATCAAGGTGGAGCGTCCTGGCGTCGGCGATTTCGCGCGCGCCTACGACCATCGCACCCGTGGGCTGGCCTCGCATTTCGTCTGGACGAACCGTTCCAAGGAAAGCCTAACGCTAGACTTGAAGCAGCCAGCGGCCCAGGAAGTGCTGGGCGAATTAATTTCCAAGGCCGACGTGCTGGTGCAAAACCTTGCGCCCGGCGCGGCCGCACGAATGGGATTGGCGTTTGATGCGCTCCACGCGAAGCACAAGAAGCTCATCGTCTGCGACATCTCGGGTTATGGCGCCGACGGCCCCTATCGCGACAAAAAGGCCTACGACCTGCTAATCCAGAGCGAGGCAGCTTTTCTCTCGGTCACGGGCACACCCGAGGAGCCCAGCAAGGCAGGCAACTCGATCGCCGACATTGCGGCGGGCATGTATGCCTACACGGGCATTCTGAGTGCGCTGCTGCAGCGAAATATCAGCGGCGAAGGCTCGCATGTCGAGGTCTCCATGCTCGAAGCTCTTGGCGAATGGATGGGCTTTCCCATGTACTACGCTTATGACGGTCAGGAGCCGCCTGGACGCAACGGCGCGGCGCATGCCACCATCTATCCCTATGGTCCGTTCAAGGCGGGCGACGGCCGGGTGGTGATGTTAGGCCTGCAAAACGAACGCGAGTGGAAACTGTTCTGTGACATCGTGCTGTGCAGGCCCGAACTCGCGGTCGACTCGCGCTTCGACGCCAACGTTCGCCGCGTGGAAAACCGCGCAGCCTTAAAGGTAGTCATCGAGCAGACTTTTGCCAGCCTCACGGCGCAGGATGTGATCGCCCGTCTCGATAAAGCTCAGATCGCTAACGCCGCAGTCAACCAGGTCGGCGATTTGTGGACGCATCCGCAACTGCAAGCGCGGCAGCGTTTTACCACCATCGGTTCGCCCGCTGGTGAGCTCCAGGCGTTGGTGCCGCCCGCTAACGTCAACAGTTTCGATGTCCGCATGGATCCGGTGCCCGCGCTGGGCGGACACAGCGCGGCCATTCTGCGCGAACTGGGTCGCTCGGATGCGGACATCGAGAAGCTGCAAGCCGACGGAGTGATCTGAGCCATGTCCGCAACCGTTGATACATTCGAGCGCCATGCGCGCAGCCTGTTGTTTGTGCCGGCCACGAAGCCCGAACGCTTCGTCAAGGCGCTTGATTCGGGCGCAGATTGCATCATCATCGACCTCGAAGACGCCGTGGCCGAGAGCAGCAAGAACAGCGCGCGCGAGCAACTCGCGCAACATCTGCCGCGAATGACGCGCGCGCAACTGGCACGCACGGTGGTCCGCGTGAACACCGTCGGCACCCTTTGGCACGAGGCCGACATCGCGCTGCTGCGTGACTGGACTCCCCAAGGCGTGGCGGTGATGCTGCCCAAGGCCGAGGATGCCGGCGCACTGCGCGGCGTGGCGAAAACGCTCGGCGATGCGGCGCGCATCGTGGCTTTGATCGAGTCTCTAACGGGCCTTGACGCGGCTGATGCGCTGGCTCGCGAGCCCCAGGTCGTGCGTTTGGCCTTTGGCCACCTGGACTTCCAGCTCGACTTGGGCATGCGCGCAACAGCCGAGGAGCCCGAATTGGCATTTGCACGCAACGCGCTCGTGGCCGCTTCGCGTCGTGCCAGGCTGGCCGCGCCCATCGACGGCGTGACCATCGAAACAAGCAACGCCGAACGCCTGGCAGCCGATGCCCGACGCGCGCGCGCGTTCGGCTTCGGCGGCAAGCTGTGCATACACCCGGCCCAGGTTGCCAAAGTAAACTATGCCTTTGGCCATACCGAGGCCGAGCGGGCCTGGGCGCGCCGTGTGCTCGATGAAGCCGCCAGACGCGGCGGCGAAGCCTTCAGTCTGGACGGCCGCATGGTCGATCTGCCCGTGATCCGCGCGTCCGAGGCGATTGTCGCAAGCACACGAAAATAATCGCTGCCGGCGCCTAATGGGCGGTTAGGCGAATTTGACTACATAGAGAAAATGATGAACATCGACGACCTTCTTGCCCAATACGGCCCCCGTGAGTCCATGGAGTACGACGTGGCGGTTGTGGGCGGCGGTGCTGGGGGTTTAGCCACGGCCATACGTATCAAGCAACTAGCCGCAGAAAAGGGGCAGGATGTTTCGGTCGTGGTCCTCGAAAAAGGCTCCGAGCCCGGTGCGCACATTCTTTCCGGCGCCGTCATGGATCCTCGGGCGCTGACCGAGCTCTTTCCTGACTGGAAGGCGCGCGGTGCGCCGTTGAACCAGCCTGTCACCGAAGATGCCTATGTTTTCCTGGGCGAAAAATCGTCTTGGCGGGTGCCCAACTTGCTTCTGCCGCCGTTTGCGCACAACTACGGCAACTACGTCATTAGCCTGGGAGCCTTGACTAAATGGCTGGCCGAACAGGCCGAGACGCTCGGCGTGGAGATATTTCCAGGCTTCGCCGCGGCACAGGTGCTCTACAACGAAGACGGCTCGGTCAAGGGCGTGGCCACAGGCAATATGGGCGTCGACAAGGATGGCAAGCCCACTGATAACTTCCAGCTTGGAATGGAACTGCATGCCAGGTACACCATCTTTGCCGAGGGCGCGCGCGGCAACCTGGGCAAGGAAGTCATTGCGCGCTACCGGCTCGACGCCGGGCGCGATTCGCAAAGCTTCGGCATCGGCATCAAGGAGTTGTGGGAGATCGACCCTACGCGCCACAAGCCCGGCCTTGTCATGCACACGGCCGGTTGGCCCATGGACAACAAGACTTACGGCGGCGGGTTTCTCTATCACCTTGACGGCAACAGAATCTCCATTGGTTTCGTTACGGGCCTGGGCTACGCCAACCCATACCTGAGTCCGTTCGAGGAATTCCAACGCTGGAAGACCCACCCGAGCATCCGTCACTACTTTGAGAACGACAAGGGAGAAATTACGGCGAGGCGGGTATCCTACGGCGCGCGCGCGATTAACGCCAGCGGCATCAATGCCCTGCCTAAGTTCGTGTTCCCGGGCGGTGCGATGGTGGGCTGTGACGCGGGCTTTCTCAACGTGAGCCGCATCAAGGGTAGCCACGCGGCAATTAAAACCGGCATGCTTGCAGGCGAAGCCGCGTGGGCGGCGGTAGCGGCAAGCCGCCAGCACGACGAGCTCGTAGCCTACCCGGAAGCGTTTAGAAACAGTTGGCTACACACCGAGCTAAACAAGGATCGCAACTTCAAGAATTGGTTCAAGTACGGCCTCTCCGTGGGCACACTGATGAACGGCTTCGAGCAACTTGTGCTGCGCGGTAACGTGCCTTGGACGCTGCACCGAGACAAGCCCGACTACGCGTGTCTAAAGCCGGCTGTTGAGTGCCAGCCGATTGTCTACCCCAAACCCGACGGCAAGCTAACATTCGACCGTCTTTCCAGCGTATTCATCAGTAACACCAACCACGACGAAAACCAGCCTGCGCACCTGGCGCTGAAGGACGACAGCGTACCGGTGAACATCAACCTAGAAAAGTATGCGGGGCCCGAAGCACGCTACTGCCCGGCAGGCGTCTACGAGTTTCTGGACGACGAGTCACACGGTGGCAAGCGGCTGCAGATCAACGCGCAGAACTGCGTACATTGCAAGACCTGCGACATCAAGGACCCGACGCAAAATATCGTCTGGGTCACCCCCGAAGGAGGGGGCGGCCCCAATTACTCGGGCATGTAGGGGGGCCATGAAGAAACCGGCTTGCGGCGATCGAGATCCGAGCGCCGCAAGCCGTTTAAACGTTTAAACAGGGCCATCGGAAAAGCTTGGTTAATCCTGGCTTGTCCCCATACCCGTCAGCTCAGCAGCCTTCATGGCCGGATCCAGCACACGCAGCGTGGCCAGCAGCTTCTGAGCCCGCGCGGCACCTAGCGTGTCGCTGGTCAGTTCCATAAACTTGGCATCCTGCTCGTGCTCAGGCATGGGGTTTGTGTCGGTGCCAATCGGGTCCTCGACGAAGACGTGCACCGAGTTGCCGTCCTTGAAGGTGACGGTCACGTCGGCCACGAACTTCCCAGGGTACTGCTTTTCCAGCGCTGGCTCCTCGGTAATGCGGATACTGCGTGCCATGGTAATCACGGGTTCCATGTCAACCTTCCCGGCCAGGTAGTCGCGATGGATCGCGTAGCCATTGCCCTTGCCCAGCAGCGCGAATGCTGCCTGGATGGGCAGGCTAAACTGAACGTGCTCGATGTTGAGGGGCTCGTATGCATTCGCATTGGCCGTACCGACAACAACGTTGAAATGTGGCGTGATCTTTAGTTGTACGTCGGTGACCTCGGCTCGGCGTTCGGCAAACGGGCGCAGCGCGTCGATGTAGGCATGAGTGCAATAGCAGGCGCAGTAGGCCTTGAGCCAGACGGTACTTATCTCGAAAGGGCGGTCGAGCGCAAAGCGCTGCTCGGGTGTGTTGCCGGCCGGGCGCTGCAGTAACGTGCGGAAGAACCCCTTGTTGCCGCTTAGGAAGGCGCGCGGCCCGGTGATGCCAGCCTTGGCCATGTCGGCCGCCACCATACCATTGCGCGTACCAATGCCGGCGTGGATGCGCTTGATTGAGCCGCCAGTAGAGCTGTATTCGGTGGTGCCTGAGACATGGCTCAGCGCGATGGCCAACGCCTGAAGCGTGGTCTCGGCGTCGAAACCCCGCAGCTTGGCTGCCACGGCCGCTGCGCCAAAGTTGGACAGGGTGCCGTGCGGGTGGTAGCCGCGCTGCAGTAGGTCGGGGGCAGCCAGCAGGCCAAGGCGACTGTAGACCTCGTAACCGGCGACCATCGCTGTGATGACTTCCTCGAGTGACGAACCTAACTCCTCCCCGATCGCCAGCGCGGCCGGGATTACACAACTGCCCGGGTGGCTGTAGCTGGGGCCGTGGGCATCATCGTATTCGAAGCCATGGCCGTACGATGCATTGACGAATGCGGCGTCCGCCGCGCTCATGGTGAGGGCTGAGGCGCTCACCCTGCTCTTGCCCGGACGCTGCTGGCCGGTGGCGTACTCCAACAACTGCTCGGACCACGGCATCTTCGAGATTCCGATCTGCAGCGCAAGCTGATCGCGCATCAGACGGTTCACGCCTGCGTGCGCGGTCGCGTCAAGGTGTTCGTATTTGAGCTCCTGAATAAAGCGCACTACCGCGTGTTCTAAAGCGGGGCAGTTAGCCGGCGCGGCGGATTGGGCATCGTGGTTGGTAGTCATGGGAGTCTCCTTTAAAAGGCAGATCGTGGCAGGCCCCGGCACTTCTCGGCAGCATGTCGGTTTAATCCTGACCGAAGGTGGGACTTTGTTGGCCCACCGACAACTCAAGGCTGGGGGCGATACATAAAAATAAAACGAAAAGCGTCAGGCTTCGGATGGCATCAGCGGGTCCAGTAGCACGCTGACTACGTCTTCCACTTTTTCGAGATGCAAAATGTCGTGGATCATCTTGTCCGTCGTGAGCTGAGGCAGGGCGATGGCCGAGTAAGGAACACAGAGCTTGAACTTGGCGATGAAGTCTTCCTCGTTGAACGGTTTCTGAGGGTGGCCCTTCACATATACACACTCCTTGCTCAGCACGCGCCCGTCGCGTAGCGTGACAGTCAGATTCGCGCCCCAGTCGGGCACTTGAGAACTCTCTTCTGCCGTGATGCGCGTCATGAGCTCGCGTACCTCTGGACGCGCACGCGCCTCTTCGCTGTAGGACTCAAGGAAGACCTTGTTGTCGAAGGCGGCAATCGCTACGACGTACGGCAAGCTGAACTGGCACTCGGGCACCGTGACAGGGTTCCACTTCTTTTCCTGCGGTTCGCACACGGCACGCCAACTGGGCGTGGATGTCACGATGTGAATGCTGGCGATGTCGGTCGCACCGAACGCGTTTTCCTTCATTAGCTCGCGGATACCGTCGATGGACGAATGCGAGAAGTAGCAGGCGCTATAGCCCTTTGTGATGATGTTTTCCATCTCCCAATGCTCACCCAGTTTGTCTAGTATAAAGTCGGGTTCGGTTTCCCAACGCGCTGTGCTCAGATAGCCCTTTGGGCCAAGGAGCACTTCAGCGCGTGGGCCCGTGATGCCACGCTGGGCTAATTGGCAGCAGGTAATGGCCGCCTGGCTTACCAGCCCGTGATGCGTGCGCACCATCAGCGTGGCGGGTGAGTAGATGCCCATGGTGCCGGGCTGTGTCATGGTGCGTGCAATGCCTTGAGCATTTTCGAGCTGCTCTTGCGTCATGTTCAGCAGCTTGCCGACGGCTGCCACGGCGCCAAAGATGTAGTGGCCCCCGCATTCATGGTTTTTGACAGCGCGGCTGATGACCTTGTAGGCCGTGCCCAACCGCACCAGAATCTCTTGGCCTACCGCCATTGCGACCAGAAACTCCTTGCCCGTTACCTTGCCGCGCAGGCCGGTTGCTGCCAGCAGCGTAGGCACCACGTATTCAGTCACGTGGCCGGCCTCTTCATGTAGATCGCCGCAATCCATGGCGCGGGGCATGGGGCCCATAGCCAGCGCCGCCTCGTTAGCGGGCACGCGGCCACCGTAGAAAGGCAGTGGTGTTTGCGGGTTTCCTCCACGCTCTTTAACCAGTGCCACTATGGCGGGAATGCCTTCCATGGCCGAGCCGCCAATTGTTACGCCGATTGCGTCGAGCAGGCTGTGCCTCACGTGGCGCACCACGGCGGCCGGCAGGTCGGCGTACTCCGTTTGCAAAGCCATACGGCACAAAGTAGCCATTGGGTCTTCGTGACCCTGTTGGGTAAATTTCGCCATTCTTTAGTCTCCTATCATTTTGAAAACTGGCGGAGCGGCCCTTGAACCACTGAGAACGGGTTCTCCGTCGCACAAATCAAAACAGGAACACGCCCTTATCGCCTGGCCTGGCCGTCGAACATTCCGTAGGTTTCCTCGGCTTGTTCCAGCTTCCAGCGGTCGGTTAACAGCGTGTCCACCTCCGCGCCATGGTCAGCTACGAGGTAAAAGCAGTTCTTCGTGCTGACTCCCAAAAGGTGCAGGAGCCGATGATGATGCACTGCTTGCCGATCACGTCCTCGATGCCATCGACATTGAGAGTGTCGCCCACGGTTACCAGGGCGATGCGGCCCCAAGGGTGAGTGCAGCGCACGGCCTGTTGTTTGGGTGCGTCGCCGCCTGCGTAATCCACAGCGAACCGTCCCATTTGAAGGTGAAACCAAACACGTCCGTCCGCAATACCCATCGCCGCGTCCGCTCCCGAAACCCCCGTTGTGCACGCGCAAGCGTTTTGGATGTGTCGCATCAACGAGCAGTATGGGAAGGGCTCCACAATTAACTATAGTTAGTGGTTGGTTAAAAAAGCTTAGGAGAAGACCGCAACAAACCGCTTCGCCGAGCTACTGAGGCAGTCGGGCTGAAGGAAACTCCGGTTGACGCTTGCTACGCAGCGCTGCCACCCCTTCTTTTACGTCCGTACCCAAGAAGCACAGCATCTCTAGGGCGAGTGAATTGTCGAAAGCGGGGCCGGCTAACCGAATCCAATTGTTCAGTGACTTCTTCGTCGCGCGAATCGCAATCTGGCTTCCCCGCGCAAGCTTGGCTGCAATCGCCAAGGCCTTCGCCAGGACCTCTGTTCGCGGTGCGCAGAAGGTCACAAGGCCGATGCGCTCCGCCTCTCTGCCATCGACAAAATCAGCCGTCATCAGGTAGTACTTCGCCTTCGACATGCCGCACAGCAGCGGCCAGATGATGGCAGCGTGGTCACCTGCGGATACCCCCAAGCGCGCATGTCCATCGGTAAGACGGGCGTCTTCAGCCATTACGCTGACATCTGCAAGAAGTGCCACAGCTAGGCCTGCACCCACGGCTGTACCGTTGATAGCCGAGATGATGGGTTTGTCGCAGGAAAGAATGTTATAAACGATGTCAGACGCCTCCTTCATTACCCGTAGAGTTGCCTCTTGGCTGTTAGCCATTTCTTCTACGACGGACAGGTCTCCGCCCGCGGAGAAAGCGCGATCGCCCGCACCTGTGACTACCACCGCTTTGACCATGGGATCTTCGTTGACCACTCCCCAGACCTTCGTCAGTTCCCAGTGCATCCTATCGTTTGTGGCGTTCAAGACCTCGGGGCGGTTTAGGGTTATGAGAATTACGCCGTCAGGTTGGCGGTCGAACCGGATGAACTGAAAGTCTTCATATTGCATGCGTGCTCCCCAAGCTGAAATTAACGGTTTCACCATGCATTGAACCTTTGGACGCAGGCTCGCGCAATGTGTCCGATGCGGACGTTCCGTACTGTGGAATGGTTTGGCCGGCGCCTGCTTGATTCGAGCGTGGTGTGCAATGTCATCGATCCTGCGGATTGCGACTGGATGAGCCGGGCATACGGGGAACGGATACTCCGCCTACATTTCTGCGTCCCGATTCTCGTTGTGAGAAGGTCGCCAGGGGAAAGAGGAAGCCCAACTACCGGAATCGTGGGTACGGGGGCGGCCCACTAGACACAGGTCCAGGGATTGCGACACGGCGATCGCGTTCGAAGGATCGAATTAGCAGGCGCTCTAGACGGTGGTCGCCGCGTTGTCCGCGCAGCCGTTGACCAGAAGTAACGCGAGCTCGATCTGCTGGCCATGCTGCGCACAGTCAAATACGCTGACGGCCTGTCGCTGGCGCTTCGAAGAGGTGCTCGAGCGCGGATCATAGGCTCGAATGCATAGGGGCTATCCCTGATAGAAAATTCAGAGCCGACGCAATATTCTAACGTACGTTAGATAGATTAACTTGATGGTCTGCCTATTGTTCGGTTCTTGGAAAAGGAGACAGCTCTGTGCCACCCCAGACAACGAATACTGCTTCTGATGTCGACGTCCTCAGGCGACTCGCGTCCGGCCGGTTCACCTGCAGGGCGTATCGTTCGATGCCCGTCGCGACTGAAGTGATCGAAAACATTGTGGAAATCGCCCGTAAAAGCGCTTCCTGGTGCAACGTGCAGCCTTGGCATTTAGTAATCGCATCTGCGGAAACGACGGAAAGATTCCGTAACGCGCTAGTGGAGCACGCCTCACATGCGACTGAAGTGGAGTCCGACATACCGTTTCCTCCGGAGTACCGCGGGGCTTTCGCGGATCGGCGGCGCGATGCAGGTTACAGGTTATATGAGGCATTAGGAATTGAACGCGGCGACAAAGGGCGTCGAACTTCACAAAGCTTTGAGAACTTTCGGATGTTCGGTGCACCGCATGTCGCAATCGTTACGATTCCAGTCGAACTCGGAACTTACGCTGCAGTCGATTGCGGGTCATTTATAGGCTCGTTTCTTCTCGCCGCTCACGCCCATGGGGTATCCACCACCCCGCAGGCCGCACTCGCGCGCCATGCAAAGTACATTCGATCGTATTTCGGGATCGGCGACGATCGACAGATGGTTTGCGGCATCGCGTTTGGATACGCGGATGTCGAGCATCCTGTCAACCGCTTCAGAACATCCAGGGTCGCGTTGAACGAAGTCATGCAACTCGTCTAAAAGACGGCATTGAGTTTAAAGATGCAGTAGCTAGCATGAGACCCCCGGGTACCGATGGAGCGTTGGGCACGCACGCCCGCCGATTCACGCTGATGACCGACGGAGTTCATTCTTACGCTACGTCGTCCTAGAGGAAAACATGTATGACGTCCACTAAGCCCGTGCTCAAATCTTTCGGCAACCTTGATTCCCCGGAGTCAAAAACCACTGACTCTAATCAAAATGTTGCCGTCGGCGCACTTTCTGGAGGTGCTGCGCCTTACGGCGTTATAAACAGGAACGGTCAGAAGGTTATCGCTCGTCAGTGCTGGGCTTGGACGGATCGCAACGGATATGACTGGATGAACGAGCACTGGCCGTTTACCGACAAGGACTGATGCGCGGACGATTCTTTAGTGCACGCGTCGCGGCGCAGCCAACGACCAAGACGATCACCCCGTTAAGCCGGAACGTAGGTTCGCAAGGATGCGCCGCCGCTACGGACCTCGGCTTCGCTCACGGCCGAAGAATGCAGGCGTTGTAATGCCGCCAAGAGATACTCCGGGGGAGTGTGCAAAATCTATTATGGTCCACCCAATTTTTGCAACCCTGATCTTCGATGGCGAGTTGTCTTGCCTAAATCTATTCGGCGTCCAAAAAAGCATAGCATTTCCGTTGCAAGCGAGTGATCAAAGATGGGGCCCGCGATCCGCATCCAGCCATTGAGCGATTTCTTCGTCGCCCGAATCGCAGTCAGCCTGTCGCGGGCGCGATTCGCCGCGATCGCCAACGAATTGGCTAACACGTCAGCCGTCGGCGCGCAGAAGGTGACAAGGCCAATGCGCTCGGCTTCAGGGCCGTCAATAAAATCAGCCGTCATCAGGTAGTACTTGGCCTTCTCCACACCGCACAGCAGCATGACCATCGCTTAGCCTTGCGTCTTTTGTCATTACGCTGATGTCCGCAAGGAGCGCTACGACAAGACCTGCGCCTACTGCTGTGCCATTGACTGCGGAAATAATGGCCTTATCACACGCCAGCATGTTGTAGACAAGGTCCGGCGCCTCTTTCATCGCTCGCAGTCTGGCCTCATGGCTATTTGACCTCTCCTCGACCACGGAGAGGTCTCCCCCGGCAGAAAACGCACGGGCGCCTGCACCTGTCACGACGACCACTTTTACACCGGGATCGTCGGAAATTACTCCCCAAATCTTGGTCAGCTCCCAGTGCATTTTGTTGTTCGTGGCATTCATCACCTCGGGCGATTCAACGTGATCAGCAGGACACCGTCGGGTCGGCGCTCGAACAAAAGGAAAGCAAAGTCTTCGTATCACATAATGGCCAAGGGGTTTTCCGGATTCAATGGCACCCTTTTCAGCGCTCCATTTCCCGACAAACGCAATGACATCTTTGGCGACGTTCCGTACTTCGGTGGCTATCGTAAGTAGTCAGCGAATGTCCGTCATACGCGAGAAAGCAGATGGTCCGTCTCGCGTTACCAGCGAAAACGGGTTTGCACCAATAGCGGTCGACCGTCCAATACACCAATCTACCAATAGTTAGGTTAGAAGTCCAAAACCATAGTGAAAGTCTTTCTTCAGCAAAAATAATTAGCGCATAAAAGTCAGGAGAACGTATGAACCCGCCAAAGGCAATCTGCGCGATCATCGCAGGTGCGACTATCAGTACGTCGCCCGTCGCTAACGCACAATCCAAAGTTACGTTATACGGTATCCTCGATGAAGGACTGGTCTACCAGAGCAATGTAAATGGAGGAAAGAGATTCTCGCTTGACTCGTTGGCCGGAGAACAAGGTAGTCGATGGGGATTGACCGGAGCAGAGGACCTGGGCTCGGGCCTGCGAGCGATTTTCACGCTCGAGTCTGGCATTAACATCAATAACGGCATGTTTGGTCAAGGTGGGACCGCTTTCGGCCGTCAGGCGTTCGTAGGACTGGCTAACGACAAGTTCGGCAGCCTGACATTGGGCCGCCAGTACGACATGATTGCCTACTTCGTCACGCCTTATTCTGTGACAGGTATGTTTGGTACCGCGGGCTTTGGACGTCCCGGAGATCTCGATAATACTTTCAATTCTGTCAGAATGAACAATTCTGTTCGTTATATGAGTCCCAACTTTGGCGGATTTTCGTTCGGCGCGGAGTACGGCGTTGGAGGCGTCCCCGGGAATGTAACTGCCAACAGCGGATATTCGTTCGGAGCGTCCTACTTACGTGGACCGCTGACACTAGATGCGGCATATACGTATTTCAAAAATCCGACGTCTTCCACGGCAGGGTCAGGATTCTTCACAAATAATGCCAACGGCGCGTCTACGCTCGCATTCTCTTTGAATAAAGCATACGCGACAGCGAGTGCGTATCAAGTTGGTATTTTGGGGGCAGGCTACACGATTGGGCCGGTGCAACTTCGTACGGCGTTCTCGAACATTCAATACGCTAATTTGGGTGCCGGGTTCTCAAACGCAACAGCACGATTTAACAACGCAGAAGTTACGTTGCAGTTCACATACAGTCCGACACTTTTCCTATTAGCTTCCTATGACTACCTTGTTGGCAAAGGGGTCACCACTGCTGCTGGACATAGAGTCGGTGATCAACACTACAACCAAGTGGGCGTCTCTGCCGACTATTTTCTCTCTAAACGAACCGACGTTTATCTCGGTGCATCGTTTCAGAAGGCATCAGGGACATCGTCGACTGGTGCGCCTGCAGTCGCAAACTTCACTAACCAGGGCGAATCATCCAGTGACCGACAGGTCTATGTCCGTATTGGCATACGCCACAAGTTCTAAGCGGTGCTGACCGAGTGTCCCGCATCGGTGACGACAACTTCACCTGGATCGGCATTATTTGCATCGCCGGCGTTATACGTTTCTGGCTGTTGCTTCGAACTCCAATTGATAAGGTATTGCAATGGTTACCATAGAGCAACGGACGATGAAGAAGGTGTTCATGCGTCTATTACCCTTCCTCATCTTCTGCTACTTCATTTCGTTCCTCGATCGTGTCAACGTTGGTTTTGCTGCCTTGCAGATGAATAAAGACCTCGGTCTTACAGCGTCCGCCTTCGGTCTCGGCTCAGGTTTATTTTTTCTAACTTACTTTGCATGCGAGGTGCCCTCCAATCTGCTGCTTGTGCGCTTTGGAGCACGGCGATGGATCGCCCGCATCATGCTTACATGGGGTTTGGTGTCGGGTGCGACCGCATTCGTCACCGGGCCGACGAGCTTTTACGTCGTCCGACTTCTACTAGGGATTGCGGAAGCAGGCTGCTTCCCCGGAATTGCCTTCTTTCTGACGCTTTGGTTTCCGTCGTCATACCGCGCAAGAGTGATGGGGTACCTGCTTGTGGCTGCCCCTATGTCAACAGTGATTGGCGGACCGATTTCCGGTGCGCTGCTTGGCATGGACGGCCATCTCGGGATGCACGGCTGGCAATGGCTGTTCATCCTGGAAGCAATTCCTGCCGTGATACTTGCAATCGTCACTTTGAAGTATCTTGATGACAATCCCACCCACGCGAAGTGGCTGTCAGAAGACGAACGCAATTGGCTCATGCGTCGAATAACAACTGAACGGAGCGATTATCGGCACGATTTATCAGAAAACGTGTCAGGAGTATTCCGCAACCTACAGGTGTGGCTACTGGCGTTGGTTGCATTCTGTTTTTTCATAGCAATTTATGGAATCGGCTTTTTCCTGCCGCAGATCATTAAGGCATTCGGGCTAACCAACCTGGAGACAGGGCTTGTCACTGCGATTCCTTACATTGTCGGCTCGGCAAGTATGGTCCTTTGGGCTAGGCGGTCTGATGCGACGCGTGAACGCCGGTTTCATATTGTTATTCCGACATGTATTGCCGGATGTGCATTAATTGCAGCTGCCTTGACTCAAGACCCGCTGTTAAAAATGCTCGCGTTTTGCGTCGCTGCCTTCGGTATCTTCGGCGCGCTGCCAGCATTTTGGGCCATAAACACCAACCTGCTTTCCGGAAGAGCGGCCGCCGCCGGCATTGCCCTCATTGGCGCAGTGGGCAACCTTGGCGGGTTCGTCGGTCCCTTTGCCATTGGTTTATCGAAAGACATCACGGGTTCTTACGCTAGCGGTCTACTCTTGTTTGCAGTAGTCGCTTTCTTTGCTGCGGGCGTTTCATACTTAGCAGGTAAGCCAGCTGTGAGAGATACCGTCGTGGACCCGTCCACGCAACGGTAACGGGGTTCGTTGCTAGACGGGCTCGGATACGAGAAAACAAACAACGCTGAAGGTTGTTGTATGGATAGCAGCCTCGGTTCTGACTTGGTGAAAGTGGCTTTTATAGGAATCCCTCGTCGCTCGTAGCATTAAGGAGATATCAAACGCGCTTTTTCATCTTCTTCAGCCACCGAGTGTCGCCCAAAATTCGGGCCGTCTCGGTCACCAACGAAAACGCGGCGTGCCATAGTGCCGGGCGACGTCGAGGAGGCGAAGCAGATAAGGCGCGGCGTAGAACGGGTCCGGTCAAGTGCATGCCAGCGCGAGCGTGGCAATGCCGGAGGGTATCGAGGGAACCGCCGTCCTCGCCTGATCCGGCGGCCACGCGGGCGGTGCAGAAAGCCGAGTGATAGCGTGGTCCAATATGTCCGCCGGCGGGTTGTTTGTTCTGCGGGCAAGCTAGCACGGGCATCGTAGGATCCCCTCACGGGTCATGCAAAATTGCCTCGGACAATCGCCTCCGGAGATCGTGACGCTTTCGCGATGCGCCCACGACGGCAGGACCTTGAAATGACCTGAGAGAATGAACATGGACGCTGTATGCGGAGGGGTACCGATGAAGCTAAGGTGGGCAAGTCTCTTCGAACAATCGGCATATATCGGCGACGTCTGGGTTGATGATACGTCACTGCCTCGGGTGCCGGTCATTAATCCGTCGACCCGTGAGATCATTGGCTCGGTGCCACAGGTGACGACGCAGCAGGTTGATGACGCCGTCGCCTGCGGTCAAGGACTGGCGGGAGTGGAGTGGCCGGGAGCGCGGTTTGGTATTGCGGGAATGGGCGCACATGGTGGAAAGCCATCGTGAAGATCTCTCCGTAATACTGTGCAGCGAACAGGGAAAACCGCTGCACGAGGCCCGTTCCGAAATCACCCAGGCCGCGAATTATCTTGAGTGGTTTGCTGAGGAAGCGAGGAGGATTTACGGCGACAACCTCCCGGCGCCTCGCCGCAACTAGCGGATCCGCGTGCTGCGGCAACCGATCGGGGTGTATGCCGCGATGACGGCGTGGACCTTTCCCTCGTCCATGGTGGCAAGACGTATTGGTGCGGCTTTGGCGGCCGGTTGTACCGCGTCGTACATCATCCGGATCCGCAGACCCCTTTCTCGGCGTTGGCCCTCTGCGCGCTCGGCGAAAGCGCTGGATTACCCCGCGGCGTGCGGTCGGTTCTGACCGGAGAAGGGTAAGCGGCTCGCGATGGCCGTCGTAGACGGGCGCTAGAATCGGCATCAAAGTGATGTCCATCATTTTCGAAGTGGTGGACACCATTTTGTCAGAGCCAACTCAGAGGCCTGGCAGCCGTAAAGGCCGCCCGAACCATAGTCCCGAATTCCGCCGTCGCCTGGCGATGGCAGCTTGTGAATCAGGGGTGTCAGTCGCCAGGTTGGCCCGTGAGAACGGCTTGAACGCGAACCTCGTGTACACGTGGCGGCGCCGGTATCTGGCGGAACAGCAAGCCGAGGCGGTGCAACTCGTTCCAGTGGCGATCGTGAACGACGTGTCATCGGTCAATGAACCTCCTGCGCTGGCAGAGTCTGAGGTCGTGAGGCCGGCTGGTTCAATCGAGGTTCGGATTGGCCGGGCAGTAGTCAAGGTCGACGGCATTGTCGACGCTGAGATGCTTCGGACGGTGTTGGGGAGTTTGCGCTCGTGATTTCTCTGCCAACGGGTACGCGTATCTGGCTTGTTGCGGGCATTACGGACATGCGCTGCGGCTTCCAGGGACTTGCTGCCAAGGTACACACGGCGCTTGAGGAGAATCCGCTGGGCGGTAACGTCTTCATCTTCCGCGGGCGCCGCGGCGATCTCGTGAAGGTGCTTTGGGCTACTGAGGACGGGCTCTGGCTTCTCGCGAAACGGTTGGAGCGAGGGCGTTTCATCTGGCCACAGGCCGATGGCGGCAAGATCCATCTGACGAGCGCACAGTTGTCGATGTTGCTCGAGGGAATCGACTGGCGACAGCCACGACGCACCGCCGCACTCTCGATGTTGTAAACCGCGAGGAAGGCTCGTAAACTGCGACGCATGTCCGATCAGGCGCCGCTTCCCGATACTGTCGCCGAGCTCCGTGCCATGGTGCTCGCGCAACAGGCATCGCTGCTTGAGCACCAGGCATCGATTGCGAAGATGGTGGAGGAACTCGCCGCGCGAGATGACGAGATCGAGCGCCTGAAGGCGCAGATCGACAAGCTCAGGCGGATGCACTTCGGGCGCAAGTCCGAGCAACTCGCGAAGCAGATCGACAAGCTCGAGGCGCAGCTGGAGGACCTGACGGCCGGCCGGGGTGCTGCCGAGGCGCGTAACCAGCGCGACAGGACACCGAATGCGCCGGCCAGCAAATCGCCTTCGCGAGAGCCGCTCCCGCCGCACCTGCCGCGCGAGGAGATCGTACTCGAGCCTGATCCGCTCTGCCCCAGGTGCGCGACGACCATGCAGCCGCTGGGCGAGGACGTCTCCGAACAGCTCGCGCGCGTAGCCGCCGCATTCAAGGTGATCCGCACGATCCGGCGCAAATTGCTTTGCCCCGGCTGTAGGCATATCGAACAACTGCCGATGCCGGGCCTGCCGATCGAGCGCAGCATCGCACATCCAAGCCTGCTGGCCGATATCGCAGTATCGAAGTTCGCGGATCACCAACCCCTGTATCGCCAGTCGGAGATCGCGGCGCGCGACGGCGTGATGCTTGATCGCGCCAGCATGGGCCGCTGGGTCGGCCAGATCGTCGAACTCTGCATGGTGCTGGTCGAAGCAATCCAGCGCTACGTGCTGGCTGCCGGTAAGCTCCATGGCGACGACACGACGGTTCCCGTCCTCACACCGGGCAACCAGAAGACGACAACCGGCCGATTCTGGGTCTATGTGCGCGACGATCGACGCTCTGGCTCGACGGAGCCTGCGGCAGTCTGGTTCTCGTACTCGTCGGACCGCAAGGGTGTTCATCCGCAAACGCACCTCGCCAACTTCAAGGGAATCCTGCAGGCGGATGCCTACGCCGGCTTCGATCAGCTGTACGCAAGCGGCGACGTCTTCGAAGCGGCATGCTGGGATCACGCGAGGAGGTATATATACGACGTTCACGAGCGTACGCCGACTCCGGATACCCAGAACCTGCTCCAGATGATCGGCGAGCTCTACAGCATCGAAGCCGACATTCGCGGCAAACCTCCCGATGAGCGGTTGCGTGTGCGGCAGGAGAAGAGCAAGTTTCTGCTCAACACGTTCGAATCGACGATTAGGGCCAAGCTTGCGACGCTGTCGAAGAAGTCTACGCTTACGGGCGCGATCAACTACTCGCTGAACCACTGGGCGGCGCTCACGTTCTATTGCGAGGACGGACGCGCCGAGATCAGCAATGTACTCGCAGAAAATGCCCTGCGTTGTGTAGCGTTGGGCAGGAAAAACTATTTGTTCGTTGGCTCCGACAGCGGCGGTGAGCGCGCGGCGGCGATGTACAGTCTCATCGGTACGTGCAAACTCAACGAAGTCAACCCACGTGCCTACCTCGAATACGTGCTCACTCATATTGCGGACCACAAGGTCAACCGCATCGACGAACTGCTTCCCTGGAACGTGGCCGACAAACTGAAGCTGGCCGCTCCGCTCACGTCCACCGTTTGACCGGGTAGATCCAGATAGATCGTGGCCACGATCATGGAACGATCTTCACGTGGTCTACGCCGGACCTACCCACGCTCTCACATCATGCCCCACGCGCGCGCGAATCGGGGACCGGCCCTGCCGAGCCGCTTACGGAGAAGGCGAGACCCTCAGGAGTTCGATGGTTTCGAACGCGAGGATAAGAAAAGTGTCCTTTACAGGCTTGATTGACGAAGGCAAAAGGTTGATTGCGCTATGTTCAGCCACGGTTAAAAAGGTGTCACTCGAACTGGGCGCAAACTGCCCCTTCATTGTCTTCGACGCGGAGATCGACTTGGCAGTCAAAGGAGCCATTGACGCACGCTTCCGGCATTCCGGGCAAGCTGCCATGTGCGCGAACCGATTCCTGGTTCATACGGATGTTTACGAAGACTTCGTAACGCGACTCGTGGCGAAGGTATCGGCGCTTACGCTAGGCGATGGGATGGTCGAAGGGACGCAGATTGGCCCGCTCATTGGCGACGCGGTTGTCACGCGGATAGAAGGCCTCGTGGACGAGGCTGTGCAAGCAGGTGCGGCCGTTCCGACAGGCGGCTCGCGCCTCACTACGGGCTCTAACTTCTTTCGGCCGACGGTTCTGACGGGCACCCATCCCGGAATGGGCGTGTGCGACGATGAGATCCTTGGACCCGTCGCGACGCCTACGTGGCGCGTCGCACGTTCCACCACTCAGTTTCTTGACCGACCCGAGACGCGGTCATTCTTCAATGGACCGAGCACTTCGTAGTCTTAGGAGCGCGGCTAAAGAATCACGGAGTGGCCATCGTTGAGCAGCCAGAAATGGCTTGCTGACAATTCTTATCCGTCGTGACCGCATACGTGTGCGATGGCCTTGAACGCCAGACCATCGCTTCCATAGCTGTGTGGCACTCACAGAGGGCTTTCTTCGGTGCAGAAACACAACGTTGGCCGCTTCGAAAAGAATGACCCGGAAGAATACTTGTTGCCACTACGCTCGTTGCTAGCACCTTTCTTGTAGCCGTTGCTGAAGAGCTAAGAGATGGCCGCGCAAATTCGGACAGTCGGATAAGTGGAACGCTCGGGGCCTGAGCCGGCGATAATGCCGACAAAGGAACCAGGAAGATGACGAAGAGAACCCGACGGACGCACTCGGCCGCGTTCAAAGCGAAAGTGGCGATGGCGGCGGTCAAGGGTGAGCGGACGCTAGCCGAACTGGCGCAGCAGTTCGATGTGCACCCGAACCAGATCACCGAATGGAAGCGGCAGTTGCAGGAACGTGCCGCCGACGTGTTTGGCGCAGGCGGCACGCCGTCGAGCGAGCCGCAAGTCGATTTGAAGGAGCTACATGCGAAGATCGGCCAGCTCACGCTGGAGAACGATTTTTTAAGCGGCGCGCTCAACAAAGCGGGATTGCTGAGCGCAAAGCGATGATCGATCGTACGCACGCATTGCCGGTCTCGCAGCAGGCGCGACTCGTTGGTATCGCAAGATCGAGCGTGTATTACCGGGCGCAACCGGTGAGCGAGGCAGACCAGTTGCTGATGCGCCGGATCGATGAACTGCACATGGAGTTTCCGTTTGCCGGAGCGCGGATGCTGGCGCGACTGCTGCGTCGCGAGGCACACGAGATTGGCCGCAGGCGCGTGCGCACGCTGATGAAGCGCATGGGTATCGAGGCGCTGTACTGCAAGCCGAATACGAGCCGACGCAATGCTCAGCACAAGATCTGGCCGTATCTGCTGCGGGGCATGACGATCAATCGGGCAAACCAGGTCTGGGCACTGGATACGAGTTATATCCCGATGGCGCGCGGCTTCGTGTATCTGACCGCCGTGGTGGACTGGGCCAGCAGGAAGGTACTGGCCCACCGCGTAGCGATCACGATGGAGGCGATGCACGCTGTCGAGGCGTTGGAAGAAGCGTTCGCAAAGTACGGGCAACCTGAGATCGTCAATACCGACCAGGGCAGCCAGTTCACCGCGACAGTGTTCACCGAGGCCGTGCTCAGCCGGGGCATCCGCTTGTCCATGGACGGCAAAGGTGCCTGGCGAGACAACGTGTTCGTCGAGCGCGTGTGGCGAAGCGTGAAATATGAAGAGGTGTATCTGAAAGCCTATGAATCGGTCGGCCATGCCCGGCGCTCAATCGGCGATTACATCAATCTGTACAAGTATGTTTCATACTGCCCAACCTCGCTATGTGCTTGATAAATCTAGAGAGCCCTGTTGTGCCATTGGTTTTGTGGGGTATCCGCGCCGTG